>CBDUDB010000031.1:0-21198 GCA_965365795.1 uncultured bacterium | reverse complement strand
AATGACGAGACAACCTTCATCGTCCTTGGCGACCGGAACGTTTTCCACTTTCGCAGCGGGTTCCTCAGGGATTTCAATGGTGACACCCGAAAAGGAGGTCTCCACCGAGTCCGACCCGACCGCCGGCGGATCGGGCTGAGGTTCGGCAGGGGATTCCACAGGACCGGCGGGGGCCACGTCGTCCCCTCCCAGAGTGACCGAATTGTAATCGGCCAGGGGAGCCTCTTCCGGGACGGCCGAGGGGTTGACCAGTTGGTTCCACTTTCCGAATTCGGGATAGTTCTGTATATCCGGCGAGGTGGCCAGGATTTCGTCCACCAATTTGCTGGCGCTGTCCTGGTCACCCGAGTCGTACATTACACAGGCCTTCAGACAATCGGCGCGACTGGCTTCCAGGGTCTTTTGCCAACTGCGGAAAATCTTGGCCAGGGCCTCCATGATGGGCTGGCTGGTGGGATACAATTCCAGAAGCTTGGTGCAACGTTTGAGGAAGATCTCCTGGAGCTCCGCACTCATGTGCTCACTACCGCTGAGGAAGACCAGGGCGTGGGACTCACCCTCCACCACCAGATCCTGGGAAGAACGGATCTCGGCCAGGTACCAGTGAGCGTGCATGTTTTCTTCGTCGTGCCGAAGGATTTTCTTGCAGATGGCGACGGAATTATTCAGCAGGCCGGTCTTGCGGTACTTGTTGGAGGCGGAAAGAAAATGCTTGAGGGCCTGACGGGTGTTCCCCGCCTTCAGACACAGATCGCCAAGCTCGTTGATGACGGTCGGATTGCTCTTCTCCACTTCCAGAATCTGCTCATAGACCGAGATAGCCAGATCCCAGTTCCGGTCTTTCCCTGCCTTATAGGCTTTCTGCTTCAATTGGCTAAGCTTGGACAAGAGGCAGACCCCCGCTGTCAGCAGTCGGCTTGTGATGAACTACCCGTAGCCAGCGAACCTTCGCCGACTTCCCTTGCCTAGTCATCGCCGATTCCGGGGGTGGGTTAAGGAATAATCTTCCTTCCGCCAAGGAAAACCGAGTCCACGGGGTTATGGCCCGCCCGGTAGGGCGCCAAACGGTAATCAGGACCGTCCAGGAGCAGGAAATCAGCCATTTTGCCCGGTGCCAAAGAACCCACCTCAGCAGCCCTTCCCACCGCCCAGGCGGCGTTGAGGGTTGCCGCGACCAGGCTCTCGGCGGGGGTCAGGCGCATCTGGGTGCAGGCGATGGCCATGATCAGGGGAACCGAAAGGATGGGACAACTGCCCGGGTTGAAATCCGAGGCCAGGGCCAGGGCGCAGCCCTGGTCGATCATACCCCGACCAGGCGCGTACCTGTCCAAACCGAGGGTAAAAACCGTACCTGGGAGCATGACCGCCACCGTGGACGATCCGGCCAGGGCCTCACGTCCCTGGGCATCGATCATGATCAGATGGTCGGCGGAATCGGCGCCGAGGCGGGCGGCCAGGACGGCGCCGCCCATGGGTTCCAGTTCATCGGCGTGAACGGTGAGCGACAGGCCCAGGTCCCGGGCCCGGGTCAGAATGATCAGGCTCTCCTCCAGGCCGAAGACCGACGGTTCACAAAAGACATCGCAGCGCTCGGCCAGTTTTTCCCGGGCCACTCGGGGTAGGATCTCTTCGGTTACAAGTCGTACGTATTCCGAACGACGGTCCCGGAATTCGGCGGGCACTTCATGAGCTGCCAGGCAGGTACGTATCGACCTGATGCCCACAGCTGCCGCCGCCTCGCCGGCGACCTGCAGCATTTTCATTTCATCTTCGAGATTCAATCCGTAACCGCTCTTGATCTCGACCGTGGTGGTACCGAATGCCAGCATTTCCTTGAGCCGAACGGTGGTAAGTTCCACCAGATCCTCGGCCGAACGATCCCTGAGATCCGCAACCGAAGAATGGATACCGCCACCGGCCGCAGCGATCTCGAGATAGGTTTCACCCTTGATGCGACGTTCGTATTCGTCCTGACGGGTGCGTCCGAAAACCGCATGGGTGTGGGGATCCACGAAACCGGGAATCACCGCCCGGCCGGCCGCGTCGACTACCTCCACCAAATCCGGAATAGCCGGTTCGCCGAACACTGCGGTCAGAACTTCCTCTTCCGGTCCGCAGGCAAGGATCCGGCCGTCTCCCACCGCCAGGGCGGCCTCGGTGAAGATACCCAGATCCGTCATCCCGGCCCTGCGCCGGGGTCCGGCGTCCGCCTTGTCGTCGAGCTCGGGACTGTGAACCGTGCACAGCTGGCCTATTCCGGTCACGACGAGATCCACGGTCGCTGATCCGTCCCCGATTCCCGGAGCAATACGTACAGGAGCAGTCATGTCGGCTTCCTTAAATTTTGGCCCGCAGGCTCAGATGATCCCTTTCAGCGTCGCCAGCCCGGCCGCGGATACCTCGGGGAGGTCTCCCCGGCGCACCCAGTCCGACAGGCGGGCCACATCATCACTGAGCGACCGGTCCGCGGGATCGGGCTGGGACAGAGCGGCAATCTGTTTGGTGAGCGCGGCCAGCGGTTCGGACAGACCCAGGGGCGACCGGCCGGCGCGGGGCGCCAGATCGGCGCGCGTGATGTACTGCAAAGCACGGACGGCCGTCAACATCTCGGCCGCGACCACCGTCTCGGTGCGTTCGAGAACTCCGGCCAGTTTTAAAGCGGAGACACTGCCCATGCTCACATGATCCTCCTGCCCGTCGGAGGTCGGCACCGAATCGACGGCTGCCGGAAAAGCCTTGGATTTGTTTTCGGTCACCAAAGCCGCCGCCAGATACTGGAGGATCATCAAGCCCGATTCAAGTCCCGGATCCGCGGCCAGGAAACGAGGCAGTCGCCCACCGTTGCCCCCCAGCAGGAGATTGATCCTGCGCTCGGAAATATTGGCGATTTCGCTGACGGCCTGGTAAAGAAAATCGAGCTGGTGGGCCAGTGGTTGGCCGTGGAAATGCCCCCCGGTAATCACAAGTTCCTCGTCCGGCAGCAGGACGGGATTGTCGGTCACCGCATGGGCTTCGCGAAGGAACACCTCACCCGCATGGCGGACCACGCCCAGGCTGGCGCCCAGGACCTGGGGACTACACCGAACCGAGTAGGGATCCTGGACCCGAGCGCAATCATGGTGGGCGGACAGGATCTCACTGCCGTCCAGCAGGGCCCGGAAACAGGCGGCGACGTCCTCGATTTCAGGATGCGGGCGCAGATGGTGGTACCCCTGGTGGAAAGGCAGGGCGCTGCCTTCGAGAGCTTCCAGGGACAGGGCCGCGGCCAGGGTCGCCCGGCCTATGAGGTTCATCGCCCGGGCCACCGACACCAAACCGATACTGTTCATCTGCTGGGTGCCGTTGATCAGGGCCAGACCTTCCTTGGCTTCCAATTCCAGGGCGGCCCGGCCCCGAGAATCAAGTACTGGTCCGGCGTCAACGCGTTCGCCACTCGGTTCCAGAAAGTGGCCTTCTCCCATCAGTACCAAGGCCAGGTGGGAAAGTGGAGCCAAATCCCCCGAGGCCCCGACCGATCCCCGGGAAGGAATCCAGGGATGAAGATCGGCTTCCAACAACCAGAGCAATTGTTCCACGACGGCGACCCGGGCGCCCGAATACCCATGCGCCAGACTCATGGCACGCAGCAGGATCATCCCCCGAACCACCTCGCGATCCAGGGGATCTCCCCAACCCACCGCGTGGCTGCGCACCAGGTTCTTTTGCAACTGGACCTGGTCGGCCACCGGAATGACCGTGTCTGCCAGCCGTCCGAATCCGGTGTTCACCCCGTAGATGCGCCGGTTCGAAGTAGCCAGCTTTTTCCGGAAATCATTGCAACGTTCCATCAAGCTGCGGGCTTTGTCTCCCAGCCGTACATCCGCACGGCCTGAACATACGGCCATGAACCCGGCCAGATCGATTTCCTGGTCACCTATGATGAATTCAATTTTCCCTCTGGATTCCACGACCACTCCCTGACCCGGCATGCCGGGATCAACGTTTGAAAAAATCATCCACCCGTTCCAGCAGATCGGCCGGACCGCCGAAAGAAACCGGCATGACGGGTAAAGCGCTCAAAAACGTAGTTCCGTAATTTTTGGTGTGCAACCGGTTGTCCAGAATGATCACCACGCCTCGGTCGCCCGTGCGGCGAATCAGGCGACCAAATCCCTGCCGCAACCGTAACACGGCATCCCGGACCATGAATGAGGTGAAGGGATTTTCTCCCACCGCGGCCAGCTTTTCACAGCGGGCCTCCACCCATGGATCCGACGGCACCAGGAACGGAAGTTTGGTCACCACCAGAATTTCCAGATCCTGACCGGGAAAATCAACGCCCTCCCAGAAAGTGGAAGTACCCAGCAAAACGGCGCGGGCGTGACGCCGAAATCTCGAAAGCAAGGTGCCGGGACCCGAGCGTGGATTCTGGGTCAACAACACCGGAAGGTCGGAGCTGCCGGTTCCGGTTTCTTCGGTCAAACCGGCCTCTTGCAGGACTTCCGCGGCCTCCCGGATCAGCCGGTAGGATGTGAACAGGCCCATGGTCTTGCGGGGAACACCCAGAGCCAGGTCCCTGATCACCTCGCCAACGGCGCGGCCAAAATGAGAAGCGCCGGGATCCGGGAAGTGGGACGGAGTCAGGATCAGAGACTGCTTGTGATATTCGAAGGGCGACGGGGTGGTGCTGGTCACCGTCGGAGGCCTGCGCCGGCTCAGTCCCAGTTCATTGAGCAGATGCGTGAAATCCTCCCCCACAGCCAGCGTGGCGCTGGTCATGACCGGTCGCAGGTCGGTTTCGAGCCAGAATTCCCGCAGCACCTGCCCGGATTCCAGCAGGGTGGCTCCCAGGCGGCGGATTCCACGGGAAGGCGCCGGTTCGATCCAGGTCACCCAGTTTTCGTCAGGGTCGGTCATGAGAAAGTGGATATCCAGGTGAAGCCTACCCAGCAACTGACCGGCCTGGGCCAGCTGGGCCAGGTCGTCTTCGATACCCGCGGAAAGATCATCCAGGACGGAAATGTGCCCCGCCAACCGGGCAAAGGTCCCGGAAGCTTCGGCCAGGTCTTCCAGGAGGCCCAAAGTTTCGGACCGGATATCGCCGAAGGCTTCGTCCTTGTCGCGAACGCGAACACGTCCCTGGTCCCTACCACCCGGCGAAACCGCTTCGTCGACCAACGAGCCCAGAGCCCGCCACCATTTATCGAATGCCTGGCCTGCGCGTATGAGGGCCTTGCCGAAATCCCGGCAGGAACCGGAAGCCTTTTTTCCTTCGGACCCATATCCCAGCAAACGGTCACTGGCCAAGGCGATTCTCGCGGGCAGGGATTCGACACCCTGGGCCGGCCCCACCAGATCTTCCAGTTCCCGCCAGCGCCACCGGCCACAGGCCACCGTGTGGGCATCCAAGGTCACGGCCGGCAGTCGGTGGGCTTCATCCACCACCAGATGATCTACCTCCCCGAGCAGGGTATGCCCCGATTGATGATCCGCCAGCAGGAGCGAGTGATTGACCACGAGGATATCCGCGTCCCGAGCCAGGCGGCGGGCCTTTTGCACAAAACATCGATCACCCTCGTAACACTGGCCCGGAAGGCACAGGTCGGCCCCGTCGAACAGGGCGCCCACTTCTTCACTGAGCACCGGATGTCCCGCCAGTTCATCCCTCAAGCCGTCCTGGGTAGCTTCCAGCCACAGGCGGAAAGCGACCGCGCGCAGGGCATCGGCGAAATCCTCCACCGGGCGCGACAGGAACGACTGGCGCTGACGAAGGCAAAGGTAATTCCGCCGGCCCATGAGCAGCCTGAATTTGCGGTCGCCTAGCAGGGTCGCCAGGCGCGGCAGGTCCTGTTCCATGATCTGGGCCTGGAGCGCCCGGGTATGGGTCGACACGACGGAGCGGACTCCCTGATTGACCACCAGGGCCACCAGCGGCACCAGGTAGGCCAGGGTTTTGCCCACACCGGTCCCCGCTTCAATCAGTAGTGGTTGACGATCGGCCAGAGCCTGGGCCACCTCGCGGCCCATGGTCGCCTGTTCGGTTCGGGGGGCAAAATGATCCCCGTACAATCCCCCCAAGCCCTCCTCGGATCCCAACCAGGCGTACACGCTCTCGGGCCCGGGAACCAGGGGGGTGAGGTGGTCCGATGCCGGTTCAGACTCCTCGTGCTTCGCGGGCTCGCTGCTACCGGTCCGTGCCACCACGGCATCATCCAGGACATCCAGGAAAGGCAGGGGATCAGGTGTGTAACCACGAAGAAGTCCCCGACAGGATTCCCGCAGAAGTGCCGACAGGCCCCGGTACCATTCCAGGCGAACGGCAAAGCGGCGGGCGGCCGCACGCAGGGCCGATTCCACCTGTACCCTCTCGGTGGCGATTTCCTCCGTGACAGGCGCGGCCCGCAGCGGATCCAGCAACGACCATAACCAGCCTTCAGGAATCAACAGGGCGCCGCCGGGCAGGGTCCGGCTTGCGGTCACGGTATGGGAAACCATAATGGCGCCGGGAGTTTCGGTGGGCACCAGATCGGGTCCCTGGAGATCGTGAATGCGGTCGCCGGTCAGCAGATCGATCGCCAACCAGGCCGAACGGCCGGGACGAACCCATTCACCCACCAAAAGAAGATCCCGATCAGTTGCCATCTTCAGGAGCCTTTTCCCCGGCATCGGTCAAAAATTCCTGAAAGGTCTGTTCATCGAGGATCCGAACACCCAGCTTTTCGGCCTTGGCCATCTTGCTCCCGGATTTTTCGCCGGCCACCAGGGCATCGGTCCGCTTGCTGACGCTGCCGGTCACCTTTCCCCCCAGTTTTTCAATAGCTGCTTTGGCCTGGTTGCGATTCATGTTTTGCAGAGTGCCGGTCAGAACAAATACTTTTCCAGCGAACCAGTTTTCACCCTCGAGGATTCGTTCGGCTGAAGGAAGCAGTTCTTCGGTCAGGAAAAAACCAGCCTCCTTCAACTCGGCCACCAGGGCGGCACCGGCGTCCGAGTCCAGGAAGGACACAATCAACTGTCCGACGATGGGACCGATGTCCGGGAGGTCCGCCAGTTCCTCCGCGCCGGCGGTGGCCAGCTGATCGATATCCGGGTAGTTGCGGGCCAAAGTCAGAGCGGTGGACACGCCGACCTGGGGAATCCCCAGGGCAAATATCTTGGCGGCCCACGGCCGTTGTTTGGCCTGGTCCAGACCTGTCAGCAACCGATCGGCTGATTTTTCACCCCAGCCCGGTAGGTCCGCCAAAACGGAGCGTTCGAGATGGAACAGGTCGGCCGGCCCCTTGATCAGGCCCAGCTCCAAAAAGAGATCGATGGACCGCCCGCCCAGCCCTTCGATGTCGCAGGCGTTCCGGGAAGCGAAATGGCGCAACCGCCCGGCGACCACCGCGGGACACATGGGATTCAAACAACGCAGGGCCACCTCCTCTTCCTGTTGCCCGGCGTCCGATCCGCAAATTGGACAAGTTTCAGGAGTGGGCAAGGATTTTTCCTGTCCGGTGCGCCGCTCGGTCAGCACCCGCAGGACCTTGGGAATGATATCCCCGCCCTTGACCACGACCACCCAATCGCCCACCCGGATATCCTTACGTTCCATTTCCGCCCAGTTGTGCAAGGTGGCGCGGCTTACGGTGGTGCCGGCCAATTCCACGGGCTCCAGTTCCGCCACCGGAGTGATCACGCCCGTGCGCCCCACCTGCAGGGTGATGTCGTGAAGCCGGGTGACCGCTTCTTCGGCCGCAAATTTGAAGGCCAAGCCCCAGCGCGGAGCTTTGGCCGTGGCCCCCAGTTTGACCTGGGACAGGCGGTCGGCCACCTTGATGACCGCTCCGTCGATCTGATAGTCAAGACCGGGACGCAGCTTCTCAAGATCATCCAGAACTGATTCAATTTCTTCTAGTTTCCCGACTTTCTTGAGAAAAGGGTTGACCGGTAGGCCCAAAACCTGGAGGGCGTGCATTTCGTCAAAATGGTTCTCAAATTCCGGCAGCTCATCGCCGAGATCCAGGTTGGTCGGGTCCTCGGGGTCCACCGGGAACAACTGGTAGAAAAAAACCGACAGGCCTCGGCGGCGCACTTCGGCGATATCCAGCGTTTTCAAGGTGCCCGCCGTGGCGTTGCGGGGATTAGCCAGGATATCTTGCCCCATGTTTTCGCGTTCGCGGTTCAGCTCTGAAAAGCGCGACAGAGAAAGGAAGGCCTCCCCCCTTGCTTCGAACATGCGTACCGCAGAACCGGGAAAAACCTTGGCCCAGCCCGCCTTCAAATCCGGGGGAATCTCACCGATGGTGCCGACGTTCGTGGTGATATCATCGCCCCGCTTGCCGTCACCCCGGGTCAGGCCCACCGAAAGGCGCCCCTCCAGGTAACGGACCGCCACCGCCACCCCATCCATTTTGGGTTCCAGCGAATAGACCGGTTCCGTTTCGGGATCGGTCCGTTGCAACTCCTTGCGCACGCGCTGGTCGAAAGCCTGGACCTCGGCCAGGTCGTAACTGTTCTGCAGACTGAGCATGGGGCGACTGTGGGCCACACTGGGAAAATTTTCGTCGCGATCGCTGCCCACTTCACCGCTGGGGCTATCGTCCGAAGCCAGGTCGGGGAACTGGGCTTCGAGTGCTCTCAATTCCCTTTCCAGGGCATCATACTCCACGTCGCTGATGACCGGGGCGGCCTTCTGGTAGTACAGCTTGTTATGATGGGAGAGTTCGGCGCGCAGGCGGGCGATCTCTTTGGCGGTGGCATCGCGGTTCATGGTACTCCGGATCGACGGGGTTTTCACCCGGTCCCGGAGTTCCCGGGTCAGGAAAAAGCCCGCCGGGCTCAGAAGGATTCCAGCAGGGTGACGTGCAATTTTGCCTGATCGAAGTCCACCGTGCCGGGAAATCCCACGGCCAGGGAAATGTCCCCGGCCACCGTCCGGGCCAGGATGCCCAGCCCGTAACCCCGGGGCTGGTCGCTGAATCGCACCAGGTCGGCCGGGTCGGTGGTCAGTGGATCAAGGTTCCAGAATTCAAAGTACCCCAGGTCGTAGAAGGTGTAAAGACGCGACCCGCCCGGGCGGCCGATCCTGGCTTCGACACTGCCCCAGGCCGCCACGGACCCGTGGAATTCACCTTCTCGGTAGCCACGCAGCGTCGCAGCACCCCCGAAACGGAACTGTTCGGACAGGGGTACGTTTCGTTCCGGGCCGGTCAATTGCCGGAAGGAGGCCCGGCCCGCCAAGCTGACCGTCCGGCCGATCCACCATTCACCGGACGAATCGACCTCGATTATGCGCTGGGTGATAGCCTCGGCCAGCTGGGCCGTCGAAGGCACATCCGGATCCTCGATCGATCTCTGGCTGGAGGACCGCCGTGCGGTTTCGATGGCGAACAGCCCCTCCCAGCCGCTAATCGTTCGGTCACCCCGGTTATGAAGGACCGCGCCCCGCGCCCGGACCCGGCTGGTCCTTTCCAGTGTGCCCAACGGATAGGTCGCTCGGTCCCAGCCGACCCCGAGTTCCACACCCCAGAGGGAGACCACGGACAATCGCCAGTTGTTTTCTAGCCGGAAGCGCGTATAGACATCCCGGTCGACCTCGTTGTCCAGGGCCAAGCTCATATCCAGCGGTGTGCCGAAGGCCAAGGGTTCCAGATAAAAAAAGCCAAACCGGGACCGTTTGTCGCCGTCGTCCCGCCAGCCGATCTGCAGGCTCCGGCCGGTGCCCGCCATGTTGGGCAAACGCAGATCCACCTCGCCGCTGATACGGGTACCTTCTCCCTCGGCGGGCCTGCTCAATCCCAGAATGACCGCCACTCGGTTGACCTTGCGCCTGGCCACGACCGGGAAATGGATTCCCACCGTGTCTTCGGATGAGGTCAGGTAAACCGTGGGTTCCCCCACAGTGGTGTACAGATCTCTGGACAACAGCCTCTGTCGGGCCCGGTCCAGATCCGAATGCTGGAACTTGTTCCCTGTACTGAGTCCCGAGGTGCGGGCCAGGAAGCGGGCGGCCCGGGTATGTTCGAGGTCACTGGTCACGGGCCCGATGAAGGCCAGGTTGCCAGGCAAAAGCATGGCCTTGATGGAAACGGTGTGACCGGCGGGCTCCAGGACGACTTCTCGTGTCACCCAGCGAGCGAAGGGGTATCCTGTCTCCCCCGTGCCGATCAGGACCATGTCGATGCCACGGCTCAAAACCTCACTCTGGAATCGGTCGCCCACCCTGGGCAGCCAGGTGGCCACCAGATGGTTCCGGCCCGGGAAATCATCCCCGGCCACATCCAAAACACCGATGGTCCACACCGGCCCCGGCTGGACCTGGAGAGAATCGCCCCTGGCCATCACAGCGGCCGAAAGGTAACCCCGGTCCATCCACCGGTCCCGCATCTGGGAGGCCACCGGGCGGACCACAGGCAGGGTGTCCCCGCTGGTTGCGCCCGCGGCGGCGACCAGGATTTTGAGGTTGTGCAACTGATCGAGATCCAGGGCCAGTCCGGGTTCCGACAGGGAATCCGGGACGACCGGAGCGGTGAATTTCCGGGCGGTCGGCAAGGCTTTGAACCAGCGGCGATCCTGTTCGAGCCATTCCTTTTCCTGTCCCTGCGGCTGCCAGCTCTCGACAAAGGTGACCACCTGTCCCGGGGAGGTCGCAGGATACATGACCGTTACCAGAAGGGTCAAAAAGGTGGCTGACCGTACCGTACCGAACGCCCCGGCCAGCAGCCTCTTCAAGCCATCAGAACCGGGCCGTGGTTTCCAAACGCACATCATGTTGCCACCTCCCCTCGGATTTTTTGCGAGTGAACCAGCTACCGGAAACAGAAAGGAATTCCGTGGGATCCCAGGCCAGCCGTAGAGAAGATTCAACATTCCGGCCGGGAAAGGAAAAAAACCAGGGTCTCAGGGAACCGGGCGGTTCCTCACTTTTGACGTCCGACACCCTGAGCTCGGCCTGCAAGGTCCAGGTGCGGCGGAACCGGCTGCGCAGGTTGGGCCGCAGGGCGAGTTCTTCCTGCATGACTTGCGAAACGTCATCTTTCCTGGTGATGTACTCGCCCAGCAACCCCAGACGCAGATTGGTGGTGGGATTGTAGTTGTAACCGCCCTCGTAACGCCGGGTCAGGGTCACGAAACTGCCGCGGGCACTGCCGGCGGTTTCCTGGGTGGCGCGACGTTCGTCCTGCCTCAACCAGCGCAGGTTGATCGCCGACTTGCGGGTCAGATTCAGGTTGGCCGAGGCTTGCCAGTTTCGTTGAATCCTGTCTTCGGGATGATCGGCGAACTGGCGATCCACCGTTTGCCGAAAATCGAATTTCCCTCGCAGGTCAACCGTGCGCACGTTTTGCAGGAAGGTCAGTTCCTGGGTGTAGATCAGGTCGCCCAGGACCGTCGTGGCCGGATCGAACAGCACGTTGGGGTCCAGGGTCAGCAAGCCGTTGAAATCCTCGGTCGTACTGCGGCTTTCCACCGAGACCAGGGCCAGACTCGACCAGGCCCCGTACCACCGGTCGGCCCCGAGAAACTGAAAACCTTGCCGCCAATTCAGATCAGTGCTCACCGAAGTGGTGGCGACCAGACTATCGGTGGCCGCCAGGGATACGGTGTAGGCACCCTGGCCCTTGCCCACGTATTCCCCGTCCTCGTTGTAATCGCCCAGGCCCTCGCCCACGAATATGATCTGACGGTCCAGGACCGCGGCCCGGCTGTTGTCCACACGGTATCCCAGGGACCAGTCGCTGAACGCCTTGTCCCATTTCCCGGACAGGTTGAGTCGCGCCAGGCGGGTGGTCTCCTCTGGTTGGTCGGGCTGCAGGATGCGCCGGTACGTTCCTTCGCCAACCAACCTCATGCCGCCGAAATTGCCGGTGGTCAGTCCGGCCCGCACTGTCCGGCTGTCCCTGGCCAGTTGCCATTTATCCGCATAGAGTGAATCGGCGAGACCGCGTGCGAAATCCATCTTCCAGCTGAGGGTCTTTCCCGGCGCCGAAGCCAGGCCCAGGAGCGTTTCTTCCAGGCGGAACCCACCGGCCCTGCCACTGGTGATCTGCCCATCGCGCCAACGCCGAAATCGATACCTTCCTTTGGGCACAACCGGCCCCACCACCCAGCTGACTTCGTGGGACCGCAGGGTCCTTTTAATGTCCAGCGGGTCGGTCAGGTCACTGGCGGTTGCCGACTGCAGGATGTGGTGGCCCGTACCCCCGAAAATATTCCAGTTCGCCGTTCCGGCCGTCTGGTCCGCGGAAATCGAAGCCCCATGGCGCAGGGAACCCAAGTTCCCTTTCAAGCGCAGACCCCGCTCCTGTCCCCCAATCCTCCAGGCAGCCTGTGCCCCGGATTCCCGGTCCGATTCCTCAAGAAAACCGGGACGCCGCGCACGGTCGGCCAGTCCCCAGGGATCGTAGTCGAAAACGGTCTTGTGAACCTGAAAGGGTTTGAATTCCGCGTCCTTGTTTTCCCAGAATCCGGTCAGGTCGAATCGTCCCAGGGATCTGCCGGCTACACTCAGCCCCTGTTCCTTGACCCCTCCGGTCACCCTGGCGGCCGTTCCTTGATTGTCCCCGTTGTCCAGATCGGAAAGCTGATTGAGATCATATTCGCCGGCATTCCATTCAGCGGAAACAAAAACCCCCGTGGTGTCGCCCAGGACTCCGCTCAAGGTGGCGATACTGTGGTAGTTGGGCATGGGCAGAGGCCGGCCGATCAGGTAGCTGCCCAATCCGTCGCCCTTGTGGGAATACACCTTTTGCCCCGTGGCCGAAAGCTGATCAAGATCGTAGTCCCCCATTTGTGGCCCCACGTAAAAAAGGACCAGGTCGAAATTTCCACCGGCGGGGTTGTAGACATAGATGGTTTTGGTCCCGTCCAGCTGTTCATCATAAAAACCTTCACCGGCGGCGGTGGGGATGACCCCGTCGGCGACGGCTTTCACCGGATCGTCACCCGCGGCGGCCAGAATTTGCTCGTCCTGTTCGCCCAGCTCCCCGGTGCGCAGACGGCCGGGGTCATCCTTTTCCCGGACCATTCGCGCCTGAAAGGTACCCGGCACTGACAGCCCGGGCAGGGTGAATTCCCCGCCCGCCCCACCGCCCAAGACGGTGCGGCCGTAGGGCCCCTCCCCTTCTTCGAATTCAATGACGATGGTGGATTCGGCGGTAATCAGCCGCCGGTAGGTGAAGGTCACCGTTCCGGTCACATAGTCGATCACGAAGTCCCGGTCCGCCCCACGAACCAGAAGTTGTCCGTTAAGCGTCACCCTTTCGGACCCGGCAATGATGAACAGATTCCCGGTTGCCGCGGTCCCGCCCAGATAATAGGGGCCCTGATTCGATTCTTGGCCCCTGATCTGCAGCGTTCGGTACAATCCCCGCGGAGATCCGGCCAGCACTTCGGCGCGGACCGGGCCGGGGGTGGCCTCAAGTGAAAATCCCTGCAGTTTGCGCCGGTAGTTCCCGAAGGCCGTTCCTCGTCGTCCGGCCACAAAATCGCCAAGGGTAGCCCGCCAGTTGGGGGCCATCATTTCCACCAGGACCTTGTCGATGTCTCTCAGCTCTTCGGTGTTGCCCTCGGGCACCACGGGGAGATTATCGTCCGACAGGAAAGCGCGCACAGAAATATCGTTGGTCAACTGGCCGACGATACTCAGCCGCAGGTTCTGATCCACGGTCATTTCCCGGCGGGATCCCGTTGACACCTGGACTGTTTTGCTCCCGGAAACCTGCAGATTACCTGCGCGCCAGGCCGCAGGATCCTGGGAGGCGCTGAACAGGGGCGCCGCTTCTCCGGTTTCCCGCATATCGGGCGGGGAGCCCACTGGCCGCAGGTCACGCCTGGGAGGCAAGGGAACGGGCAGGAATCGGTAGGCGACCATGACCAGTGCCCGCGCCGCCGGATCAGGTTTGGTCAGGGGGGTTTCATCAGGAGGCAGCCACTCGCGCATCGGAATGATGATTCCTGACCTGGCCCGGACCTTGTAGTCGATATTCTGTTGCCACAAAACGCCCTCGACGAACAACCGGACCGAGGAAGCCTCCACGAACCCATGGGTCAGGGTCAAGGGAATCGCTCCGGCGGGCATCAACCGGAATTCGTTTTCCGTCTGCCGGGAATCGGCAGCAGTGGGAAGGGAATCGCCCGCCACGGAAAGGGCGGGCCACAGAGGGATGAGGAAGGTCAAGAGGACCGATATCAGAGTGCCGAATCTGCCCCCAGGACAGAGTTTCATTATTCGTAGATGACCCGGTAAATGAGAATCGCTGCGCGGGCACGGTCGGTGACAGCCAACAGGTCACCAGGTCCCACTGCCACATCGACCGGAGCCGTGGGAGTGCCCCTCAAGGAAAAGCCCTCCCCTATGGAAGTCAGGGGCCGCATCCGTCTGTCCAGGACATGGACCTTGCCGTTGCCTTGATCGGCTACGAACAGATTACCAAATTTATCGGAGGCGACTCCCTGGGGAAGGATGAAGGGGTTGTCCAGGTCGAAATCACCGCCGGCGGTGGCTTCGAAAAACCCCAGGCGGTCGTAGCGACAAAGCCGGCGGTTACCACGGTCCGAAACAACAAAACCACCATCCGGCAGGAAAGTGATGCCGCTGGGGTCGGTGAATTGGTCGTCCAGGGTACCGGGCGCTCCGACCCTCATCTGCAAGCTGAGAAAAGTATCGAGAAGCAGGACCTGCTGCTGAGAGGCGTCGGTTATCACCATGCGGCCATCCCTGTCCAGGGAAAAGGCGGTGACCTGGGGGATATTCGAAGGGTCCACCTGACGGATATCCAGTACCTCGTCGAGCCAGGCCCCGTTCAGGTCGAAGCGGAAAACACTGTTGCCCCCGGCATCCAGAACCAGGATCTTGAATCCGTCGACGACCACGTCCAACGGACGGTAGGGCCGCGAGTTGGGAGAATCGAATTCGTACCAGTCCAGTGATCCCGGATCCAGGCCGAAGACCTTGCCGCGTTTTTCATCGCAGAAGATCAGCGTCCCCTCGGGCCCGAAGGCGCAGCCCGCCAAACCCTCGAGGGGATAGTAGTAGGCGTTGCGCTGATTTTCATAGGCGTAGAGAAATTCCAGATCGACAACGGTTGTTCCCGGTCGGGGCGGGGCCGAAGATCCTGGCGTAATGTCACTGCCGGACTCATGGACACCGGATCCTAATCCTGATCCGCCGGAACAACCGCTGACCAGCACGGCCACCGTCACGGCGAACAGGCCGGTCAGAACCAGGCGCTTAAGCCACAGACTGTTTTCCACCCGTCCGTTCATCAGAATCTCCGTGATACGACCCAGCGCGCGCCCGGGTCCTTCCATGAGGGCAGCATTTCCAGTCCCAGGTTCATCCCCAGAACTTCGGTTTCCAGAACACCGTCATCCTGGCCGGCGTTCAGTACGGCATCCACCACGGACACCACCCGGTTGACCACGGCGAACAGGATCATGAAATCGCGCCGGTCATAGGCGCTGTTGCCGTCCGCACGCAGCTTCGAATACCCGTTCTTGCGGTCCTCGTTGACCCATTGCCAGGCGTCGCCGCCACCTATCAGCCCGGTGACAGGTTCCTGAAGGGCCCGCGCTTCCCGCAGGCGTGACTCATTGTAGGCGTCACTGTCCATGTAGTGGCCGACGTTCTGCCAGTAGGAGTTTCCGTGTTCCCCATTGGTCCCCGCGTAGATACCCGCCCACTCCCGAGCCGATTCCATGCGAGAATCGCCCTGGGCGTCGAATACGAAATACGTGATCCAGATACCCGCTTCCACACCGATCATGATGTAGCCTTTTTTATTCTGGTGGTTGTAGAACTGGCCCACACCAGGTACCAGGGCCGAGAACAGACCGGCCTTGACCTTGTCTTTGGTGCGGGAAGGTCCCTTCACCTTTTCCTCTTCCTCCTGCGGATCCGCGCCTCCGCCGAATTCATCACTGAGTCCGTCGCCGCCGATCTGGTCGAAAGCCAGCCCGGTCCGGGCCTGGAGACCCCGCCAGGAACCAGAAGCGCCGCCACCGAGGACCAGATACTCGTCCCGAAGGAAGGTGTCGCCCCCAACCGGGGGAGTTTCAGCCTTAGCGACCGAAGCCCAGAGGACAAACGCCAGGCCGAGGACCGCCAAAATAATCGCCGGAAATATCCACACCGGTGGGGCCACCTGAGCCACCTTCGCGGGGGTCTTTTTAGCCGGGCCTGAAAATTCCATCAACTTCGGCCTCCCAGATTGGCCAGGGGATTGAATCATGACATTATAAGGCAGGCTACCGACAGCCTGTCAAAACGAAACCGTGGCCGCCAAGGCCCCCTTGGTCCAGCCCGCCGGCTGGGCGATGATTTTCACCGCATGGCCCGCCACTTCCAATTCCTCGGCCGGTCCGCCACCCAGCAGGCCGCCCAGGTAGGCGGTCTGAAGGACACTGAAGACACGCAGCCCGATGTTCACGTAGAGCCACCGGTCCCTCGTCTTGTAAGCGTCGTTTGATTTGTCCCGCATCAAACGATACGTTTCCCTGTTTTTCGAAACCCAGGGGTGCTGCAGGTCGGCACGGGTCAGAGTGGGAACATAACCGATATTCGCGTATTCGATACTGGCCCGGGTGTAGTCGTCCCAGCCAAAAATGAACTGGTCCCATTTGCCCAGGTTTTCGTAGTACTCCCGGAAATCTTCCTCCTTGGTCACATAGAGGGGGAGATTATTCAGGTCTTCCAGGGTATTGAAATTTTGTTCCGAAGTGATGGAACTGAAATAGATGTCGCCTTCACCGCTCCGCTCCGGATCAATGCCACCGTCCCGATAACCTTCCAGCAGATTCTCGTCGCTGTAATGCTCGTCGGCGAAGGCGATGTAGTCGTCCTTGAGATCCCCCCCATCGCCGTGATATTTTGCCACCTGGGTCCAGGCAAGGATGTCGGCAGCCATCATGAAATAACCGCGCGTATACCCCATGGAAGCCTCACCGGCGCCCGGCAGGATGAGGGAATACAGGACGGGCCAGCCACTCTTCTTCTTTTTCGCCGGAGAATCCAGGTCCGCGACTTCCAAGCTGGAGCCACCGCCTCCGATTTCTCCCTGCTCGAATTGATGGCCGGTCAGGGCCATGGTTTCCAGGGCGTCACGCTGGAGAAGCCAGGACATTCTTTCGGTGTCCGGGGTTTCGGCCATACAGACCGAAACCGTCAACAGAAAGGCCAGGGCTGTTCCCAGGGTCAGCTTTCCGGTTTTGGACAGCACAGACATACGATCCTCCCAGGGAATAACGGCGGTCATTTTTCCACCGCCAGGGTCAAGGTTCTGATTTCGATACCGCTGCCGGCGTCATATTCCAGGCGGGCCAGGTAAAGGCCGCTGGCAACCCCCGGTAAAGGCAGGCTGAATTCGTTCACCGATCCGGTGTTCACGGGGATATCCGCGGTGGCCACTTCTTCCCCTTCCAGGTTATAAACGGACAGACGGGCGGGACGGCTTCCTCCGCTGAAAAAACGGACTGTCACCTGGTCCCCGACCATGGGGTTGGGATAAAGTACCACACGGCCGGTTTCAGCGGCCGACGGAGCCGCCGGTCCCAGACCCTGGGCAACGCCTTCGGAACCGCGTCGGACCGAGCCCCCGCCCGGGCCCCGCCATTCGCTGGTCCGCCTGGATTCGTCCGCGGCAGCGGCCAGCCCGAAGCCCGTCACCCGGCCGTTGACATATTGCCGGTCCAGCGGGGGGCCGGTGTAACCACCGGGGGAAACCAGCCACAGAACCCTGGCGTCATCCGGTCCACCGACCGCCAAACCACCGGTGCGGCGATCGGACCAGCGCAGCGGCGTATGAGGCAGCAATTTGCCGGTCGCATTGAGGCCAATCAGATGGCCGCCATCGGAATTGAAATAGATCTCGTTGATCCCGTCCCCCGTTCCGTCGGCAACCACCACCGGACCGGTGATGCGGGTCGTATCGGGCAGGGGAAACAGGTCGTAGAACCGTACCGGAAAACCCCTGACAGAAATACCGTCCGGCCGGACACAGTGGATGCGTTCGGCCGTGGCCAGGACCAGGTCGTCGCGCCCGTCCCCGTCAACATCGGCCACTGCGGGAGTTGCCACCAGGGGCGCCTCCACTTCAAAAACTGATCCCAGGTCGATCACGGTCCCGTCGCTGGTGATGGACCAGGCGCCCAGCTCCCCCTCGGAGTCGAAAACGTGAAGCTGGTCGGAGTCCGCGGTGGTCACCACGGCGGTCTCAACCAGCGAGTCGGCAGCCATACGGTAAAAGGAATAGAAAGGAGGATCGGCAACCAGCCCTGCGGCGTCTTGACCGACCAGATGCCAGCCCGCGTCCGAGATGACGGCCACCAGGTCAGAATCACCCACTCCATTAACGGGAGTGGCGATCCGTAGCCAACTGACCGGAGCGGAATCCGGGTCGACAAGCTCCAGGGTCGGGCCCAGGACAGTTCCGGATCCGTCGAGCAGCACCAGAGTGTTCGGATGAACCGGACAGAGGATTCGCTGATTGACGCCCTGCCAGATCAATGGGGTCGGCCCCCCACTCAGGCTGTCGCCCACCTGGCTGGTCCACACCTCCGCAGGCATGGCGAATTCAGGAAGGTGAGTCATGCCCACGCGGCCGGCCCTGGTCCCCCAGACCAGGTCAACACCGTCGTCATCGGTCCGCATCCAGGTAAAAGGAGAACCACTCAAGGGAGCCCCGAGCATCTGGATGGCCCCCGAGCCGGCGGGCCTTTCGGTCAGCTCGGCCCACCGCCGCTGCCCGTCTGCCCAGCGGTGAAACAGGTAGGCCGGATAGTCCCCGCCTGAATAATCATCAGCCGCCTCATCGGCGAAAACAAAGACCTGCTGGGTGCCGCCATTCAAGGTGACTGGCGTCAGGGACTCCAGGTCGATGGCCCGTGGACCAGCCGGCCCCATGCCGTCCGCGGCCTCGCTGGGCTCCACCGGGGGCATCTCGTAAGGGAAACCCGGTCCCACGGAAGCCTGATTGGCCTTGAATTCCATCACACTTTTGGTGATTACGGTGCGGGGGCCGATTTCACTGAGGGACAGCCCCGACCAGGATCGATCAAAATTGCGACTTGAGGGGAAACCCTCTACATAAAGATTCCGGAAACCGGTGGGATTCCCGCTGAAGTCCGAGCCCCCGAAGGGATCGAGATAGGACCCGTACCACCCGATGACATAGGATTCCAGCACGCCGATGTCCTGAATGCCATCGGCCTCGACAAGCTTCAATCCGTCGTTGTAGATGTTGATGGTGTTGTCAGGCAATCCGGCTTCGATCCGGTCGCTGTTCACGTGCCAGACCAACACCCCCCCAGGCGGCATGAAGAAGTCATAATACCCTGAATTTTCCCAGGTGGTTCCGAAGGGATTCACCAGTTCGCCGGCCAGGTACAGAATGACTCCGGTGGGCTCGTCCCGTTCGAAACGCAGATCCGTGTAGGGCAATGGTTCGGAATTCGGATCCGGCACCCAACGGTTTTCCAACAGGAACCATTCCCGAGGGGACAACCCGGCCCGGTAGGCCTGAGGTTGGTCCGGCGAAAATCGCGTCAGCTCGGGGTATATTCCGTACTTGTCTTTGGCCACTCCTACCGGAGGCAGGGAATACTCACCCTCTCGGCCGTCGAGTTCACCCATATCCAGCCAGCCCAGGAACCATTTATTCCAGGCCGAGATCGAGGGCGGCAATACACCCGTGGCCGAAATGACGAAGGTGTCCCCGGGGGCCACGATCGTTCCCATGGTCACCGGCAGGTTGGTCCCCGAATCCATCAGGTCCCAGATACCGACCGAGGGCAGGCCCGAATAGGTGCTGTAGACATCGGGCAGACCCAGCGCGTGCCCGAACTCGTGATAAAAGGCCGCGGCGATACTGCCGGGAAAGTCGTCCTGGTTGGTGGTCTCGGGAATGATCGAACATTCGCTCAGCTGGCCCGGCCCGCCGTCGGGGCCACCGCTTGGACCGGCCAGGTCGACGGGCTCGCCCAGGGTCACGAAAAAGGTGGGGATGTCGTTGGGCGAATCCCCGTTGATATCACTTTGCCAGTCGCTGCCCGCATGAACGAAGATGATGTAGGTAAAGGGCGTGTTGTCGTCGTAGTCGCCCAGGTTGACGCTGCCGTCGGCCTGGGTCTCCTGGTCCGCCTTGCGGATCGTGTCCTGCACCAGGCGTTCCAGGCCATCCAGGGTCCAGAAGTTACCCGCCCCCGGGCCGTAGTCCGCGACATCGGTCAACTTGTAGCTAGCCTCGCTGTCGTCCGGCAGGACCCGGCCTTTGATATGCAGCCGTCCCCCCGACATGGTCCGGTAATATTCCGAAAGACCTTGCAGGTGGGCCTCGAAAAATGCCTTGTTCCGGGGAGGGGGATCCACCTCCAGCGGCTTGGGATCGGCCAAAGGTTCCAGGACAAAATCCCCGCTGGGATCGATCGTGGTCAGATGGGGATCCCGATTGGTCTCGAATCCGATCCGGATGATGAGAACATTCAGGGTATCCAACCGGGACTGGGCTTCGGCAGGTAAAGAAGGTCCGCCGGCGCTTTTGTCCAGGAGAGCGGGCCCAAGCCCACGGCGTCCCAATAATTCCCGGCTCTTGCGCGAAACGTGCTGCCCCCCCACGAGATCGTGGATGAGATTCCAGCGCCGGGAGTATTCCCCCTGGCGATGAAGTTCCCGTTCAATCCGCTGCGGACCGTCGGGCAGGGCGCGAATTTCGTCGACTTTCCACCTCTTGGCCGGAATCGGTCCGTATCGTCCTGGCGCCTCCTCAGCTTTTACCGAAGAAACGCCGGCGCCGCCGAGGGTGACCAGCAAGATCCCGGCAAAGATCGCAATAGGGGAAAACAGGAGCCGGCTGAACCGGTCCGTACAGGAATTCCCAGGCAGCAAGGCCTTTCTCCTCAATCAGGGGTAGTTTGGGCGGTTCTTCTAGAACCTGTAACCGAGCGACAGCCTGCTGACCTTGGGCAAACCTCGCGCCTGCGGCACGGACGCGAAATCGAAGGTGATCGCCTGGCCGACCCAGCGGTCCATGTCCACGCCGAACCCGAAGGTCGTATCGCGGATGTCACCGTAGGCCGCGCTCTTGTAGCCAAATCTCACGAACAGGGAACGCAGGTAGTTCCATTCCACACCGTATCCGAATTCTTCCTGTTGGGTATCCAGGCCAAATCCGTAATCTTCCTTATCGGGGTCCCACTTGTACAGGGGCGCGAGGTAATCGCCCACCAGAAGCAGGCCCATGTACT
>CBDUDB010000030.1:0-21262 GCA_965365795.1 uncultured bacterium | reverse complement strand
GTGGTCTGGGCCACGTAGGGGATGTTGTGCGCCACCAGGATCTTGGTCAGGTCCTTGCGGTTCTGCTCCTTGCCCTGCTTGACCTTGCCCGCGGGCGCGGTCGAGGTGTGGGCGCCCAGGGGCGTCGCGCTCGAACGCTGGATCCCGGTGTTCATGTAGGCCTCGTTGTCGTAACACACGTAGAGCATGTTATGACCCCGCTCCATCGCGCCGGACAGGGACTGCAGACCGATGTCGTAGGTGCCGCCGTCGCCGCCAAAGGCGATGAAGTTGATGTTGTCCCGCTCGACCGGCAGGTCGCCGTGCTTCTTCAGGGAACGGAAGGCCGTCTCCACGCCGCTGATCGTCGCGGCGCAGTTCTCGAACGCGCTGTGAATGAACGAGGTCTTCCAGGCCGTGTACGGGAAGATGGTCGTGACCACTTCCATGCAGCCCGTCGCCCCGCCCACCACGGTGTCCTTGCCCGCGGTCAGCATGATCTGCCTGAGAATGTTTGAACCCGTGCACCCCGCGCAAGCGCGGTGTCCCCCGGTCAGGAGGTCTTCGTGTCCGGTCAACTTTTTGAGATTAGTTGCCATGATAACTGCCTCCTTTCCTAGGACCTGATACCCAGGAGGTTGATGTCCTTGACGGCGCCGCCGGCGGCGACCTTCTGTAGGTCGTCGATGACGGTGCCGACCTGCCTGAGGTCGAAATCCCGACCGCCCAGACCGTAGATGTAACCGTGCACAGGAACTTGCAGGCCGTACATGGCCGAGCGGACCTCCATGAACACCGGGCCGCCCTGGCCGCCGAAGCTGGCGCTGCGGTCCAGCACGCAAACGGCCTTGCGTCCGGCCAGTTTTTCGGCGAGGTACTCGACGGGGAAAGGCCGGAAGGTGCGCAGCTTGAGCAGCCCCACCTTCACGCCTTTTTCCCGGTACTCATCGATGACGTCCTTGGCCGTGCCGGCGCTGCTGCCCAGCATGACCATCACCATGTCGGCGTCGTCCATCTTGTACTCTTCGGCAAAGCTGTAGTGCCGACCCGTCAGGGCGCCGAACTCATCGCTGACAGCCTGAATGACCCCGGGCACCTTGTCGTAGGCGGCCAGCTGGCTGGCCTTGTGCTCGAAGTAGTAGTCCGTCAGATCCAGGGGCCCCACTGTGATGGGATTCTCCACGTCCAGCAGCGTGTACTTGTGATGGTACTTGCCGATGAAGTCGTAGGCCGCGTCGTCCGGCAGCATGTGCAGGGCATCGGCGGTATGACTGATGATGAAGCCGTCGTAGTTGACCATCACCGGCAGCCGGACGTCCATGTGCTCGGCGATGCGCCAGGCCATGATCGAGTTGTCGTAACTCTCCTGGGCGTTTTCGCTGAACAGATGAATCCAGCCGGCGTCACGCCCGCCCATCGAATCACTGTGGTCGCAATGGATGTTGATGTTGCCGCTCAGGGCCCGGTTGACAAGCGCCATGCAGATGGGCAGACGCAGCGAAGCGGCAATGTAAACCACTTCCCACATCAAGGCGAAACCGGCGCTGCTGGTGGCGGTGAACGTGCGGGCACCGGCGGCGGCGCTGCCGACCGCGGCGCTCATGGCCGAGTGTTCGCTTTCGACCAGGATCATCTCCGTGGTCGATTCGCCGTTGGCGACGAACTCGGCGTATTTGTGCATCATCTCCGTCTGGGGAGTGATGGGAAACGCTGACGCGACATGAGGCCGGGCCTGCTTGAACGCATAGGCCACGGCTTCATTGCCGGACAGTGCCACGAGTTTCTGTTCCATGACTCGGATCCTTTCCGGCAAAAGCCTATTTCTCTTCCCTAACCATCAGGAGGGCGGCCTTGCCCTTCTTGACGGGAGGGCATTCGTGGGCGCAGATACCGCACCCCTTGCAGTGGTCCATGATGATGCCCTTCATGATGGGCTTGTCACCACTCGTGTCGATGTCGATGGCGCTGTCGGGGCAATAGATCCAGCAGAACATGCACTGGATGCAGTTCTCCTCGACGAACTGGGGCACGAAGGTGCGCCAGTCCCCGGTCTTGTAGTCAGCCGCGTTGCCGGCCTCACGAATGATCCCGCCTTCGTGCAGGTCTTCGTTCTTGATGAAACTCATGCGGACACCAACTCCTTGTTGGCGCGCTCCACGGCGGCCAGATTTCCGTCCACGACGACCTGGGAGAACTTGCTTCCCAGCTGCTCGACCAGGGCTCCCTTGAGCTCGTCGACGGTCATCATGTCGTCCACGGCCAGCAGGGCGCCGATCATGGGCATGTTGGGGATGGGGCGGCCGATGGAATCCAGAGCGATGCCCGTGGCGTCGACGGTATGAACGGTTGCCCCCTTGACTCCCAGCTTTTTCCTGATGAAGTCCGGACTCTCGGTGGTGTTGACCAGGAAGACCGTGTCCTTGTCCGTGCCGGCGGTGACTCCGGCAGCGGGGCTGTCCAGCAGGGAGGGATCCAGGACGATCACGATTCCGGGCCGTTCGATCATGCAATGCCTGCGAATAGGTGTCGCGGAAATTCGGGTAAACCCACGCATGGGCGCACCCCGGCGTTCGGGACCGTATTCCGGAAATCCCTGGCCGAACTTGCCCTTGATAAGGACAGCCTCGGCAAGGAACATGGCGGCCGTCTTGGCCCCCTGCCCACCTCTCGCATGCCAGCGGATTTCAACCATCTGACCTGCCATTATTCAACACTCCTTTATGAAAACTTCAGGGCGTTGGTGGAAATAGAAGCTCCGGGGGTGTAAAATGATGCGCCCCGGGCCCAACGAAAAGTAGCTATCTTGTGCTGATGAAACAAGAAAAACGGGAGACCATTTCACGGTGCTGTTGAATATGAAAATCATTGTACTACAAGAGGTTCACGCCGACTGCGGAACCCCCCAAACTGCACAGGAACGATAGGATTTCATGTGAGCCGAGACGAATCCCTGCACCTGGACATGATGCTGGACGGACAGCCCAGCCGGTATGTCCTGGGGCCCTTGGCCTGCCTCGATCTGGGACGTTTCGTGTCCCATCCTCCACCCGTATATCTCATGGACGCCAACGTGGCGGAGCTTCACCCCCACTGGCTGGAACAGATCCAGGAAAGCTGCGGCCATTTCCAGCATGCGGTCTTGACCGTAAAAGGGGGCGAGACGGCCAAGACCCTGGCCCAGCTTGCCGAAGTCTACGAATGGCTCAAGGATCAGGGGTTGTCCCGTGACGGAACCATCGTCGCGGTCGGCGGCGGCGCGGTGCTGGACCTGGGCGGAATGGCGGCGGCCACCTGGCGGCGGGGCGTCAATTTCGTGGCCATCCCCACCACCCTGCTGGCCATGGTGGACGCGGCGATCGGCGGCAAGGCAGCCCTGAACGCCGCGGGTTTGAAAAATCCCGTGGGTTTATTTCACCCGGCCAGCGGCATCCTGGCCGACTGCGGATTTCTGGCCACCTTGCCCCGCCGGGCCTGGCGGGACGGCCTGGCCGAAATGATCAAGACCGCGGTGATCGGCGACCCACGCCTGTTTGCCCACCTTCACCACAGCCGGGGGCGGCTGGCCCAGGCCTTTGGACAGGGGGATCCGGACGAACGTATCGGCGGCATTCTCGGCGCCTTTGCTTGGCGACAGTTGATCGGCCAGACGGCCACCGTCAAGGCCCGCATCGTCAACCGGGATTTCCATGAGAAAGGACCGCGGCGCATGTTGAATCTGGGCCATACCCTGGGCCATTCGCTGGAGGCCTGGAGCCAGGAAACCGACCATCCCTTGAGTCACGGCCAGGCGGTTTCCGTGGGCATGGCGGTGGTCTTCCGCATCGCCGCCGAAAGAGGCACCTGTGCTTTGGCCACGGCGGTCCAGGTCATCGAATTGCTGGAAGCCTGCGGTCTGCCCGCCACCTTTGCCTGTCCCGACGAGGACGCCCTGAAAAGGTTACTGGCCGGGGACAAAAAACAATCCGCCCGGGAAGGCCTCAGATGGGTGCTCCCCGAGCGGATCGGAAAAATGGATATTCACGGACAGGTCTCCATCGGCGAAATCACCAAATGGCTTGACTGACCCGGCCCGCTTACTTGGCCAGAACCATTTTCGCGGTCAAGGCTTTCCCTTCGGCGGTCATCCGCACGAAATAGATTCCCGCCGCGGCCGTGCGCCCGGACCGGTCATGCCCGTCCCAGACGATCTCATGCCTTCCCGCGGTCAGGTTTCCGGCCACCAGATCCTTGACCAACCGTCCCCTCACATCGTAAATCCCCAGTTTAACCTGGCCGGCGCGCGCCACGTCGAATTTGATTGTCGTCCGTGGATTGAAAGGATTGGGAGCGATGTTCGCTATGGCCAGGTTGCGGGGCAGAACATCCTCGACGGCCGAGATGGAACCCGAGGTGCTCACCTTGGCGGAGTAACCACCGCCATACCCGCCCTGGTTGACCGCGGCCACCAGGTAGTACCAGTCACCGGCCGGAGGCGTGTCCTCGTAATTCACCGTCGGATGGGTTACCGAAGCCAGAGCCTTGGTGGGTGTGGGAATGAAGACCTCGGCAGAATCCCGGTAGACGACGTAGCGATCCAGATCCGGTTCCCCACCAGGATTCCAGCTCAGCCGAATTTGACCGTTGCCCAGATCCTCCAGGTCCAGACCGGTGACCGCGGCCGGAGACACGAAATCTCCGTTCGGGCCACCCAGCAGGCCGATGTCCGCACGGGAGCCGTCAGGATCGAGGCACAATGGATCCATCTGGCCGGCGTCGATATTGGGTGAATAGCATGCCAGTCCAAAATCACCCGCCGCCCCGTCGACAAACAGGGGATCCATGCTCAGATCGTGGGCACCCGGGGACATGCTCATATTGTCGCCCCCGGTATTGTTCCAGATGTTGTTGAAGTCCTGGATCACTTCCGTACCCGAGGTGAGCAAGCCTCCGGAATCATTGCTGAATACCGTGTTGTTGCGAACCTGCAGCGGGCCGACACCCATCAGGAACAAGCCCCCGACCGAAGACCCCGTGTTGCCGTCGACCTGGCAGTTTTCCACCACGCCGCTCACGGAAAAGCCGCAGATCGCGCCGCCGATATTGCTGGCGGTGTTCCCGCTGATCCTTGTATTGCGCAAGACCAGATCGGTACCGATGGCCTCCAGACCACCGCCGCTTCCGCCACTGGTCTGATTGCCCGACAGGGTCGTATTGGTCAGCTCCACCGACCCCCCGTCGGCATAGATCGCACCGCCACCGGCGGTGGACATGTTTCCATCCACCAGGACCCGGTCCAGGGACAACTGACCCCCGGTCGAAGCAAAGGCCCCGCCCCGGTGGGCGCCGGTCCCGTTTGCCACGCTGCCGCCGCGGACCGATAAAGAACCACTTTCCAGGTAGAAAACGCCGCCCTGGTTGTCCTCAACCATGTTGCTCAGCCCGTTGTTCGAGAATGTGCAATCGATGAAGGTGGCGATCGCGTCGCCGAAAACACCGACGGCCCCGCCTTTGGAGGCGACGTTTCCGGTGAATTCACAGTTGGCGACCGTCGGTGCCCCGCCGATAAGACAAAGGGCACCCCCGAACCCGTTTCCAAGGCCCGGCGCCGCCTGGTTGTTCTGGAACACGCAGTTTCGGATGGTGGGCGAACCGCCCAGACTGTAGATGGCGCCGCCGTGTTGGCCGTTCTCGGGTATGGAGGAGTTGCCGCCGGTGCAATTGTGGAAAATCACATTTTCGACACCGGCGAAATCCCCACAACCTTCGTAGAACCGCAGGCTGGAACTCCCTCCCTGCAACCGGGTCGGATGGGCCTGCATGTCATGAACGCTGAAGGTGGGATCCCAGGATCCTACGATCTTCACGGTGGTGCTGACCGTCACGGAGCCCAGATAGTCCCCGCCGACCACCAGTACGGAATCGGTGCCTGTGCAAGCGGTCACAGCGTCGCCGATGGAATGGGCCGCCGTCGCGGGGGTATCATAGGGTGGAGTGTTGCTGCCGGCCGCTGAAACGTAACGGGTCTTGTGGCCGATGATCTTTATAGGCGTATCGGAAAAATCATAACCGGTTTCGATTCCCGTGCTGGGAAAGACGACCAGACTCGCGAAGTTGGTACCCAGGTTGGGCACCATCCACGAGTAGGAGCCCGTATTGGGAACATCTTCGGCCACCAACATATCGTGGCAGTAACCGTCGATGCCCAGCCAGATATCCACGGTGCCGACCGTGGCCCCACCCGTGCTCCACAGGACATCGACCGGCTGGTCCGCCAACAACGGAGCTTCACCGAAGGTTTCGTTCAGACTGACGGACACCGGGGGCACGGCATATTCAAGCTGGGTCAAGCTTGTCCCCACCGAACCGGCACCGTATTGCACGGTGATGTAACCTCCGTCACCAAAACCGGGTCCCCAGCTGTTCTTGATGAGCCAGGCTCCGTTTTCGTCGCAGCTGCGGTCATCGTAGCCCACGATCAGAACCAGATGATTTGTTCCGTAGCCAGGCACGTCGTAGCAGCCGCTCCCGTAGGCCTCGAAAGCGGGTCCGGCGTCGATGGCTGTGCAGACCGGACCGTACTGCAGGGCCGCCTTGATCTGATTGATATCGTTGCTGATGTGATTGTAGCCGGTGATGGTCCCGTAGGTGAGGAATTCGGACTGGGTGCAGGGCGCCATCGGAGGGTCCAGGCTCACATAGGGGGCACAATTTTCCAGCACCGCCCCATTGTTCTCGAAAACATAGTACGAAGCCGGCGCCCATCCGCCGTCGCACCCTGCTCCGTAAGGATTGCAGGAAACGGACTGCTGCTCGGACAGGTCGGTCTCGATCCCCGTATATATCTTGATGAAGGCCTCCAACTCCCCCGTGGCCGCAAACGCCCAGCAGGAACCGCATGAGCCCTGGTTTTTCACCGGGGTAATGCCACCCAGATCTCGCCAGCTGAAATTGGAGGGCAAGTCATCCTTGTCGATGGGATAGATTTTCAGGTGCTGTTCCAGTTCACGTTCGTAATCCGCGGGAGGGCTGTAACCTCGCAGGTTGGCCCGAGTCTCCGGCGTCAGGGTGCGCGTGAAATGATCATCGACTTCGAAACTCCAGCCGTTGCGGTCGATTTGACGCCGCAGTTCCTGGATATCGGGAGCCTCCTGGGCCACCGCCAAAATCGGCAGGCCAACAGCCAGGACCAGGGCCGAAGGCAGAACGAATCTCAGCAAGGAGATGATTGAGCTATTAATGAAACGCAACTTCAGCTTCCTTTCAGACGCAACCTGACCACAGACACGGGCCACTGTGACCGGAACATACTCCGGCACCGGCCCAAAAACTGCCAAGTTTAAGATAACAAATTTATTATCGGCATTCAATTTATCATTCTTGTCTGTTTTATTTATTTTTTATGATTTTAAATTTTTTGATAGCCCGAATCATTTTTAATACATGGAGACGGGGTCCACGTCGTGCACTACATCCACCCCCTTGAATTCATCCTTGAAACTCCGCAAACACTCGGCCAGCCAGGCCTTTTTCTTGAATCCCACCGACCCCTTGATCAGAATCTGGAACCGATACCGGTCCTTGAGTCGCGGGAAAACCCCCGGGGCCGGGCCGAGAACCTCGATCCCGGGACCGCCCAGGCTGGCTGTCACCGCAACGGACAGTTGCTGGGCGGCTTCTTCCGTTTCGGCCAGGCGACGACCGCTGACTCCCAACCGCAACAACCGCTTGAAAGGAGGGTACCCCAGACCCTTGCGCGCCGGTGTTTCGGCGGCGAGGAAAGTCGCATAATCATGGGCGGCCGCTGCCAGGATGACCGGGTCGTCCGGTTTCCAGGTCTGAAAGACCACCCGGCCTGCGGTGGTGCGCCCGGACCGGCCGGCCACCTGGGTCAGCAGTTGGAATGACCGCTCACTGGCTCGGTAGTCCGGCAGGCACAGTCCGTCGTCTGCGGCCAGGACTCCCACCAGTCCCACCTTGGGAAAGTGATGGCCCTTGGCCACCATCTGGGTGCCCACCAGAATATCGGCTTCCTCGCGGGCAAAAGCCGTCAGGATACGCCGATGACTTCCTCGGCGCCTGGTGGTGTCATGATCAAGCCGCAGAATCCTGGCGTCGGGAAAATGGGCCTGCAGATTCAGCTCCACTTTTTCGGTGCCGCCACCGGCGGGCAGAAAATCCTCGGCCCCGCAATCCGGGCAGGTCGCCGGAACCTGACGGACAAACCCGCAGTAGTGACACAACAGCCGCCGGGGACGCAGGTGGTAGGTGACCCCGATGTCGCAGTGCGGACACATGACCGCTTCCCCGCAAGATGCGCACTGGAGTACCCGAGCAAAACCCCGCCGATTGTAGTAGAGAATGATCTGCCGTTTCTGCTCGAGGGTTTCGGCCATGGCCTCGGTCAACGTCGGGGTAAATCCCTCGAGGCCGGCGCCTGCTCGCATGTCCACCACCTCGACGGACGGAAGCTCTCCGCCCATCCGGTCCGGCAATTCCAGTAGTTCAAAACGACCGTCCAGCGCGTTGACCATGGACTCCAGATCAGGAGTGGCGGATCCCAGGATCACCACGGCCTTGTTTTCCCGGGCCCGGACCAGGGCCGCGTGCCGGGCGTGGTAACGGGGTTTTTCATCCTGCTTGTAGGAATTCTCATGTTCCTCGTCGACAATGATCACCCCCAGATCGCGCACCGGGGCGAACAGGGCCGAACGGGGCCCCACCACCACCTTGATCTTTCCCTGGGCCGCCTGCTCGTGAACCCGGCACCGCTCGCCCGCCGACAGTCCGCTGTGGATGGCGGCCACCTGGTCGCCGAACCGGGCCGAAATGCGCGACAGGGTTTGGGGAGTCAACGCGATCTCGGGCAACAGGTAGATGGCCCCGCGGCCGGCGGCCAACGCCTGGGCAATGACCGTCAGGTAGACCTCTGTCTTGCCGCTACCGGTGACCCCGTGCAGCAACAGGGTACCGAAGGATCCGGCGGTCAGAATCTTGGCGGCCGCCTGCACCGCCCTGTTCTGGGCTTCGGTGAGAGTGATCTGGTCTGGATCTACCGAGGGGTACGGACTTTGCGATAAATCCCTTTTCACGGCGCGGGCGCGGGTTCCCGGCGAGGGCGGGTGAAACAGGGGAACCACTTCGCCCAGGGGTAAGGCGTAGTAGGAAGCCAGCCACCGGGCCAGCCGCAAGCGATCACCGGTGATCCGGTACTCCGGGGCCAGGACCCGGGTTACATCCCGCAACTTGGCACCATCGATTTCCCGTTGATTCCTCTCCAGATCGGCGACCCCTACCACCAAACCCGTGACTTTGCGACGGCGGCCGAATGGCACCACCACCAGATCCCCCACCTTCAGACCGGACCTGTGGCCGTCGTCCCGGTCCGGATCGTACCGGTAGGAAAACGCCTGATCCAACGGAACCGGCAGGACGATTTCGACAAGCTGGCGCAAGGAAGCCTCGCATCCGGTGGGGACGGACCGGAGTCCGGTCCAGGTTTCGGTATTATTCAAGGGGTGGATTCTACCGCTAACCGATCGCCGCGTCCACGACCGAGCCGCCGGACCAGACCGGAGGCCTCCCAAGGTCAATCGCTGGTTACGCCGAGGAGGTCCAGAACGGTCTCGATGACCTTCTGAGGACTGAAGGGTTTGGTGATGTAGGCGTCCGCGCCGGCTGCGGTGCCGGCTTTCCGGTCATCGCGGCCGGTCAAAGCTGTCAGCAGGATGACCGGAATGGCGGCCGTGCGCTGGTCATCTTTCAGGGCCCGGCAGGTTTCCACACCGCCCTGGCCCGGCATCATGACATCCAGAATGACCAGATCAGGCTTCGACTCCACGGCCAGCTTGAAGGCATCCTCCCCGTTCAGAGCCGAAACGACCAGGAAACCTTCGGCGTGAAGACTGAAATCGAGGATATTGCGAATGTTGTGTTCGTCGTCAGCTACCAGAACCTTGTACAAGGTCAAACCTCTCGTTGTTGACTGCCGAACCGGATCAGACCAGCTCAGGGGCCGGGACTCCCCTGTCCAGTGGCATCCTGTTCAAATCGGTGGTGGTGCCGTTTTGGGTCTGCAGTTGGGTGATCCGCAGCCGCCGTTTTTCTGTTTCATCCAGGAACACGTCGGCCATCCGCGGACAAAATTCCCGCCCGATTCCCCTCCGGATCACATCCACAGCTTCATCCAGATTCATGGCCGGCCGCCAGGGTCGCGGGCTCAACAGGGACGACAGGGTGTCCGCCAGCCTCACCAGGCGGGATCCCAGGGGGATCGCCTCGCCGGCCAATCCCATCGGATAACCCGTGCCGTCGAAGTTTTCGTGATGGTGAAGAATGAGCTGCCGCACCTTGGCGTCCAGTTGTAAGGACCCCAGGATACCCAGCCCTGCGCCCACATGCTGTTCGACGTGCCACCTTTCCTCCTCGTCCAGAAGGCCGGGTTTGCTCAGGATACTGGCCGGAACACTGTTCAGTCCCACGTCGTAGAACTGCAGGGAAAAGGCCAGGTGTTCAAGTTCATCCCCGGGCAGCATGATCTTCCGGGCAGAGGCGAGGCAGATTTCCTGACAGACCTGTAGCAGGCTCTCGTGACGCAGATGTCCCACCGCGGTGGTGGAACGCAGGGTGTCCCGGATCGCCTCGAAATCCCGGGCGCCGTCCTGCCAGCTTTCGTACCGGGTCAGCAGGCGAGTGAGGCGGGGGGCCAGCGACTCCAGGAACACCTTGTCGTCATTGTCCAGGACCGTTCCGTCGATCTTGTTGTTGACCGAGATGACGCCCAGCGAATCCTCTCCGTCCCGCAGGGGCACACACAGCAGGGACGGGGTTGAATATCGGGGCTCGTTCAGTTCGCGGTGAAAACGTGGATCCCGGGTGAGGTCATCAACCAGGAGGGTTTCCCCTGACTCCCAGACCCGACCCGCGATTCCGGTTCCCTTGCGAACCCGGGCGCTCTGGACCACCGCTTCGGGCAAGCCGATGGCGGCACGGATGGTCAGGTTTTCCCCATCCTTGTCCGGAACCATGAGCGTGGCCACCTGGATGCCGAGACTCTCGCTGACCCAGTGCATCAGCCGTTCCATCAATTCTCCGGCCTCGAAGGGCAGGCCCGTCAACGATTCGGGAGCCGCCGGCTGCAGGACCGCCGGTCGCCGCGGCAACAGCACGGTGATCCGCGTTCCCTGGGCCTCGACATTTTCGGCCCAGATGCGGCCGTCATGGTGGCGGACGATATCCCGGCAGATGGCCAGGCCCACACCCTGGCCGTTGTGCCGGCGGGTAGCCGAAGAATCGACCTGGTAAAAACTTTCGAAAATATGCCCCAGCTTGTCGACGGGAATCCCGATGCCCGTATCCTGCACCGTCAAACAGACCGCCGTACCGGTCTCCAGGATTCCGACCCGCACCTGGCCGCCTGCGGGGGTGAATTTGAAGGCGTTGCCCACCAGATGGGTTAACATCTGCTGGATGAGCAACGGGTCCAGAGACAGCCGGATTTCTTCGGACCCGGCGTCCAGGGTAAACGTGATGTTCATCTTGCGGGCTCGTTCCCGCCAGGAATCTTCCAGGTGCCGCACCAGGCCCACCAGGTTCTTTTCCACCTGCTTCATGGACGGGCGGTTGTTCTCCATCTGACTCAGATCCAGGATGTCGTTGATGATCCCGGTGAGCTTGACGCTTTCGTCGTGGATGACCTCCAGGAACTCGTCCAGCGATTCGGGCGACAGGGTATCCATGTTTTTCTGCAACAATTCGGAGTAGGCCGAGATGGAGGTAAGTGGAGTACGCAATTCGTGGCTGATGTTGGCCACGAAGTTCTTCTTCATGTCCGCCAGACTCTTCAGCTTTTCCGAAGCGGAGGAAAGTTCCGCGTTGTTGCGGGCCAGGTGGTCGTAGACCCGCGCCGATTCGACGGCGATGGTGGCCTGACAGGTCAGGAACTCCAGCTGACGAATTTCCGCGGGTGAAGGAATCCGCCGGGTGGCCGGGTCGTCCAGGTCAAAAAAGCCCAGAACCTCGCCTCCGGTATCAACCAAGGGCGTGATCAGGCGCTGACCTGATTTCCAACGACCGGAATCCGGGAGCAGGTCCAGACCCCGGTCGGTGCCTGGGTCCATGGCACCGACGGCATCCACCAGGAAACAATGGGAATACCCGTATTTCTCGCGGGCCCACTCGTCATAATCGGTGGTCAGGATCTGGGAGCCGGTTAAACCGACCTTTTCCTGGGGGGTAACACCCCTGAAGGCCCTGGCTTCGAAAGCTCTTGTCGTATCGGACCACAGGTACAGGACCACCCGCCGGAAGCCACTGATCTGTTCCGCCGCGGCGGCCAACTTGTCGGCCAATTCGGCCAGGTTGCGGGTGGCGTTGAAGCCGGCCGAAACCGCAAGGATATCTTCCAGGCTCTTGGTCTGGACATGCAATGAGTCGGAATTTTGCTTCAACTGGCGGCGGCCCGTCAGGATTCTAAACCACATCGTGGCTCCCAAAACACCGCAGGCGGCAGCGACCATCAGAAGCACCATCACGGACGAAGGCATCGTCATCGCTGCGACGAACCCCGTGAACGAAGCATTCAGGTTAGGTGTGACCGCTGCCATCAACATCGAAAAACCTCAACTCGATCCGGAACGGATTTCCAGCATGCGCGAAATCCGGGCCAACAGTTTGGCGATGACGAAGGGTTTTCTCATGAACAGATTGGCGCCGGCCTCTTTCATCCGGCGACGGGTTTCCTCGTCCGACTTGGCCGAAAGCGCAACGACGATGGTGTCCTGGTAACTCTTGTTCCGGCGGATCAACCGTGTGGTATCCACCCCGTCCAGCTTCGGCATCATGATGTCCATGATGACCACGTCAGGCTGGAACGATGCCATCTTGTTCATGCAATCAATACCGTCGTAGGCGTTGGCAACCTGGTGCCCTTCCTGTTCGAAGGTCTGGGCCAGGAGGGTGGAGATGGGCTTTTCATCGTCCACGATTAGAACCCGCGAGAATTCATTCATGACTCTCCTCAAATACCGGGCCTGGCCGGGTCGGTTGCCATCGATTCGTCGGTTAAAACGTCCTCGTCATGTAAAATCTGGGTGAATTCGGCGACGATATCGCCGTCGAACTGGGTCCCGGCGTGGGCCAGGATTTCCGCGTGGGCCTCCGCTGGGGACAACCCGTTGCGGAACGGCCGCGGGCTCGTCAGGGAGAACCAGGTGTCGATCACGGCCATGAGCCTGGATCCCAGGGGAATGTCCAGTCCACTCAGGCCATCGGGATATCCGGTCCCGTCGTACCGCTCGTGATGATGACGAATGATTTGTTCGTGGGCGGAGTCCGGCAACAGGGGACCGAGCAGGTCCACCACCTGTTCCACATGGCGATTCACTTCGTCCCGTTCGTCCAAACTCAACTCCGATTCACCGAATACTATTTCCTCTTCCACCTGGGCCATTCCCGCGTCGTGCAGAACCGCCGCCAGTTGCAGCCGCTTGACTTCCCTCTTGTTCAGTCCCAGGCGCTGGCCCAGTTTCCCGGCCAGCACCAGCGATTGCGGCGTCACCGTGGGCACCCCGTGCCGACGGATCTGCAGCAGGAGTCGAACGGTAGCCGTCGACCTGGCAAAACCACCTTTCAGGTCGTTCAAGGCGGTCTTGACGATCTCGGACAAGACCGACAGCTGGGTCAGGTCGGCCTGGTCATAGGATTCCAGGCCGCGCCGACGCCCGAGAATGACACAACCCAGGGCATCTTCCCCGGCGCCGAGCGGAGCATACATCCGGTTATTTTCGGTCGTGCCCTTGTTGGGGCACCAACCGAGATCCCGAACCAGGGAACCCGGATTGGTCACCGCTTCCCCCTGGTCGAGGAACCGGGTCCAACGCTCGTTTTCTATCAGGGGCAGGGGTTTGGCCGCATCCACATCCAGGCCGATGGCCCCCACCGGAACCAGAGCCCCCTGGCCATTGCGCAACAGCATGGCGACCGTACGCGAACCCGTCATCTCCGCCAAAAGGAACAGTAGGTTTTCCACCAGGCGCGCGCCCTGTTCCGGTTCGATCGACTTGCCCAGGACATCGGACAGCGAGACCATGGAGCCGGTTTCCTTGGGGACGAGGAAACAAAAATCCGAACCGCCTCCCGGCCGGCGGGCTACTTCGATGTGGCCACCGTGAAGGTTGACGATATGCCGGGCAATGGTCAGGCCCAGTCCGGTGCCTTCCTCGACACTGGTGCCGCCTTCGGCCCGGTAAAATTCCCGGAAAATGCGGCGAAGGTTTTCCGGAGGAATGCCCGGCCCGTTGTCCAGCACACTCACCGCCACCGCGGATTCCTTTTCCCGCATGGTGATGAGAATCTGGCCTTGGTTCGGCGTGAACTTCACCGCGTTGTGAATGAGGTTCATCAGCACCTGACGAATCAGGTCGGGATCCACTTCGGCTCGGGGCAGGCCGACCGGAGCATCCACCGTGACGACCAGTTCTTTCCGGGTGATCTCGGGATCGAGGGACCGGACGGTGTCCTTGACCAGGGGCTCCAGGTCCACGGGTTTCAAGGCCAGTAAATGGGACCCGTGCCCCATGCGTGTGAAATCAAGGATCCGGTTGACCATCCGCAACAGCCGGCCCGATTCGTTGCGAATGACGCCGAGGAACTCTTCGGCGTGGGAAAAATCGGCGTCCTTCAGCTGCCCCCCCAGAACGTCGGTATAGGCGGTGATGGAGGTCAGCGGCGCTTTGAATTCGTGGCTGGCCATGGCCACGAACCTGCCCTGCAGGCGATTGAGTCTGGTCAGGGCTCGGTTTTCATCGTCGGCCATCCGCAACCGGGCATTCAAGGCCAGGGCGTGTCCCCAAACCGCGGTCACCGGTGTCAAGGCCTTCACCAGGCGTTCCAGGGTTTGGCGCACCGGGTCGTGGAGATCGGGATTTCCATCCAGCCCAAGCAACAGAACGAACTTCACCTTCCCGCGGAGTTCGATCGGCGCCATCAGCCAATCGGTGCAGGACACGGGCTCGAAGCCCTGGCCTTCGGCCATCCACGGCTCACCACCTGGAAGCGGACCGGAACCCTGCAGAACCAACGGGATTTCTTGGGGGGAATCGTCCCAACTCGAGGCAAGACCGGACCAGCGGCCGGACATGCCCACCCAGCAGGGATGGGACACCTTGCCGTCCCGGTTGCGAGTCGTCACCAGCCACGACTCGATGTTCCCGCGACAGGAACGGTCCAGCAACACCGGACCCGTGGGATCGGTCGCCACCGCGGCGGCCTTCACACCGGGCAGGTCGGACCACGTGCCCAAAAAGGCATTACCCAGATCCACCAGATTGGGCTGGCCCATGCCCGACCCGATCAGGGACATGAAATGTTCGACCGGATCTTTGGTCCGGGACATCGCTAGGACGTTGTCGGAATATCCACTCATGGGTTCACCTGGTCAGGAGTTCGGACCGCCGACAGGTTCCTCGGGGGAATCCAGATCGGAATTGATGGTGATCATCTCCGGGTTCTTGCCCGGCGAACGCCTTTCCTGAATGACCACGCTGTGGGGTTTGGTTTTGCCGTACCTTTTGAGTTCGACCAGGGTGTCGCTCAATTCGGCCGGATGTTCGAAGCGGCCCCGACAATCGGGAACCAGAGCCAGGGTCAGGGAAATCAGTGGAAAACGTTCCACCTGCCCGCCGCGGCTCTCGATCTCCAGATAACCGTTGCGGCTATCCTCCTCGTCGTGTAGGTCCACCTTGCCTTCGTCGAATTCATGGATGATGCGTCGTGCCAACCGTTCGGCATCCTGCGAGGAAGAGACCACCACGAAATCGTCACCACCTACGTGTCCGACGAACTCGCGGCCCGAACCGTATTTCTGGGTTATCCCTATCAGAACACCGGCCAGGAAGGAGATGGCCCGGTCACCCCGGGCATAACCATACTTGTCGTTGAAACTCTTGAAGCGGTCCATGTCGATGTAAATGAACCCGAATTCCTGATCGCTGGCGATGCGGTTCTGGATTTCACGATCGATGGCCCGGTTACCCGGCAGCCCCGTCAAGGGGTTGGCTTCGCGCTCGCGCCGGGTGGCCTCCAGCAGGTTGCTGACCCGCAGCAGAAGCTCATCGTGATTGAAGGGCTTGATGATATAATCATTGGCCCCGCCGGATAGGCCCTTGACCTTGTCCTGTTCCTCGCCCTTGGCCGTCAGCAGGATCACCGGCAACCGGGCGGTCTCGAAGCCCGCCCGAATAATCTCCAGGACGGCGAAACCGTCCATGCGGGGCATCATGACGTCCAGCAGGACCAGATCCGGCTGGAAGCTGGCCACCGCCTTCCAGGCCTCTTCGCCGTTTTCGGCCAGATGGACTTCGAACCCCTCTTCCTCCAACAGGAACTGCAGGATTCGCCTGATATGAGGCTCGTCGTCCACTACCAAAATGCGCGCTTTCGCGGTCATTTTAACCCTCTCGGTCAAACCCGGGCACACTGTCCCACCATGATTCTGCTTTTGTATCGGCAGACGAATGGGGAACCGTATACCTAATTTCAGGTTGGGAGGATTTTCTCGGTCAGCGCCAGGAGGTCAGGGGACTCCTCGGAAAACTGTCCAGATCCAGGGAATCCCGCCTACCGGCGTTGAAATGGCACCAACCGGCGTAGGCGATCATGGCGGCGTTATCCGTGCAGTAGACGGGCTCAGGGGGCAGGAAATGGAGATTTCGGTGTTTGGCTTCGGTGGCCACCCGTTCGCGGAGCCGGCTGTTGGCCGAGACCCCGCCCGCCAGATAGACCGCGGGCACATGCTTGCGACGTGCCGCCTGGAACAACCGCTGGCAGAGAGAATCAACGATGGCCTCCTGCACCTCGTAACTGACATCGGCCACCGTCTGTTCGGACAGCGGACGCGGCAATTCATCCACGGCCTGACGGACGGCGGTTTTCAGTCCGCTGAAACTGAAAACGATCCGCGGATCGTTTTTCAAGGGCCGGGGAAATTTGAACCGGCCGGCCGTGCCCAGGGGGGCCAGGCGGTCGATGTGAGGCCCGCCGGGGTAGGGCAGCCGCAACAACTTGGCGGTCTTGTCGAACGCTTCCCCCGCGGCGTCGTCCAGGGTGCCGCCCAAACGCTCGTACCGGCCGACCTCGGGCATGAACACCACTTCAGTGTGGCCCCCGGATACCACCAGAACGACGGCGGGCAAAACCAGGTCGGCCGTCAAGGCGTTGGCCAGGATGTGTCCTTCGATGTGATGAATCCCGACCAGCGGCAAATCCGCCGCCAGGGCCAGGGCCTTGCCCGTGGAAAGCCCCACCAGCAAGGCGCCGATCAACCCGGGACCGGCGGTCACGGCCACTCCATCCAGGTCCTTCAGTTGCAGTTTTTGGCGTTCGAGCAGGTAATCCACCAGGGGCAACAGGTTGACCAGATGAGCCCGGCTGGCCAGTTCGGGCACCACACCGCCGAAGTGATCGTGCAGGTCCACCTGCGATGACACCAGGTTTTCCGCCACGCCGGAGTCGCTGTCATACAGGGCCACGCTAGTGTCGTCGCAGGATGTTTCGATTCCCAGAACCCTCATGGCGCTCCATCGGGTATCACGGGCCAGATTTTTTCCCGCAACCCGGCGGTGGTGCTGGCCTGCTTCTCCATCTCTTCAAAGACCGGGCCCACCGCGGCGGCGACCTCGCGGACCAGCACGCTACGGTTGCTACGCCCGCGCGCGGCCACCGTGCCCGCCCGGCCGTGCAGATACGCCCCCAGCAGGGCCGCGCTCAAGGCGTCCAGGCCCTGGGCCAGAAGCCCGGCCACCAGCCCGGTCAGCACATCCCCGGAACCACCCCGGGCCAGGGCGTCGTCTCCGACCGGATTGATGAAAACCCGGCCGTCAGGAGCTGCGATCAACGAAGGACAACCCTTGAGCATGAGAACGGCATTCCAGCGGGCTGCCAAATCCGCCACCAACCGGAAACGGTTCTTGACGACTTGTGAACTCGTCATTCCCGCCAGGCGTGCCAGTTCTCCGGCGTGGGGCGTCAGGACCACTTGATCCGTCCCGAAACGGGGCTCGGTCCCGGTCCGGGCAAAGGCGTTCAAGGCGTCGGCGTCCACGACCACCGGCAGACTCAATCCGGCCAGCAGGTCGACGACCCAGGCATCGGTGCCGGAATCTTCTCCCAGGCCCGGTCCCAGGGCCACCGCCTGCTGATTTTCCAGAAGGCTTTCCAGCACCGCGGGTGACAGGGGCGCGATGGTCCCGGTATCGGTCTCGGCCACGGCCCGGATCACCGCTTCGGGCAGGCCGATCCTCAAGGCGTTTTCCAGGCACAAGGGGGCAGTCATCTTCACCAGACCCACACCCGAACGCAGGGCTCCGAGCCCGGCCAGATGGGCCGCGCCGCCAAAATCCCGCGAGCCGGCCATCACCAGCACCCGACCGCACTCGTACTTGTGGACCGAGCTGGGACGCGCGGGTAGTAAAGCCAGGTAATCTTCCGGGGGTAGCCAATGCAAACCGCCGGCGAACTTCGCGCAGATTTCTTCCGGAAAACCGATGTCCACCACCTCGATGTCACCGACAAAATCCCGCCCCGGAGAAAGCAGGAGTCCCAGCTTGGGCAACCCGACGGTGACGGTAAGGTCAGCCGCCACGGCCACCGGATCGACCCGTCCATCGTCCCCGGAAACACCGGAAGGAATATCCACGGCAAAGCAGGGCATGCCGGCATCGTTGACCGCCCGGATCAGATCGGGGTACCCCCCCCGCAGAGGCGGTTTGATGCCCGTGCCGAAAACAGCGTCCACCACGACGGCAGCTTCGGCGGCCAACACCTCAAAAGTTTCCGGCCAGCTGTCGGCCGCCGGGACCTCCACCGCGACACTCTCGGGCAGCCGGCCGAAATTCAGCAGGGCGTCATGGCTCAGCTCCCCCGGACCATCCAGCAACATCACCGTGACGGAGTATTCCTGCTCGGCAAGCAGGCGCGCCATGACCAGGCCATCACCACCGTTATTGCCTTTGCCGCAGAGGATCAGAACACCCAGGCCGGCGGAACCGTTTTCTTCACCGGAATCCTGACAGTGTTCGCACCCGCCGTGATGATGTCCTTCATGGTCGGAGGTGATCTCGGCAAGGAAATCCAGCAGCACTTCGGTCAATGCCTGCCCGGCCCGCTCCATCAGTCTTTCTCCCGGAACGCCGCCGGCAATTGTCTCGCTGTCGATGGCCGCCATTTGCTTGGCCGTGCAAACCCTCATGTCAGGATTCCTTTCCTTCGGCACCGGATCCGTTCAGCTGGTCCAGCGCCTCCAGCAGCTGAAGAAGATCGTCGACCACAAAATCCGGTTCCGCGGTACCGGTTTCCACCTTGTCGGTGTACTTGGAATATTGATCCCCGTATCTGGCATAGACGGTGTGCAGACCGGCGTTGTGCCCCCCCAGGATGTCCCGCTCTTTCCAGTCCCCGATGATCACGGCCTGGTCCGCGTTCACTTCCAACCTTTCGAGGGCCATCAAAAATCCGGTGGGGTCGGGTTTGTGACTGCCGGTATCATCGAAGGTGAGCACCAGATCGAAAGTGTGCTGCAGACCCAGGGCGGTCAGGCGCAGCCAGGCTTCGAAACCGGGAGCGTCACTGACGACGGCCAGCTTGTAACCGGCTTTGAGCAAGCGGTTCAACACGAGCTTGGCGTGGGGATAGGGCACCAGCGATCCTTCGCGTCCCCGTCGGTAAGCCACCACGGCGGCGGCCAGTATCCGGTTGTCGACCCGTCCCATGGACTGTTCGAGGAAAAAATTAAAAACCCGCTGGTGTTCGATGCCCTTGTCCTTGTAGATGGCGAAAATCTGTTCGGTCGCTTCTTCGCGAGACAAGGACAGACCCACGTCGATCATGGCGTCGACGGCGGCGGTGATGGAATTTTCCTTGGCTTTCATGAAGTCGGTCAGGGTATTGTCGAGATCGAAGATCACGGCCTGGATACGTCGGGTGTTCTGACACGGCACGGCGGAACCTTTCTTGTTTGTTTTCCCTTGTAGGTTTTCCCTTGTAGGTTTTCCCTTGGCCGGATATCAAACGGGATACTAACCTGTCCGGTGGCCGATTGCCCAGCACAACCGCCTCCGGCCGGTAGACGACCATCATCTTCGCCAACCCCGGATCATGGAGAACATGAACGACCTAAATCATAACAACCGCCAGCTCGGTGAGGAACCACCCGGTATGTGGGAAACCTGGAGCCGGGGGCAAATCCTGGCCCTGGCCATCCTGCTGATGGCGGGGAATTTCTTTTTCCAGGTCGTATTCTATCTGATCCGGCGGGACATGTTCGGGCCTGTCCTGGCCGGGGCTCTGGTCGGCGTGCTGGTGCCCATGTATCTGATGGTCAGGCGGTGGGACCTTTCCTTCAGCCGCGACTTCTGCCTGACCTTCCCCCACCCCCTGGTTCTGGCCGCGGCGGCCCTGATGTCCATCTGCTCGGTGATGCCGACCTCCCTGCTGGCCGAGTTTTCCATGCGCCTGCACGCGATCGATCCGGAGTGGATGGCCTTGTACCTGGAACACTTGCCCACCACCACGATGGAGATCATCCTGGCAGGGATCACTGTCGTTGTCGTGGCGCCCCTGGCCGAGGAAATTATTTTCCGAGGGCTGTTGCAACGTGTGACCGCCACTTTGTGGGGAACCCTGCCGGCGGCCCTGATTTCGGCCCTGGTGTTCGGGATCGTGCACGGGGAGCCCTGGTTCCTGTTCGGCTTGATCGGAGTGGGGCTCGTCCTGGCTTTCATCTTCGCGGCTACCGGATCGGTGACCGCCTGCTGGGTGGCCCATGCCGTTCACAATGCCATATCCCTGTGGGTGATGGTGGGCAGCAGCGATGGAGCAGACCAACCCCAGGAGGTCACCGCCGGGGATTGGGGCTTGGCCGCAGTTTCGGTGCTGGGTATGCTGGTGGTGGGTAGATTTCTTCTCACCAAAGGAAAAGCCCTCCACCGCAACGCCGGCCAGGGCTTTTAAACTGGAAGGAAATACGGGGAGGGTCGCTCTACTTCACCGACTCGCGCAGACTCTTACCCAGACTGATTTCCCCGTTGTCGATGCGGATACTGAACCCGCAATCCGGATTGTGGCAGACCCAGGCCTTGTACCTGATGGGGGCGCCGTCCCGCCCGTAGTCCGACAGGGGCAGCAAAAGGCCGTCGTTGCATTTCTTGCAGTCAGGATATTCCATGCTCGTCTCCCGGGCTCACACGCCCACATCACTTCAAATTCCCAAGGGTCCGGGTCGCGAATGGCTGGGTCCGGGTCGCGAATGGCT
>CBDUDB010000029.1:0-21501 GCA_965365795.1 uncultured bacterium | reverse complement strand
CGGGTGCTGCGGATGTCCACGTCCGGGCCCACGATCAGGCCGCCGATTCCGGTGGGACCCAGCAGGGATTTATGACCGGTGAAGGCTACCATATCGACCTGCAGTTCTTCCATGTCGACCGAAAAAACGCCGGAAGTCTGGGCCGCGTCCAGCAGGAACAGGACACCGCGGGCACGGCAAATGGCGCCCACCTCCTTGGCCGGTTGAACCGCGCCGCAGACGTTGCTGGCGTGGGTCATGACCACGAGCTTGGTCTCAGGACGAATGAGGGCTTCCAGGTCGGCCGGATCGATCCGGCCACTGGCGTCGGCCGGGACCAGGTCGAAAGTGATGACGCCCGCCTTCTGCAACATGAACAGGGGGCGCAGGACCGAGTTGTGATCCATCACCGTGGCCACGACATGATCGCCGGGACGGCAAACGCCTTGGATGGCGTGGTTCAACGCATCGGTCGCGTTGGTGGTGAAGATGGCTCGGTCCGGGTCTTTGGCCGGGTTGTTGAAAAATCGGTCCAGGCTCTTGCGTACCTTGTCCACCGCGCGGCCGCCCTCGATCGACAGATCGAAGCCGCCGCGGCCGGGATTCACGGCCAGGTTGGCCAGGAAATCACCCATGGCTGCGGCTACGGGGGCGGGTTTGGGGAAACTGGTGGCGGCGTTGTCGAAGTAGATGACGGGGGGTGAATCAGACATGATGAAATTCTTTCTGGTTGTTTCAGGTTCCAGAACCTGGGTCCGGCCTTGCCAGGACCCCTGACACGGGGATACTATGTCCCACGTTTCCGATTGACCAGTTTATTCCGGGAGGTAGTCATGCGAAAAGGTCTTTGGTCCGGCCGGGTGCGCTTGTCCCTGATTCTAGCCTTGGGGGTGGGGGTGGTCGTCGTGACCCTCCTGAACGGCTGCGGCAACAAAGACCAGGACCAGGCGGACGCGGGCCCGAAACCGCGGGCGATGCTACCGGATTCGGTTCTCGCGGCGGCCGCGGACGACAGGGGTTCAACCCTGCCGGTGGACCAGGCTCCAGGGACGGGAACTTTACCCGACGCCGAGGGTGTCAGTGAGGATCCGACCGGTGAAAAGCAGGCCGTCCCGCCTGCCGGTGCGGAACTCAAGGCGGCCCCGAAAAAATCCGAGGTTGCCCCCGGGCCCGCCGCTTCCCGGCCGGCCACTTCCGTTTCGTCCGGTGACAGCGGATTCAGCCTGCAGCTGGGGTCGTTCACCAACCTGGCCAACGCCCGGAAACAGGTGGATCGGATCAGCGCTCTGGGTTACAACCCTGTGATCGAGGAATCCGATCTCGGTGGTCAGACCTATCACCGGGTCATGTTGCGGGGCGTGGGCGACATGGCCGAAGCTTCCCGGCTGGGAGAGTACATACATTCCGAAATAGGCATCGCTTATCTGGTCCGGCGGGGCGAATGAACGCCCCGCGGTAATCTGGAGGAAAAATGCGTTCCGAGAAAAAAACCAACCATTGTCGCGGCCGCGGCCGTGGGCACCTTGCCCTGTTTCTGTTTTTGTTCATGGTGACTGCGCTTCTTCCGGCAATCCCGGCGAATGCCGGCGAGCCCCTGTTTGCCCGTCTGGAAACCGGCCAAGGGAACATCCTGCTGGTTTTTTATCCCGATCTGGCTCCCCACCACGTGGGGAACTTCGTCCATCTGTCGCGCGCCGGATTTTATGACGGCACCGCTTTCCATCGGATCGTTCCCGGATTTGTCATCCAGGGCGGCGACCCCAACAGCAAGGATTCCGATCCACGCAACGACGGTTTGGGCGGGCCCACGATGACCGATGTGCTCACGGAAGAGGAGCAGGGTCTGGTCCAGCAGGTCAATGACCTTCTCAACGCCAAGGGTTACCAGGGGCTCGACGGCCCGGCCAATCTCCAGGCCGAATTTTCCCAGACGGTCCAACATGTCCGGGGCACCCTGAGCATGGCGCGCGGCCAGGATGTGAATTCGGCAGGCAGCCAGTTTTTCATCTGCGTGGCCACGACCGCACAGCTTGACGGCAAGTACACCATTTTCGGACAGGTGGTCTCGGGTATGGATGTGGCCGACATCATCGTCAATGCGGAGAAAAATCCCGGTGCGGGCCGGGATGCGCCGCGTAACCCGGTCGCCATCGACCAGGCGGTCATCATCGATGGTGTCGGTGGTTTGACCGCGGACGAAAAAGCCGCCTGGGACGAGATGCCCGCTGACCTGAAACCGGTCCAGTAGGTGGCGGACAACAATCGCGTGATCAGGAAACCCAAAGCGGGCGGGCCGGCACCTCCGGGGTACATCACGGTGACCGGAGCGCGGGTCCACAATCTGAAAAACATCAGCCTGCGTCTGCCCCGGCGCAGGCTGGTCGTCATTACCGGACCCAGCGGTTCCGGAAAATCTTCCCTGGCTTTCGATACCCTTTACGCCGAAGGTCAGCGCCGGTATATCGAAAGCCTTTCCAGCTACGCCCACCAGTTTCTCGACCAGTTGCCCAAACCCGACGTTGATCGGATCGAAGGCTTGTCGCCATCATTGGCCATCGACCAGAAGGGGTTGGGCCGCAGTCCTCGATCGACCGTCGGGACCGTGACGGAAATCTACAATTTCATGCGTTTGCTGTTCGCCAGGTGCGGCACGGTCCACTGTCCGGACTGCCAGGTGCCCGCGGCCGGCCGACCGTTGTCGGACATCGGGGACGAGATCGCCGCCTTGCCGGACAAGACCCGTTTCTACCTGCTCGCTCCGGTGGTGCTGGGGCGCAAGGGAGAACACAAGAAACTGCTGGATGATCTCAGAGCCCAGGGGTACGTCCGGGTGCTGATAGACGGCCAGATCACCGAGCTGGACGAGGTGATCGAGCTGGCGCGGGGCAAGCCCCACGATATCGCTGTGGTGGTGGACGGAATGGCCAACCGGCCAGGTATTCGCGATCGACTAAAGACAGGTCTGGACCGCGCCGCCGAACTGGGGCAGGGGTCGGTCATGGTCTGGAGCCAGGGCCAGGTACGCTGGTACAGCCGTCGGTCCTCATGCCCGGGTTGCGGCCGGGGGTTTCCCGAACTGGAACCACGCATGTTCTCGTTCAATTCTCCGGCCGGGTCCTGCCCCGGCTGCAACGGATTGGGTTCCCTGCGGACCATCTATCCCGACGCCCTGGTGCACGACGCGGATCTGAGTATTGCCAAGGGCGCCATCGAATTCCTCAAGGGCAAGGAGACCAGCTGGCTCTACGTTCAGGTCGAGGCTCTGGCCGGCGCGTTGGGATTCCGCCTGGACGAACCCTTCTCTGGGTTGGCGCCGAGGGTAAAGGATGTCCTGTTTCACGGCTTGACCCCGGAGATTGAAAAGGAATTGCGCGACCACCCGCACTACAACGCCTTCCTGCGCGACTGGGAAGGCTTGGTGCCCGAACTCGTAAGGCGTCATCGCGAGACCAAGTCGGATAAGATCCGTTCTTCGCTGGAACGGATGATGGTCGAACAGGATTGCGACCATTGTGGTGGCCACCGCTTGCGACCCGAAGCCCTGAACGTGAAGGTGGGCGACCGGCACATCGGCGAGGTCTCCGCCTTGACCCTGGATGAATTTTCCGAATGGGTGGGGGGCGTTTCGTTCAATTCCGAACGGCACCAGATTGTCGCCGCTCCCATTCTCGAGCAGATCCGGCACCGTCTTCGTTTTCTGCTTCAGGTGGGCGTCAGTTACCTTTCGCTCGCCCGGGGAACCCGAACCCTGTCCGGCGGCGAGGGCCAGAGAGTTCGGCTGGCTACCCAGGTGGGTTCCCAGCTGACGGGCGTTCTGTACATCCTGGACGAGCCGAGTGTCGGCCTGCATCACCGGGACATCGGGCAGCTCATTGACACCCTCAAGGCTCTGCGCGACCGCGGCAATTCGGTGGTCGTGGTGGAGCATGACCGCGATGTGATGCTGGCTGCCGACCACATCATCGATCTGGGTCCGGGGGCCGGTGAGCACGGCGGCGAGATCGTATCGGAAGGCAGCGTGGCCGAGGTGGCCGCGCGGACCGGCACGGCCACCGGCGACTACCTGGCCGGTACCGTGGGTCGAGACGGTCCGGCACCCTTGACCGGCGGTCGCCAAAACGGCCAGACCCTGACCATCAGCGGCATGACCGGCCGCAATCTCAAGGATGTGGAACTAGGCATTCCCCTGGGCAAGCTGTCGGTGGTAACAGGGGTTTCGGGTTCGGGCAAGAGCACCGCCGTTCATGACACCCTTTACCGGGCTCTGGCAGCCCTGAAACATCGCGCTCGGCGACGCCCCGAACCCTACCGGGCACTCACCGGTGCCGAACATCTTCATTCGGTCGTTCTGGTGGATCAATCGCCCATCGGCAGGTCGCCCCGGTCCACGCCCGCAACTTACACGGGGCTCTTCAATCACATCCGCCGGATCTTTGCCCAGACCAGTCTTGCCAGGTTGCGAGGATTCGATGCGGGTCGTTTCAGCTTCAACACGGCCGGCGGTCGCTGCCCGGTTTGTGAGGGTGCGGGCCTGCGCCGGTTGACCATGGATTTCCTGCCCGACGTCGAGGTTCTTTGCGAGGAGTGCAGCGGCCGCCGGTTTGACCGGGAGACTCTCGAAGTCCATTTCAAGGGCTGCGACATTGCGCGCATTCTGGAAATGACCGTGGAAGAAGCCGCCAGTGTTTTGGCCAACATACCAGCCTGCCGTAAGATCCTGGACGTGATGCACGGTGTGGGGCTGGACTACCTGCGGCTGGGCCAAGCGGGCAGCACCCTGTCCGGGGGCGAAGCCCAGCGCATCAAACTGGTCAAGGAGTTGTCGCGGGGCGGGCAGCGGCATACCCTCTATATCCTTGACGAACCGACGACGGGCCTCCATTTCTGCGATGTGGACCGCCTGATGAACGTGCTGGGGCAATTGATCGCCCAGGACAACACGGTGATCGTCATCGAGCACCACCCCGAGGTTATCCGACGGGCCGATCAGATCTTCGACCTGGGTCCGGAGGGCGGCGCGGCCGGCGGGAACCTGGTCGCCAGCGGGAATCTTGGCCAGATCATGGCCGCCGAAGGGTCCTATACCGGCGCCATGCTACGGGAACTATTCCTCTGATATTGTCGGCCGCTCGTGAGGGCTAAATCCCTTGGCGAAAAGCGGACCCGGGGTTAGATTTGACCAGATCGTCGGCCGGGCGGGCACCCCGCCCGCGCTGTTTGTCATTTTATCCGCCTGTTGCCCTGGAGTCCCTTCCGTGAGCGAATCCGCCAATTTGAAATCCACGCCCCTGACCGCCTGGCACCTGGAACACGGTGGCAAGATGGTTCCCTTCGCCGGTTTCGAAATGCCGGTCCAGTACGAAGGCGTCCTTGCCGAGCACGAGTGTGTCCGGGAAAGGGTGGGGTTGTTCGATATTACCCATATGGGAGAAATTCTGGTTTCCGGATCCGGGGCCGAGGCCTGGATCGATGGCCTGGTCACCAATCGGGTGACGGGGGCGGCGGTCGGCAAGATCGTTTACACCGCCATGTGCCAACCCGATGGCGGGGTCCTGGATGACATGCTGGTCTACCGCCTGGGTGAGGCCGAGTGGATGATTGTCTGCAATGCCGCCAACCACGCCAAGATCAGCGAATGGTTGCAGGAACATCTTCCCGCCACCGGCGTGGACCTGGACGACCAGAGTGATCAGGTGGCTTTGATCGCGGTCCAGGGACCGGACAGCCGTCGGCTGGTCAACCGCCTGGAGGCTTTGATCGACAAGACGGACGCCATCGAAGCCCTGAAGTTCTATACCGCGTTTGTGATCGACGGACCGTCAGGCCGCTGGATCGTTTCGCGGACCGGTTATACGGGGGAGCATGGGTATGAATTATACCTTCCCAATGCCGATGCCCTCCGTGTCTGGGAAGAACTGTTGGCCAAGGGCTCGGATCTCGGCGTGGCGCCCATCGGCCTGGCCGCGCGCGATACCCTGCGCTTCGAAGTCTGTTACTGTCTTTACGGCCACGAACTCGAAGAGGACATCACTCCTCTCGAGGCCGGCATCGGCTGGGCCGTCAAACTCAAGAAGGACGACTTCCTGGGCCGGGACGCGCTCCTCCAGCAGAAGAGTGATGGCGTCCCCCGGAAGATCGTGTGCCTGGAGGTTACCGGCCGGGGAATAGCCCGTCAGGATTCCCCTGTTTTGTGTGGGGGTCGGCAGGTCGGTCGGGTGACCAGCGGCACCTTCAGCCCGACACTCAAAAAACCCCTGGCCATGGCCCTGGTGGAAGCCGGATCTCTCGAAGGGGATCTGGCGGTGGATATCCGCGGGCGTGAGATCGCCTGCCGCCTGGTTTCATTTCCGTTTCTTTCGGCCCGGACCAAGGGTGATCCGTGCGCCGCTCGGACACTGCCCTGACCGGCGGTACAACCTGCAGGAGGCTCAAGACATGGTACCCGACGACCGGAAATACACGCAGGATCACGAATGGATCCTGATCGAGGACGGCGTGGGCACGATCGGGGTCACCGATTTTGCCGCCGGCGAACTGGGCGACGTGGTTTTTGTGGAGCTGCCCGAAACGGGATCCGAATTCAGTCAGGGTGACACCGTGGGCACCATCGAATCGGTCAAGGCCGTGGCCGACCTTTTTCTCCCGGTTTCAGGTGAGGTGGTCGAGGTCAATGATGCGGTCGTCGATAGTCCCGAGATCGTCAACAGCGATCCCCTGGAAGAAGGCTGGTTGCTGAAGGTCCGGTTGAACGATCTGTCCGAAATAGATCAGCTGATGGATGCCGCCGCCTACGGCGAACTTCTGGGAGGCTGACCGGAGCATGCCATACGTCCCGCACTCACCCGACGACATCAAGCAGATGCTCGCGGTCATCGGCAAGGACCACATCGACGACCTGTTTTCCCATTTGCCGGACAACGTGCGTCTGAATCGTCCGCTCGACCTGGCGGCCGGGATGACCGAGGAAGAGGTCCGGCGCTACTTCATGAAAGCCGCCGCGGCCAATCACGGTCAGAACGAGCTGGTTTCTTTCCTGGGGGGCGGGGTGTACGATGCGATCATTCCCGCCGCAGTGGACGCTATCAGTTCGCGCAGTGAGTTTTTGACAGCCTACACACCCTATCAACCCGAAGTTTCTCAGGGCACCCTGCAGGTGATTTACGAATGGCAGTCCTTCATCTGCCGGCTCACCGGACTGGATGTGGCCAACGCCAGCATGTACGACGCCGCCACCGCTCTGAGTGAAGCCCTTTCGGTCGCCTTGGCGGCCAAGCGGAAAAAGGCGGTCGTTCTGCCGGTGACCCTGAACCCCCGCTACCGGCGTGTCGTCAAGACGATGATGGCCGGCGAAGGTGTCGCCGTCATCGACGCGCCCGCCGGCCCCGCAGGTACCACGGATCCCGAAGCCCTGGCCGCGATCATGACCGACGAGGTGGCCGCCTGCGTGATCCCGAATCCCAATTACCTGGGACTGGTCGAACCGGTAGACGAACTATCCCGGGTGATCACCGACGCCGGCGCCATCGTGGTGGCGGCGGTCAACCCGGTGGCTCTTTCCCTGCTCAAGGCCCCCGTTGAATTCGGTGCCGAACTGGCCGTGGGTGAGGCTCAGCCCTTTGGGGTCTCGCCTTCCTGGGGCGGCCCCCTTCTAGGGTTCATGGCCTGCTCCGACAAACACAAGCGACGCATTCCCGGCCGCATCGTCGGCCGCACCACTGACAGCCGCGGGCAGGAGGGTTACGTGCTGACTCTCCAGACCCGGGAGCAGCACATCCGGCGGGACAAGGCCACCAGCAACATCTGCAGCAACCAGGGTTTGAACGCCCTGCGCGCGACCGTCTACCTGGCCATGCTGGGGGCCGGGGGGCTGGCGGAACTGGGGCAGGCCAATCTGACCCGCATCACCGCCCTGCGCCGGCGCGTGTCCGGCATCGCCGGCGTGAGCTTGCCCTTTGCCGGTCCGGTCTTCAACGAAACGGTATTGCGACTGGCCAAACCAGCGGCCGATTTCCTGGCCTTTGCCCGCCAACAGGGCGTGCTCGGGGGCATCCCCTTGGCCGGTGTTGCCGGTTGCGGTCCGCAGGATCTGCTGGTCTGCGTTACCGAAAAACGCACCGCGGTCGAGATCGAAAATTTCGGGCAGTTGCTTGAAAAATTCCTGTCCGGCACTTCCGGAACAAAGAAGGTGAGGATATGAGTCAGGACCAAAGGGATCCGGCCGCAGTGAAACCGGCCGGACCGGTCACCGGCGAGTGGAACGCCGGGCTGCCCGATTCCGTGTTCAACAAGGGTGCCGCAGGGCGCCGGGGCCTGACCTTTCCCGCCTGGGACGGAGAACCGCTGGAAACCGAACTCGCCGAGGCCCTTCCTGCCGAATTTCGGCGCGCCGAACCGGCGGACTTTCCCGCCCTGAGCGAGCCTGAGGTCATGCGCCATTTTACGGCCTTGTCAAACCTCAACCATCACATCGAACGTGGCATGTATCCCCTGGGCAGTTGCACCATGAAGTACAATCCGCGGGTCAATGAACAGGTGGCGGCTTTGTCCGGCCTGGCCGACCTGCATCCCGAACAGGGCCCCGCGGATATCCAGGGATTGCTGGGCGCCCTCAAGCTTCTTGAGGATGCCCTCTGTGAGATCACCGGTTTTTCGGCCTGCAGCCTTTTGCCCGCCGCCGGCGCGCACGGGGAATATCTGGGTATGCTGGTGATCCGGGCCCTTCATGTGGCCAACGGCGAGACTGACAGGGACGAGATACTCATTCCCGATTCGGCCCACGGCACCAACCCCGCTTCGGTGGTGATCGCCGGCATGAAGCCGCGGACCATCATCTCGGACACCAACGGCCGCATCGATCTGGACGTCCTGCGCGAAGCGGTGTCCGAGCGGACCGCGGGCATCATGATCACCAACCCCAATACCTTGGGCCTGTTCGAAAACCACATCCGGGAAATATCGGACATTATCCATTCGGCCGGCGGCCGGCTGTACATGGACGGCGCCAACATGAATGCCATCATGGGCAAGGCCCGGCCCGGTGACATGGGTTTCGACGTGGTGCACCTGAACCTGCACAAGACTTTCAGCACTCCCCATGGGGGCGGTGGACCGGGGGCCGGTCCCATCTGCGTGACCGAAGAACTGGCGGCCTACTTGCCCGGACCCAGGATCACCGTCGATGGCCGGGGCACCTTCGGTCTGGACAGGGTTCTCGGGCCCGAGGATCAAGCCATTCATTCCTACTTCGGCAATGTGGGTGTCTGCCTGCGCGCGCTGGCCTACATCCTCCGCAACGGCGGCAACGGCCTGACGCGCGTCAGCGAATGCGCCGTGCTCAACGCCCACTATCTGCTGGCCCGGCTGCGGGACATCCTGCCGGTGGACAACTCCGAACACTGCATGCACGAATTCGTGGCCAGCGGGACGCGGTGGAAAGAGGAGTTCGGGGTCCGCACCCTGGATATCGCCAAGCGCATGCTCGATTACGGGATCCATGCGCCGACCATCTATTTCCCCCTCATCGTGGAGGAAGCCCTGATGGTCGAGCCCACCGAAACCGAATCCAGGGAAAGCCTCGATCTGTTCGTGGACATCCTGCAGAAAATATACCGTGAAGCCGGTGAAGACCCGGCTCTGTTGACGGGGGCACCGCACTCCACACCGGTCGGCAGAATGGACGAGGCCCGGGCGGCCCGTCAGCCGGACCTGCGCTGGTATGGCCCCTGCAACTGTTAGATGTCTGTGCTGCGGGTATTATATGAAGGGCCGGCTACAGGTTCGGTGAACATGGAGCGGGACGCTTCGTTGCTGACCGAGCACCGGCCGGGCGCCGATCCCATCCTGCGGCTTTACCGCTGGGAACCCGCCGCGGTGACCATCGGCTACAACCAGGAATTTTCCTCCTTCGATCAGACCCGTATCGACGAGGCGGGCTACGACCTGGTCCGGCGCCCCACCGGGGGGCGGGCCATCCTGCACGCCGACGAGTTGACCTACGCTGTGATCGGCACCTCGCCCGGCCCGGTATTCGGCGCCTCCCTGCACGAAACCTACATGAAGATCAACCAGGCCCTGGTGGCCTTTCTGTCCGATCTGGGCCTGGTCGCCGAAATTTCCTCGGGCGAATCACGCGAAGCCGCCCAGGGGCTGGTGTGTTTCCGCAGTGCCGGTCGCCACGAGATCAGCGTGGGCGGGAAAAAGATCATAGGGTCGGCCCAGCGGCGCACCGGCGGTGTTTTTCTGCAGCACGGCTCCATTCTGGCCGGGAGGAGGCATCTGGACCTGCCCACTTTTTTCCGACATGATGCCAAGAGGGGTCATGGTGACCTGGCCGCCGTGACCACGGATCTGGGTCAATTGCTCGGCGACGCCCTAACGGGTACCGATCTGGATGAGCTTGCGGTCCGCCTGGCGGGCGCCTTCGGCCGCACCCTGGAGTTGGAAATCCAGACCGGATGAAATGGTTGCTCGGGGCCCAGGTTTTCTGGGGTCCATGGTCCTGCTTGACCGCCGCGGCTTATGCTCCCTACTATCAAGCCCATTGGTTCCTTGATCTTGAAGGGTTTAGGATGATCCCCTGGTTCATGCGCAGGTTCGCCGCTTCGGTGGTCCTGGTTTTTATCCTGCTGACGGCGGTTTTTTTCATCGTCCGTCTGGCTCCCGGCGACCCGGTGGACCAGGTCGTCGAGGAAGAACTCGGCCTCGAAGGCCGGGAGTTGATCCGCCGTCAACTCGGTGTTGATAAATCCCTGTTCGAGCAATACCTGCACTGGCTGGCCGCTTCCTCGCAGGGGGATTTCGGCACCAGCTTTACCCAGCAACGACCTGTCCGGGACATCATCGCCGAAGCTCTGCCGGCTACCCTGCTGCTGACGGTGACCGCCTACCTGCTTCACCTGGTGCTGGCTCTGGCCGCGGCCATGGCCATGACCGTTCGGGCCGGCCGCACCCTGGACCACTGGGTCCAGGGGGTGGGCCTGGCCCTGTATTCGGTACCTGCCTTCTGGCTCGGCCTGATGCTGATCATGCTTTTGAGCCGCAAGCTGGGCTGGTTCCCCGCCGGAGGCATGCACGCTCCGGACGCCGGCTATCTGACCTGGTGGGCCTGGCTGGTGGACCTGCTCCACCATTTGGCGCTGCCGGTGGCCACCCTGGCTTTGGGCTCCTTCATGGGGACCGCGCGTTACCTGCGGACTTCACTGGCCGAAGTGCTGGGCCAGGACTACATCCTGGCGGCCCGAGCCCGGGGCCTTTCCGAACGACGGGTCCTGTTCGGCCATGCCCTGCGCAATGCCCTTTTGCCGGTGATCACCCTGGCGGGTTTAAGCCTGCCTTTCCTGCTGGGGGGGGCTGTGGTGGTGGAGGTCGTCTTCGGCTGGCCGGGCATGGGTCGGGTGGCCATCGAAGCGATCTGGGAACGCGACTACCCGGTGATCATGGCCACGGTTCTGGTGTCGGCCGTCACGGTTGTCGCCGGATCCCTGCTGGCGGACATCCTCTACCGCTGGGCAGATCCCCGGGTCCGCTACACCGGTCAGGAGGTAGCGTGACCAGCAAAGCTGAAGCCGGCCGTTTGATTTGGTCCCCGCACCGAAGGTGGTGGACCGATCCGGGTCTTCGTCCCGGCTTGATCATCGTCGTCGGTCTGGGTCTGCTGGCGGCGCTGGCTCCGGTCCTGGCGCCGTCGGATCCGGCCGCCTTGGGCGCGGCTTCCGACCGCTTGGCACCGCCATCGGGTAATCATCTACTCGGCACCGATCTTCTGGGGCGCGACGTCCTGTCGCGCCTGGTTCACGGAAGCCGGGTTTCCTTGCTGGTGGGGTGGGTCAGTGTTCTGGTGGCCCTTCTTCTGGGAACCGCGGTCGGATTGGCCGCAGGCCTGGGGCCGCGCTGGCTCGACCGGATCCTGATGAACACCACCGACGCCTTCCTGGCTTTTCCACGCATCTTTCTGGTCCTGCTGCTGGTTTCGCTGACCACACCGTCCCTGCTTCTGGTCATGACGGTGCTGGGTGTGACCGGCTGGATGGGTGTGGCCCGCCTGGTCCGCGCCGAGGCTCTCAGCCTGCGCGAACGCGACTTCGTGGCCGCGGCTCAGGGGCTGGGCCTGTCGGCGTGGCGGGTGGCGGTCTGGCATGTGCTGCCCAACCTGCTGCCCACCGTCATTGTCACCGCGACCCTGCGTGTGGGGGGCGCCATCCTGGCCGAGTCGTTCCTGAGTTTCCTCGGCCTGGGCGCCCAGGAACCGGTTGTCAGCTGGGGCGCCATGATCCAACAGGGCCGGGACTATCTGCTGGAGGGTTGGTGGTTGACAACTTTCCCGGGACTGGCCATCGCCTTGACGGTGATCGGTTACAACCTTCTGGGCGAAGGCTTGCGCCGTCGCCTGGATCCCCGAGATCACCGGGAGGGTCGTCATGGGTGATCTGCTGCGGGTCCAGAACCTGACGGTGTCATTTCCCGGCTCCCGGAACGGTTCGGATGTTTTGGCGGGCGTGGACCTGGAGGTCGGGCCCGGTGAGGCGACCGCCCTGGTGGGCCCCTCCGGTTGCGGAAAGAGCCTGCTGACCCGGGCCGTCCTGGGCCTGCTGCCGCCGGGTGCGGCCTGGAAGGGCGAAATTTATTGGCGGGGTGAGCGGTTGCGCGACCCTCATGGGAGACGCTGGCGGGATGTTCGGGGGCGCGGCATGGCGCTGGTGCTGCAAGAACCGCAGACCAGTCTCAATCCCGTCATGAGAGTGGGGGACCAGATCGCAGAAACCGTCCGGTTCCACGGGCGGGTTTCCCGGCGGGAGTCCCGTGACCGGGCCGTATCCCTGCTGGCCGAGATGCTGGTTCCGGATCCAGCGGCCAAAGCCAGTTGTTTTCCCCATCAATTGAGCGGGGGCATGAGACAGCGGGTGCTGCTGGCCTGCGCAATGGCCTCGGATCCGGCCCTGTTGATTGCCGATGAGCCCACCACGGCGCTGGATGTCACCGTCCAGCGCGAAATCCTGGCCTTGATCAAGCGGATCGGGCGAGATCGTGCCATGGCCTTGGTATTCATCACCCATGATGCCGAGCTGGTGCCCCTGGTGGCCAATCGGCGGGTGGAAATGTCTGCCGGTCGCATCGTATCGGTGGTAGATCTGAATTCTTCCGAGATTTCTGGTCCAGACGATAAAACCGGGATCCGTCCCACACCCGCGGACGTGGAACAGGGGGTTATTCTCGGAAGGACCCCGCCGGTGTTATTGGCCAGGAATCTCGTCGCGGACTATGCCCGCTCCTCCGGCGGAAAGGATTCGCTTCGGGACGCGGCCGGCGCCCCGGTCAACGGAGTCGACGTGGATCTGATTCCGGGTCGGTCCCTGGGACTGGCTGGGGAATCCGGTTGCGGCAAGACGACCCTGGCCAGAGTTCTCTCCCGCCATATGGTTCCCCGGTCAGGCGCGATTACTTTCGAGGGAGAGGACTTCCTGTCAAGCCGGGGAAAACGGTTGCGGCAAAGCCGCCGGCGTTGCCAGATGTTGTTCCAGGATCCGGCGGGGTCCCTCAATCCCCGGCAGACGATTGGTCGTGCCCTGGCCGAAGCGGCGCCGGGCGGTGACCCGACGGTGGTTGAGGATCTTCTGCGAGAGGTGGGTCTGCCCGGAGATCTGGCGCACCGATTCCCGCACGAACTATCCGGTGGTCAACGCCAGCGAGTGGCAATCGCCCGTTGCCTGGCCACCGATCCGCGGGTACTGATCGCCGACGAGCCGACCAGTGCCCTGGACTCCGCCTCACGGGATCGAATTCTGGACCTGCTGTCCAGGACCATGAACAGCCGGGGCCTGGCCCTGATGCTCATCGCCCACGACTTCACCGTTCTGCACCGCATATGCGACCGGGTGTCCGTCATGTACCGGGGGATGATCGTTGAATCCTACCGGGTTTGTGACCGGCATCGTATAGCCCATCCGTATACCCTGGCCCTGATGGCGGCGACCCCCGCCAATCTCAACCGGGATCAGGCCTGGTGGGTGGAAGCGGGTACCGGTCCGGGAAAACCCAACACCCTCATTGATACCGGTTGTCCATTGGCGGGCAATTGTCCGTTGCAGAAATCACATTGCGTCAATGAGTTGCCCCCACTTACGGAGGTCAGCCCGGGTCATTTTCTGCGCTGTCCGGAAACCCAAGTGGACGGTCCATCACAATTTATTGACACGTAATAGGCCAATCTCTATATTCAAACACCAGTTGCGGCACGGGTAACCTTTCTATGAGTTTCAGGTCCCCCAAGTGCCTTCTAGGACCGGCGGAAACGCCCTTTTCAGCAGGCACCCCACACTGCCCGGCTAAGGTTCAGTGCATAATTTTAAAGATCAATCCCAAGGTTCCCTGCGGAACCCCGATTCAGCCGGATTAGTTCCCTTGGAAAGGAGCGCTAGTATGCTCCGGCGTCCCCGGTTCTCATGGATTCTGTCCCTTGTCCTATTCCTGTTTGTCGTCACCGTGGTGATGCCTGGTGACGCGTCCGCCCAGGGGGCTCCGGCTACCATCAAGGGAACCGTCAGGGATAAGGAATCCGGGGAACTTCTCGACTACGCCAACGTCCTTCTGGCCGGCACCACTCGGGGAACCATGTCTCTCGGGGGCGGTGTCTTCTACTTCAACGGGATGGCTCCCGGGACCTACACCATCAAGGTTCTTTACCTGGGTTACGGACCCATGGAGCAAACGGTCACCGTTCGCTCCGGTGATATCGAGACCCTGACCTTCAATCTCGAGACGGTGATCGTCGAAACGCTGCAGGCCTTCGACGTCGAGGGCGCCGAATACATGGTCGAGGTCAAGAGTGCGGTCACCGAACATACCGTCAGTTCCGAGACCTTCGAGAAATACGCCATCGACTCGGTCGACGACGCCCTGTCCAAACAGGCCGGCGTGGTCATGCGCGCAGGTGAACTGTTCGTGCGTGGCGGCCGTTCCGGCGAGGTATCGATGCAGATCGACGGCGTTTCCGTCGACAATCCCATCGGTACCGGTTCTCTGGAAGTGTCTTCCCTGGCCGTGGATAACATGAGCATGGTCACCGGTGGTCTGGACGCCAAATACGGCAACGCCCTTTCCGGTGTGGTGAACATTACCACCAAGGAGGGTGGCGAAAAATTCGGCGGCGGTTTCCGGTTCCTGACCGACGATTTCGGCCGGCAGGACAAGACCTATACCAACTACGATCGTTTTGAATACGGTTTTGGCGGGCCCTCGCCCCTGAAGGGCTTGACCTATTATGTGGCCGGCGACCTCATCTTCACCGACACCGAAAACACCTCCGTGGCCCATCGCCCGGAGTACAAGGTCAAGGTTGCCAACAGCACCCTGTTCAAGTTCCGGCGCCGGCAGTTCAACCAGGCCAAGGGATCGATCAAGCTGGGATACACCATCAGCGAGGACAAGAAGGTCACCGCGGAATACTCCTACTCCACGACCCTGTCCGAGCGCTATGCTCCCAACTGGAGCGTCGAGGGATACGCCAGCCGGGTTATCCGCCTACCCCGGGTCATCTACCGTTCGATTTTCAACGACTGGGTGGCCATCGGCCAGACCGTGTCCGTGCTTTATGGTCCCTGGTACGACAACATGTTGGCGAACGCCCGTACGGTGATGGTGGCGGACATCCGCAACTCCAGCGAGCGGCGGACGGCCATGCCGGTTCTCGAAGTGCGCAGCGCCGACGACAACCGGATCTACACCGTGGTTGCCCACGCGGAATTCGACGGATTCCGCTATCCCTACGGATCCTTTTCCACGGTTGAGGAAGACAGTTCGTACACGGCCTTCAACTCGGCAAACCGCCTGAATCAGCGGAAGGACATCGGCCAGGTGGCCAAGGTGGTTTGGCGTCAAAATCTGACCGAGTCCACCTTCTATACCGTCCGGCTCGGACTGGTGGCCTTTGACACGCGCAGCGACGTCCAGGGCAAGGATCCCTGGGAATACAACCACGGCGGTATCCGCAGTCCCGGCCTGTACTTCGGGCAGCGCAATCACTACCTCACGCAGACGGACTACTATACCGATCCGCTCAGTTCCTATTTCGTGACCACCAGCGACAACTTCACCTACTTCGAGGAGTACAGCCGTACCTATAGTCTGGGCTTCGAACTGGTGAGCAACCGTTGGCAGGGGCACATGATTGAAACCGGCCTGGGTGTCCGGTATAACGACCTGGAACGCTATGCCCTGACCCAGCCCGCCATCATGCGCCAGAGCCGGTTCACCGGTGAATGGACCCAGGGCGGCAACCGCAACATCTTCCATACCTACAACCCGGAGGGTTACTGGTATGCCCAGGACCGCTGGGAATACGAGGGTATGGTGGTGAATTACGGCCTGCGCTGGGACATGTTCTCCCCGGGTTCGGCCGCGGCGATCCAGCTTACCAACGAGGATGTCGACGCGAACGTCATCAAGTACAAGACCGCCTTCCAGCCACGGTTGGGTTTCGCCTTTCCCATCACCGAGCGGGACGGCTTCCATTTCCATTACGGCCGGTTCGTGCAGTTCCCCAACCGGGAGTACCTGTTCGCCAGCCAGGATCCGGTCGGCAACAATGGGACCCTGGGTAATCCCAACCTCCAGCCGGAAACCACGGTTCAGTATTCTGCTGGTATCAAGCATCAGTTCACCGACTTCATTGCCGGGCAGTTCTCGCTTTACAGCAAGGACATCTATGACCTGATCGCCGCTACGCAGGTGACCGACGAAACTACCGGCACGACCCTGGACCGTTACATCAACCAGGCCTATGCCTCGGCCCGTGGTATCGAGGTCACCCTGGAGAAGCGTTACAGCAACAACTATCAGTTCAACTTCAGCTACACCTATTCCTTTGCGGACGGTGTCGCGTCGGATTCCGAATTCGGTTCCGATCCCGACGGTCTGGAGTTCCTGCCCAATCAGGAACTTCCCCTGGACTGGGATCAGCGTCATACCCTGAACTTGATGTTGCTTCTGGCCGAGCCGGGTGTCTGGTCCTCTTCCTTCTCTTTCTCCTACGGGAGCGGTTTCCCGTGGACCCCGTTCGACCGGTTTGCCAAGAAACAGGATCCCCTGCTGGGGAACAGTGAACGTCTGCCGGCCACTTACCGGCTGGACATCCAGTTGGAACGGAACATCAACTTTTACGGCAAGCGGCTGTCATTGCAGCTCCAGGCCTGGAATATCCTGAACCAGGATATCGTGGAAAATGAAGGTGGCCGGGGAATTTCTCCGGGCATGATCAACGGAGCCGCTTACGGCGGAATGTCCTATCTGACGGAAACAGGGAAATACGGCGCGGCCCTGCTGCAGGACGCCGATGGCGACGGCGAGGATGAATTCATCCCCTTCGTCGATCCACGGACGTTCGGCCAGCACCGGCTGTTCCGATTCGGGATCGGCTACTACTTCTAGCTAGGGGCAGACTTGCGGGGCCGCACCGGCGGCACCGATTTGGAAAGGATGGCAATGTTAGGTACCATCATTAGAAATGCGAGGGGCTTCCGCCTGACCGCGCCATGGTCCGGTGCGGTGTGCTGCCTCCTGCTGATGGTCTGCATGGCGGTGCCAAGCCAGGCCTGGATGGATACCCAGGGCGATATACTGGAGATGGGGTATAACCCGAACGGTGTCTTCATTGTCGATGGCTCCTACGTCATGAACGTCGGTGAAGTCCAGATCAATATCACCAATTTCGGGTTGATCGGCTCCAGCTACTCCACCTCACGTCCCTGGTCGGACGCCCCCTCCTGCCAGTGGCCCTCCGGGTCAGGCAACGAATACCTGTGGGCGTCGGGTTTGTGGGTGGGTGGAGTTGTTCTGGGTGAAAAGCTCGTGTCGACAGGCGGCAATGCCGGGCTCAATGAATTTGCCCCTCTCGATGAACTGGAAGCCACGATCTACGAAGCCGTAGCGACCAAGATTCTGAGGCCTACCGGGAATCCTGAGGCCAGCGGCCGCCGCGAGCCCATGCCCAGTCCCGACGACGATGAAGATGGTCTCGTCGATGAGGAAATTCTCAACGGCCACGACGATGACGATGACGGCGAAATCGACGAGGACTTCGGTCAGATCGGCAACCAGATGTTCGTCATGACGAACTACGATAATACCCGTCTGGCCATCGAAAGCTATCCCGACCACACACCCATGAACCTGGAACTGGTCCAGACCACTTTCCAGTGGGAAAACGACCAGGTTGATGACTTTGTCGGATTCGATTACACCATCAACAACGTTGGCGTGACAGACGTGGAGCGGGTCTACATCGGTTTCTTTTCCGACAGTGACATCGGTCCCCGCGGTCTTGGCGGAACCGCTGACGACGATATGGCGGGCTCGTGGCCGACCAATCACGGCAGTCCCGGAATGGTCCGGGCTTCGGATGGTAGTTTCGTGCCTATCCAGGTCGGGTTCATGTACGATGACGCCGAGGATGGACGGTTGGATGGGTATTTCGGCATCGTCTTTCTGGGACACGATATCGACCCCGAAGGTAATTTTGCTCCCCGAAGTGTTGGCATGAGGACTTTCCAGTCCTTTTCCGGCAACGCCAGTTTTGAGCAGGGCGGTGATCCCACCAACGACGATGAACGCTTCCAGTTGCTGAGTGCGGAGGTCGAGGACTGGGACAACGACACCCAGCAGGGCCGAAGGGCTGACTTCCGTTTCCTGGTGTCTGCCGGGCCGTTTGCCCTGTTGCCGCCGGGTGAAAGCCTCACCTTTCAAGTGGGAATGGTCGTCGGGCCCGGTCTGGGCGACGCTAACAGTAACTCGGGCTTGCTTGGCCACTGTGCCGAAGCGTTCCTGACCTGGGATGGGATCTACGTCGACAAGATTCCCTTTGTCGAGCCCATTGACGGTTCTCCCGGCTTCAATCCGGGCATTCTGGGTCGGGAAACCATGGTGTGCCGAGGGGATTTTGTTGATGCTGAAACCTTCGATAACCTGACGCCCGACTTCATGGATCCCGCCTGCCTTGACGATGAATGGCTTCTTGGCCAGCCCCGGTTGGCCGATTCGCAAATATTCGAATACCAGAAGGACGACCTGAACCAAGAATGTACCATGGTCAATCTGGACAACTGTTTCGAATGCAACCGCCAAAACGGCTACATCTGTACTCCCGAGGACTTTTTCGAGCCTTCTAAATGGACCTGTAACGATCCCAATCTGGAAAATACCTCCGGTTGTACCGGCGTTGGTGGAGCGGAGACCCAACTTCACTGGTTGGTCGGCATGGCGCCGCCTCCGCCGGGACTCAGGCTATGGGCCACCGACAGCAGGGTTCATGTCTACTGGGACGACAGCCCCGAATTCACCAACGATATCCGTTTGCAGGAAGTGGATTTCGAGTCCTACCGTATCTGGAGGGCCGACAACTGGGACCGGCCTTTCGGCTCTTCGATTGTCAACGGACCGGAGACCTCACTCTGGCAGATGATCAGCCAATTCGACGTGGTCAACAGTTTCATCACCCAGGTGATTGTGGATGGCGATGCCTACGAGGACACGCTTCCTCTGGGAGCCAACACCGGGCTGGAGGGCATTGCCTATCGTCCCCGAGTCCTGGACGATCCCAGGTTCGAGGGATTGGCCACCGCCATGCAGGAAGTGGTGGACAACGACCCTACCAACATCTTGCGGGTCCGCCCCGATATCAGGAATTCCGACGGGATTGTCATTCCGCAGTACCAGGGGCTGGTGCCTTGGGAAACCTATCCCATGGCCTTGGATACTTTTTTCGCGGTGACGGCCAGACTTGAAGATAGCCCCAACGGTGTCCAGGGAAAACGGGGCTCGAAATACTACGAGTACATGGACCGGGATATTCACAACGGCTTCATCTACTTCTACTCCGTGACTTCGACCGATCACGAGTTGTTGCGTTTTGAAGGCCGTGATCCCACGGATCCCCTTGAAATCGCGGGGCCGGGGTTGATCGGCGATCCCGGTTCTTCCTTCAGCGCAACCGTTCCCGGAACCCAGGCCCAGACGGCCGAGCAACGGGCAAAATTAGGCGTCAATATCTACGTGTATCCCAACCCCGCCACCCGGGAAGCTCTGGGCAATTACCAGGAGCTGAATCCCAACGGGGAGGATCCCACCGGGGTCCGGGTCACGTTTGCCAACTTGCCGCAGGCCACCAATACTATTCAGGTTTTTACGGTCAGCGGCGACCTGGTTCAGACTATTTCCCATAGCGGTCTCGAGGGATCCGGCCACGTGAGCTGGAATCTGATGAGCCGTAACGGACAGGAAATTGTCAGTGGTGTCTACCTGTATTCCGTGCAGTCCGACGATGCCGCCTTCGAGGATTTCGTCGGCAAGTTCGTAGTGGTCAGGTAACCCCCTGGTGATAGGGGCAGATTTGTGTCAACTCCGTCCGCGGACGGATCTGGAGGTTTCCATGAAACGCATCGCGATTCTGACCACCTTGCTGCTGGTATTGCCTTCCCTGGCTTTGGGCGCCGGGTTTGCAAAAGTCGGCACCTTTGGAGGTCAGGAACTCAAGATCGGCGTGAGCGCGAGAGCCACCGCCATGGGGTCGGCGTTCACCGGAGTGGCTGATGACGCCACCGCGGTGTTCTGGAATCCCGGCGGGCTCGTCAATGTCAAGGGCAACGAGGTTTCCCTGAACCACGTGGCCTGGGCCGCCGACACCAAACTAAGTACCGCCATCGTGGCGTTCAATCCACGCTCCATTCCCGGGACCTTCGCCTTTTCCGTGCGGTCCTTCTGGATGGATCCCCAGCTGGTGCGGACGGCCTACAATCCCGAAGGGACTGGCGAGACGTTCGATTCCGGGACCACGACCTTCGGGTTGACTTATGCCCGATTTTTCACGGACAAATTTTCCGCGGGCCTGACCATACACTACCTGCACATGGGTTTGGCCGAGACCGCGGTGAATACCGGGGCGCTTGATTTCGGCATCATGTACCGGATCGGAATCAAGGATCTCAAACTGGGCATGACCATCCAGCACCTGGGCGGCAAGTTCAAGTTCGACGAGCGTGAGTCCAAGTTGCCGGTCGCCTTCAAGGTGGGGGCCAGCTTCAACGCTTTCCGAAACGAAAAGCAGCGTCTGACCTGCGCCCTGGAATTCCAGCACCCGTCCGACAACCTGGAAAGGGCCAACGCCGGTCTGGAATACGGGTTGAATGAAATGTTCTTCGCGCGTGCCGGGTACCACATCAACTACGACAGCGACGGCCTGGCATTCGGATTCGGCGCCGGGATTCCCACCGGGGATACCACGAAGATTTCGGCGGATTACAGCGCTGTGGACATGGACGCCCTGGGGTATGTCCATCGTTTCACGGTTTCGGTCACTTATTGATTTGAACGGAAGTTTTTCCTGGATCCAATTCCGGAGGCGGTTACCGGCGACCTTCATGACACAAATCGGGAAATCGGTTCTGCCCTGCCGCCCCGTGATAACGGGGCGGCGTTTTTTAATAGTCCGACTGGCAATTCTCCCCGGAATTCCTTACCATCATGGCAATCGGGTTT
>CBDUDB010000028.1:0-22159 GCA_965365795.1 uncultured bacterium | reverse complement strand
CGTGGAATCTTCCCATGTTCAGGACATAGGAACCGTCCAGGACGTGGATGCCGTCCGGCCGGTCGATAGGTTCGTCCCGAAAAACCTCGTGGTATTCCGCCCAGGCGGAAGTGGCCGACCAAGGTCTGGGAGACCAGGAGCAGGGAGCCACCATCCCCAGGAAAACCGCCAGGGATAGAAAAATGGGGATGACTCCCACGCGGCGCATCGGAATGACCATATGATCTTTCGTTTGGACCCGGAACTGAGTGGAGGCCCGGGCAAAATAATCGTCGCCGGTCGGGGGTTGCCAGGCACGGATAAAATTAGCCCATCGGCCGGGAAAGAGCAAATGGCAGGGGATGCCCAATGTGGAGTAATACTACCGAGTTATGGGGTGTTTCCTAGGCGTCTTCCTCGGGGGATTCCACCGGCTCGGTCACCGTAACGCGGCCCGGTGGCAACACATCCTTGAACACCACCCCGTACATTTCCCAGATAGCGACAAAAAGGGCGGCTACGATCGGGCCCAGGATCAAGCCCAGCACACCAAACATCATGATCCCGCCCATGGTGCCCAGCAAAATCAGCAGGTCGGGCATCTGGGTGTCTTTGCCCACCAGGCGGGGCCGGACCACGTTGTCGATGCTGCCGACGACCAGCCCGCAAAAGACGGCCAGACCGATACCCTTGGCCAGGCTTCCCCCAGCAATCAGGATCACCGCGGCGGGCACCCAGATCAACCCGGTACCGATGCCGGGAATGACGGACAGAACCACCATCAGGGTGCCCCAGAAAATCGCGCTGGGAATGCCGACCACCGCAAAGGCCAGTCCCGCCAGTCCGCCCTGGAGGATGCCGATCACTGCCGTCCCCTTGAGGGTGGCCCGGGTCACGGAGCTGAATTTATCCAGCAGTCGCCGTTCCTCGTCGTCCTCCAGGGGCAGGTAATACAGAATGAGGTCGATGAGCTTGCCGCCATCCATGAGGAAAAAATACATGCTGTAGAGCATGACCATCAGCATGAACAGGAAATGGACCGTCCCGGTCGTGACGTTGGACAGGCTGTTGATCAGGAACTTGCTCAGCACGCCCACCATCTGACCGGCGCGGGTCAGGATGTCGTCCTGGTAGGGGGCGATCTTGTCGTAGTAGGGCAGGCTCTGCAGCCAGACGATCACCTCGTCGGGGTTGTTGATCTTGTTTTCGACCCAGGGCGCCACCGATTCACCCACCTTGATGGCCTCGGCGGTGACAAGACCCAGCAGGAAACCCAGGGGAATGATGATCACCAGCACGATCATCAACAGGGTCACGATCGAAGCGACGGAGCGGCGGCCGCCGAACCAGCGGGTGAATCGCCGGTACACCGGCTGGACCAGGGCTGAAAATATTCCCGCCAGCAGCACGGCCATGATGAAGGCCTTGATCATGGACAGGAACGTCAGGGTAATGACGGTCACCAGCAGCAGCAGAAAAGCCTTGCTCACGGTCGAGGTCTGCATGGGCGCCTCCCGGGGCGGATATCGGGTCAATCGGTCAGGTAGTACTCGAGCGTGGCCACCACCCGGACCTTCTTGATGTGGGGCGTGTTGCTGTCGCGGTCGTTGATGGAAAACTGTCCCTGCCGGGCCTTCTTGATCTTGCCCAGATTGCTGTCCGAATCCCGCGCGAATTTTTCAGCCACTTCCCGGGCGTTACGCGTGGCCTCGGCGATCATGTCGGGTTTGAGCCCATTCAGGCCGGTGAACAGGAACTGGGGCCGCGTTTCGTAATCTCCGCCGCCGAAGGCGACGCCCTTTTTGCCCAGATCCACCAGTCGGGTCATGGCGGTGCGCACGCCGGCGATGTTTTTCGAATAGACGGTGATCGTCGCGCTTCCCTGATAGCGGGGGGTGTTGGGCTGCACGCCGCCGTAGCGCTGGGCGTGGCGGTCGATCACCGAGGGAATACCGAGGGTGATTTCTTCAGCCGTGAATCCCGCCTCCCCCAGAAACTCCCTCACCAGGGCGGTTTTCTTTTCCATTTCGACTGTCAGGGCGCCCAGGTCGTTGTTGGCCAGGTCGAACCGGATGGGCCAGATGGCCACGTCGGCGTCCACTTCCCGTTCGGCCAGCCCCTTGGCGTTCACGGTACGGTCCAACGACCGGAAGGAAACCACGCCTTTGGCCACGAAGTGGCCCAACAGAGCCAAGCCAAGGCAGATAAAGACCCCGAGAATAAGGGCTTCGCCGTGTCGTTTGCGGTCCATGATCGTCCTCCGGGTTGGTCTGGATGGTCTTTGGCCAGCCCGACCATACCGGAAGCTCCAGGCACGGTCAACCAACCGCCGGTTGGCGACCGGGGCGATGTTTGCTATTTTCCTGCGGTTGCCGAATCCTGGATTTTCCCCAACCGAGGAGACCGCCGTGGCCGATCTGAAAGCCATCATCGAAACCGACAAGGGCACCATCAATCTGACCCTGTTCGCGGACCAGGCCCCCATGACCGTGGCCAATTTCGTGAACCTCGCCGGCCGGGGTTATTACGACAACCTGAACTTCCACCGCGTGATCGACGATTTCATGATCCAGGGCGGCTGCCCCCAGGGCACCGGCTCAGGCGGTCCCGGCTACAAGTTCGCCGACGAGTGCACGGACGCCCTCCGCCACGATGTCCCCGGCGTCCTTTCCATGGCCAACTCCGGCCCCGGCACCAATGGCAGTCAGTTTTTCATCACCCACGTGCCCACGCCCTGGCTCGACGGCAAGCACACGGTTTTCGGCCGCGTGATCGGTGACGCCGACCAGGAAGTCATCAACGCCATCGCCGGCGGAGACGGCATGAAAAAGGTCACCATCGAGGGCGACAGCGCCGCACTTCTGGAGAAAAAGGCCGACCAGGTCGCCGCCTGGAACAAGCAGCTGGGCGACTGAGTCATTTGCCGGTGGTCAGGTCCCGGCCACCTCGGCCATGACCTCCGGTTTCTCGTGCCACAACCGGTGGCAAGCGCTGCACAGGGTGATCAGGTTTTCGGGCCGATTTTTCCCTCCGGCAGCGCGCGGCTTGATGTGGTGGACCTCCAGGAACTTCGTGTGTCCGCAACCAGGGGTTCGGCATTGATTGCGGTCACGCGCCAGGACCATTCGGCGGGTGGCAGGTGGAATGATTGAGGTATTCAGCTTCCCAGGCTGATCCACCCTTGCATCGCAACTCAGGACTTCGGTAAATTCTTTGGCAACAGCCAGTTCTCCTTTTGAAGTGGAGATCGAAGCTTTCTCGCAATCAGGGCACTGATGGACGTGAACCTGATAGGTGGGACCTTCGGCGAGGGCCCCCCGGGGGGCCTTTTGGGTTCGCGACGTGACCAGTTCCGCCATGGCTTCGAGCACCATTTCCGCCCGGCTGCCAACCGGCCCCTGTTTGTGGAGCTTTTCCAGCAAAGTTTCATAAAGTGCGAATTGCTCGGGTGTCATTTCAACGGACAGCCGGACAGGCACCGTCGCATTCAGGGATTTTTTCTCTGATATCAATTCCGCCTGGTCGGGGTTGGCTTTGGCTTGACGCTTGGCCTTGGCAACCTTCCGTTCCAGTTCTCGCCGTGAACTTTTCTTGGCCTCTTGGACCCAGCCGTTTTCGTTTTCCGGCGAGGCCACCTTCACGATTTCGCGCGCCTTCGTGTAGCCGAGTTCTCCTTTGGCCACCGATTCCCTCACGACGGGCAACTGTTCCAGTTTCCTGGCCAGCTGCACGAAGTCGCCCGTCCGCGTTTTGGAAAATTTCAGTTCGGAGCGGGCGTAATGATTGATGGAGGAGTAGCCCAGTTTGCGGTAAAGCCGGCGGCGCATGATCTCGCCGAACCACAGCACGGCGCACTGCTGGGCCTGCTCGACCGCGCGCACGGAATCCTTGAGGGCGGCGTCGGCGAAGCGGGCGGATTTGTGGGGTTCGAATGGGGGGATATCCATAGTTTTTCTCCCTGAATAAAAGGGTGACTGGGAGGTAGTTTCAATATAATTCAATTCTGGCGAAAAACAAGCGAAAACATGGGGTAAACGGTTATTATTTTTAAAGATGCAAGAAATAGATTTTCATCTTCAACCCTGGTCAGTTCCCCAACTTCCATTTTGAAGAACCACTCGATAGCCGTCGGGATCCTCATAGGTTTTGCCTTGAAGGTCCCAGTAGGGATTAAACGCCTTTACGGGCTTGTACCCATGCCCCTCGAGCCGAACCACAGCTCGGGTCCATTCGGCCGAATCCGGCAAGTAAAACACCAGCAGATTGTCTTCAGTGGGAGCACGGCCGACAGTGGGCCCTTCCCAGATCAGCTGGCTTGTCCATTGTTAATCTCCCATCGAGGTAATCGCGCTCTTCCTTGGTGCCACCATTTCCCCATCAATATTCACACGGCAGGCCAAAAGAAAAACTCCATTCACGGAACAACTCCCGGCACTTCGGAACCAAATCCCCACCGGGGCATTTCAGAGCATGTCACCAATCCTCGCCCCCAGGCACGGGATTATATACGAAATCATGACAAGGAGAAAATCGGATGCCCGCAGGTCCGCTAATAATAAAAATCCTGGTGGTCGGAACCCTGCTTCTGGGTTCCCTGGCGTTGTTGACCAACATCATGCCCAGCGGTCGCCAGGTTCTGAGATCCCGCAGGATATCCGGCAGCACCATCGCTCTGGTGACGTCGGCCAGAGCTCAGGATGAAATTCATGACGCCCAATCCCAAGGAGGGGACGTGAAAGTCCGCAAGACCGAAGAAGAATGGAAAGCCCAGCTCAGCGAAGAGCAATACCAGGTAACCCGTTGCAGCTCCACCGAGCGGCCCTTCACGGGGCCGTACTGGAATCACCACGAGGCCGGCACCTACACCTGCGTGGGCTGCGGGCAGAAGTTGTTCTCCTCGGACTCGAAGTTCGATTCGGGCACCGGTTGGCCCAGTTATTCCAAGCCCATCGACAAGAAGGCGATAGGCGAGATCAAGGATATCAGCTACGGGATGGTGCGGACCGAAATCGTGTGCAACAGGTGCGAGTCGCATCTGGGCCATGTGTTTTCCGATGGTCCGCGTCCGGCGGGGCTGCGCTACTGCATCAATTCGGCATCTCTGGATTTTGTGGACAAGGATCAGGCGGGTCAGGCGACCGGGACGGATGATTCCTCCGCTCAATGACCCGGCACTTCCCCGGTTTTCCCCTTTGATAGGACCACTCCGGTGTCTATAATGTCAAACAGCACGGCTGTTTGCAGAGGTAATAAACCGAGGAGCCAACGTGAAAGACGTGACAGCGATCATCCTGGGAGGAGGGCGCGGGTCACGCCTTTACCCGCTGACCCTGGAACGCAGCAAACCGGCCGTCAGTTTTGCCGGCAAGTACCGCCTGATCGACATCCCCATCAGTAACTGTATCAACTCGGGAGTGAAGAAGGTCTTCATCCTGACCCAGTTCCTGTCCGCCAGTCTGCACCGGCACATCATGCAGACCTACGCCTTCGACGTGTTCACCGATGGCTTTGTCGACATTCTCGCCGCGGAGCAGACTCCCGACAAGAGTGACTGGTTCCAGGGCACCAGCGACGCCGTTCGCGCCACGATGAACCACACCATGTATTACGAATCGGACCAGATCCTGATTCTCAGCGGCGATCACCTGTACCGGATGGACTATTCGGAGATGGTGAAATTCCACCGGGAAAGCGGGGCCGATATCACCATCGGCGTCTATCCCGTCAAGCGGTCGGAAACCGGGGGGCTGGGCCTGCTCCAGGCCGACGCCGAGGGGCGGGTCACGGAATTCGTGGAAAAGCCGGAAGATCCCGCGGTGGTGGAACGTTTCCGGGCCGACCCCGCCCTGTTCGCCGCGCGCGGTCTGGATCCGGCCGATGACCGCTACCTGGCCTCGATGGGCATCTATGTTTTCGAGCCGCAGGTGTTGCGCGACGTGTTGACCGACAACACCAAGGCCGATTTCGGCAAGGAGATAATTCCCGATGCCATCGGCGACAAGAAGGTCATGGCCTTCCCCTTCAACGACTACTGGCGGGACATTGGAACCATCGACGCCTTTTTCGAGGCCAACCTCGACCTGACCAACTGCGATCCGGAGTTCAACCTTTACCAGGGCACCTGGCCCTTTCACACCAGGACCCGATCGCTGCCGCCCAGCCGGATCGTGGAATCGGAAATCATCGACAGCCTGGTGGTGGAGGGATCGACGGTCACCGGGGCCAAGATCACCAACTCGATCGTGGGCATTCGTGCGCGCGTTGATCGGGGCTCGGTCCTGAAGGATGTCATCCTCATGGGCAGCGATTTCTACGAGGGGGAACAGAAGCTGGGAGAAAACGCGCGTCAAACCGGGGACATCCCCCGCATGGGCGTTGGAAAAAATTGTCACCTTGAACGCTGCATCATTGACAAGAACGCGCGCATCGGGGACGGCGTGATCATCAAGACCCATCCTGACATCACCGATTACACCGGGGAAAGGCGCTGGATCCGGGACGGGATCACGATCATTCCCAAAGGCACCATCATCGAGCCGGGCACCGAGTTATAACCCATGGTGCCCAAGGACTACCTCTTCTGGCCGGCGATGGTTCTGTTTCTGCTGTCTGGTTCGGCGGTGACCGCCCAAACCGCCCCGGTTGATTCCGTCGCCACCTTGCCGGTGGAACTCGACGAGGAATATTTCACCAAGCTCGACGACCTCAATTGCACCGACCTGAACGGATACGCCTACCGGGAGGTCCCGCGTTTTGTCCTGTCGGATCGGCCGGACCTGCTTTACGAACTGGCGCTCTACTGGGAAAGCCGCTGTCTGAGCACCGAGCCGGTATTTCGGATCAACCTGTTGGGCAGTATCTGGGACGCGGCTTTCGACGAAGGCCAATACGACGAAGAAGTCATCGAGCATTTGATCGAGCGTTACCATCCTCCGGGAAAATCCCCAACCCCGGACCTTCGCCAAAAATACGATGAGTTCACCCAGAGTTTCGCCGACCAGCTCCTGCCGCACGTACCGGCGGGCAGCCTGGAGGCGTTTTTCTGTCTTTTCTATTCGGGAAAGACGGCCGAAGCCTGGGCGTTGCTGCAAAGCGAAGACCTGGAGGACACCTGGTTGCGATATTTTTACGACGAGGAAATGAAGGTCTTGGACCGGAACGATCCGATCCCGAACCTGGCCGCCACCGGCGGTGGTTGGTGGCCCAGCGGCAACGTGGAATTCGCGGGGGACAAGCCCCTGGTGGGATTGATGGCGGGCGTCCGCTGGCCCCACTGGATGTTGCGGTTTGTTTTCGAGGTGCGCGTCGGCCGCACCAGCAAGCCCTACTGGGTAGTTCAACCCGGGATCAGGGTCCGCTCGAACCGTTTCGATGCCATGTTGATCGGTGTCGAGGGCGGCCGCATTCTCCTCAAGGAAGACCGCCACAACCTGGACCTGTTTGTCGGGGTGGGTTTTGACGGGGTCGAGCCCTTCCAGGATGAGGAAATCATGCTCGGTGCTCTGAATGTCAACCTGGGGCTGGGCTACCGCTTTTTCCTGGGGAAAAACCGGAATGTGATTCTGGGTGTCGACGGCCGGCACGAGTGGATCGGCGATCGCAACGAAAATGGCACCAGCATGTCCGGACAGGCCTGGAGCCTCCGGTTCAGTCTGGGTTACGCATTCGACAAGGGAAATCCCCAGCGGTTGGACGCCTTGACTCGTTGAGAAGTCCTCCCGGGGGGACTTCTAGTAGAACTCCCCATCCTTCCGGAGGTTTCTAGATCAACAGGTCGGTCCACATCACCGCCTGTCCGCGCAACTGCTACAGCACCTGCGCCATGCGGGTGACCGTCACCGACGGCCGCCTGACCGCCATTGAACCGGCGACCGCCAACGAAGCCACCGTCGAGGGGCCCTGCCTGAAGGGGCTGAGTTACGTCGAAAGACAGCACAGTCCCGACCGTATCCTGCATCCTTTGCGCAAGAGTGCCGATGGGTCTTTTTCCCGCATATCCTGGGACAGCGCCCTCGACGAAATCGCCGGGCAACTGAAAAAGGTCCGCGACGAACACGGCCCCCAGGCGGTTTTTCACTACGCCGCCAGCGGCACGAAGGGACTGTTGAACGGTTGCAGCCTGGCCTTCTGGCGTCTGTTCGGCGGCTGCACCACCACCTTCGGGGATCTTTGCTGGCCGGCTGGCCTGGAAGCCACGCGCCTGACTCTGGGCGACAACAAACACAACGCGCCCTGGGATCTGGCCAACGCGCGTCTGATCATCTTCTGGGGAAAAAACGCCGCCGAGACCAACATCCACCAGATGCGCTTCGTGGACCAGGCGCTGGACAAAGGCGCGCGGCTGGTCGTGATCGATCCCCGCCGCACCCAGACTTCCGAACGAGCGGAGCTTCTGATCCAGCCGCGGCCAGGCACCGACGGCTACCTGGCGCTGGCGGTGGCTCGCGTGCTGATCGAGCAGGGGAACATCGACCGGGATTTCATAGACAAACATGTCCAGGGTTTTGATGAATTCGCCGCCATGGTCGGCGAGCGCACCGTGACCGAGGCCGCAGAAATCTGCGATGTGCCGCCAGGGGCCATCGAAAAACTGGCCGGACTTCTGGGGTCGATCAAACCGGCCACCATTTGCGCGGGTTTCGGCATGCAGCGTTACACCAACAGCGGCCAGACCATGCGGGCTTTGATCGCTTTGTGCGCCATCACCGGAAATATCGGATATCCGGGTGCGGGGTGGGTGTATGCGAATCTGCAGACCCAGGTATTTGGGGGCCAGCGGGATCCGATAGCTTTCTTTCCGCCGGAAGAACCGGATGAGCAGGTCCGCGTATCGGTATCAACGGCCCGGCTGGGACGGGATATGCAGGCCCAGACCGAGCCCTCGTTGAAATTCGCCTGGGTCGAGCGGGGGAATCCCCTGGCCCAGAATCCCGAGACCCATGCGGTGCGCAAAGCCTTCCGTGCCCTGGATTTTCGGGTGGTGGTCGAGCAGTTCATGACCGACACCGCGCGCGAGGCGGACATCGTTCTTCCGGCCAAGAGCATGTTCGAGCAGACCGATGTGATCGGAGCTTACTGGCACGCATATCTGCAGCTACGGCCCCGGATATTGGATATGCCGGGCGAAGTACGGGCGGAAACGGAAATATTCCGCGCGTTGGCCGCGCGATTGGACATCGCAGGCCCGGAGCTGGATAATTCGATACCGAGTTCCGGGGATCTGGAAACCTGGCTGAACCGGCAACTGGCCCCCTTGAACCTGACCCTCGACGATCTGAAAAAAGGCCCCGTCCCCGCCCCCGGCAATGAAGACGTGGCGTTTTCCGACCGAAAATTCCCGACGCCGTCGGGCAAAATCGAGCTGGTATCGGCCGAGGCGAAAGAGCGCTGGAATATCGATCCGTTACCCCGGGCCCACTTGCCGGGTGAGTCGGCGGCCGCCGGCGATCACGATCCCGCCACCGGTTTGCAGATGATGACTCCCAACACCAAAAACCGCATCCACTCCCAGTTCGGGAATCTGGATCTGATCAAGCAATTCGATCCCGGACCCGAGGTCACCATCCACCCCGACGACGCCCAGGCCCGCGGCATCGAACACGGCGACCGGACCCTCATTTTCAACAAACGGGGCCAGCTGGAACTGCCGGCCAGGATCGACGGCGGCATCAGGCGCGGCTGCGTGGCGGTGACCAACGGCTGGTGGGGCGAACAGGGTGGCCTGGTAAACAAGCTTTCCGCAGGACGCGAAACCGACGTGGCTCACGGCGCGGCCTTCCACGACAACCTGGTGGAGGTCAAGAAGGCATGAACGCCCGCCCGTCCTTCATCGTCGACGTGAACAAGTGCACCGGATGCCACGCCTGCGCCATGGCCTGCCAGATTGCCAACCATCTGCCTGCGGGCCACACCTGGCGGGAAGTGCGGACCTTCAACGAACTGCATGTGCCCGGCGTCGAATTGATGCATCTGTCGCTGGCCTGCAACCATTGCGCCGACGCGCCCTGCATGGAGCAATGCCCGGCCCGGGCCTACGGTCGCGATACAAAAACCGGCGCCGTTCTGATCGATGCCGATCGGTGCCTCGGCTGCGGTTACTGCGCCTGGGTCTGTCCCTACGGCGCGCCCCGATTCGACGAAAACCTGGGCGTGATGACCAAGTGCAACTTTTGCGTGGACAAGCAACACGAAGGCGGCGAACCGGCCTGCACCATCAGCTGTCCCACCGGAGCGCTGAGCTGGGGTGAACTCACCGACGGGGAACAGGTGCAGGATGTCCCCGGCTTTGCCCAGGCGGGCATCGGTCCGTCGATCCGGATTGAGTCCCTGAAGCCCGAACGCCGCCTGCCGGAAATGACCCACCCGCCGGCCATGCCGCCCTGGAAAAAGTTGCGGGATAAAATCACACCCCACATCACCCTGTCCCACGAATGGACCTTGGCGGTGTTCACCCTGCTGGCCGCGGCTCTGGTGGGTGCGTTCACGGCCTGGAGGCTGGGAAGCGTGGATCTGGACTGGCGGGTGTTCCTCGGTCTGGGCGGCGCGGGCATGATCCTGAGCGCCTCGCATCTGGGCCGCAAGGAGAGGTCGTGGCGGGCGATCCTGCATTTCGATCAGTCGTGGCTGAGCCGGGAAATCGCCCTGGTCGGCGGATTCCTGGCCCTGGCCGTGGGGGTTCTCTATTTCCCCACCTTGCCGGCAGCCATCAGCTGGATGGGCGTGGGTTTGGGGTTTGTAACTCTGGCGGTCATCGACCAGGTCACCAAGGTGACGCTGATCCGTGGCTCGGGCCCTGTGCACAGCGCCCAGGTTCTGGGAACCGGTTTGATGCTGGCGGCGATCTGGAATGGATCGCCTCTGGTGGCCGCCACCGTGGGGCTGGTCAAACTGGTGCTTTACCTGGCGAGAAAAAAGGACCGCGCAGCCATGGGCCTTGCCTCTCCGGTGGTCTGGGGATGGCTGCGGGTGATTTTTCTGATGGTGGGGATGAGTTTCATGATCACCGACCAATCGTGGTTGGCGATCGGATTGATCCTGGTGGCCGAAATGATCGACCGGGCGGAATTCTACCGGGAAATGGAAATTCCCACGCCCAGTTCACTTTTGCAGGATGAACTCGAAGCGAGATTGGAGGGATAAACTGGGGGGAAAAAAAGATTCGACCCGGTCCAGAAATGCCGAAGCGCAAGGGGGATCGCGATAGGCATAAGCTAAACCGAGTCGAAATTTAAAGACCACCAAAATAGTACGAATTATTAACGAGATGGCAAGTAAAAGGTTCCGAATTTTTAAATATTTTTTCGAAAGAAGGGGTACTATCCCGCAAGAACCTGCATTTTCAACGCTCAGGAGGCTTGCCGATGATCCGACGACCCCTTCCCCTGTACGAGGAAATCCTCCTTCTGGCGCTGGATGACGACAAGGGAACCGCCGATGGGGCGGGGTTCTATGCCAAAGCCATGGGTGGAGCCATCCTGGCCGAACTGGCAATGAAGGGCGCCGTTTCCATTGCCGATGACAAGAAGAAAAAGGTTTCGCTCGGCCGGCGTGACCGCCTGGACGACCCCATCCTGGAAGAATGCCGGACCATGGTGGCCGAGGAGAAAAAATCGAAAAAAGCGGCCGAATGGGTGATGAAATTTTCCAGCCTCAAGGATCTCAAGAATCGCGTGGCCCGTCAGCTGGTGGACAAGGGCATTCTCACCGAAGAAACGGGTACGGTCCTGAGAATTTTCAAGCGCACCATTTTCCCCGAGGTCGAGGGTGGACCGGAAAAAGAACTGCGCGAACGCATGAAAAAGGCCATCTTCACCTCGAGCACCAAACTGGAAGCAAGGACGGTCGTCATCATCGCCCTGGCCAAGGCAGCCGGGATGCTGAACAAGATCTTCCCCAAGAAAAAACTGAAGGAACGCAAGAAACGGCTGGACCAGTTGACCAGCGGGCAGCTGGCGGGCAAGGCGACCACCGAAGCGGTGCAGGCGGTGCAGGCGGCGATCGCGGTGACGGTGATCATGCCGGCCGTGTTTGCGGCCAGCAGCTGATCGAACGGACCAAGGAGAATCAGGATGCGACTGACCACGATGTTCCAGAACATCGGGTTCACCAAGAACTGGCAGGCCCGGTGTCCGGCGTGTAACCGGATCGTCGATTTGAAGGAGCTGGGCTGGAAACGTGACGCCCCTCAGGGCATGGCCAAACGAACTTTCGGCTGGTGCCGCTCCTGCCGCACCCTGCGGCTGTTGATCATAGAACCCGTGCGGCCTCATGCTGCTGATTGAGGTCATTTTGCTGGCCGTGGGCCTGGCCATGGATGCCTGCGTGGTGTCCGCGGGCGCGGGGGCCAGCGGGCGGTCGACCGGCGGCCGGGCCACCTTCCGGTTAGGCTTTCACTTCGGTCTATTCCAGTTTTTGATGCCGATCGTGGGCTGGTTCGCCGGGCTGACCATCGCCGGCGCCATCGAGGCGGTCGATCACTGGATCGCCTTCATTCTGCTGGCGATTGTCGGCGGCCGGATGATTCGCTCCGGCCTGAAGGGCGAAGACGACACCAGCGCGAGTGACCCCTCAAAAGGATGGTCGCTGGTGATGCTGAGCATCGCCACCAGCATCGATGCCCTGGCGGTGGGATTCAGTCTGGCGATGATCGGCGTGAACATCTGGTTTCCGGCCGTGGTCATCGGCGTGGTCACCGCGACCATGTCGGTGGCGGGATTGCGGCTGGGCGCCAGCCTCGGCGCTCGGTTCGGTCATCGCATGGAAGTTGTTGGCGGAGTGATCCTGATCTTCGTGGGCGCGCGCATCGTATTTGAACATCTGACCGCCTGATCGGCGGGGCCCCGGGGGCCCCTTGACCCGCGGATTTCCAAAGGCCCCCCGGGGGGCCTTCCCCGAGGTCTAGATCCCGCCCGAATCCAACCCCCGCCACAGGTAATACGAACCCATCGAGCGATAGGGCCGCCAGGGCGCGGCGATTTCGGTCAGTTGATCGGGCGTCGCGTATTCCTCCAGCCCGTACAGCTTGGCCGCGGCCATGCGCAGACCAAGATCGCCCACGGGCAATACGTCGAGCCGGTTCAAGTGGAAGATGAGATGCATGTGCGCCGACCACACGCCGATGCCCTTGACCTTGGTCAGTTCGCCTATCACCTCGTCGTCGGTCATTCGTTTCAAGGCCCCGAGTTTCAGGCGGCCGTCACCGACCCGGGCGGCCAGGTCACGCACGAATCCCACCTTGGCGTGCGACAGGCCGCAGGCGCGGAGGGTCTCGGGCGGGAAGGTCAGCATCTCGGCCGGAGCGGGATAGTGGGGTCCGGAAGTCAGATCGCGCACGCGCCCGGCGATGGTCTGCCCGGCCTTGACCGAAAGCTGCTGATGAACGATGGCGGTGACCAGGGTGTCGTAGGGCGGTCGCGGTTTGTCAGGCAGGGCCAGGTAGGGTCCAACCTTGCCGATGACCCGGCGAATTTTGGGATCGACCTTTTGCAGATGCCTGATGCCCCGGGCGTGTTCAGGGTCGCGCTCGTATCCCTCGATGAACAGGAGGCGGGCCTTGAGCGCGGTGCCGCCTTCGGCGGAAAATCCGGTCAAAGAACCGTCGGCGCCCAGGCAGCGGTGGCAGGGTACGATGATCGGCACCGGGTTGGCGCCCATGATCCGTCCGACCGCGCGGGCGGCACCGGGGCGGCCGGCACGGGCGGCCAGTTCGCCGTAGGTGACCACGTTTCCAACCTTCACCTTGCGCAGTTCCCGCAGAACCCGGCGGGAAAAATCGGAACTCCCGGTCAGGTCGACCGGGATGTCCCGCAGGTCATCGTTTCGGCCGCGCAAGAGAGCCTTGATCCGGTCCCTGGATTGAACCACTTCCGTGGGTAGCTTTTTCACCGGTGATAGGCTCGGACATTGACTCTGAATTTCGGCCGCGGCCCCGTCGGCATCCGGGTAGCCCAGCTCAAGACGGCAGACCCCGCGACGGGTCCAGGCCAGGCCTATGGGGCCGACCGGCGAGGGGAACACGCACCATCCCTCGGAAGTGAATTTCAACATCTGGGTGCCTTTCCGTGCCGCGGGCCTTATCATTCGGGCAGGTCAATGTACCACAACCCCGCGCACCACGCGAAGGAACCCGTTTTGTCCGATCTGTCCCTGCGCCTCGCCACCAGCGAAGAAGACGTCCTGAAGGTTCTGGTCGTCCGGGGCATCGTTTTCATCGAAGAGCAGAAGGTCGACTGGGAGGGTGAGATCGACGCGTATGAAAAAATCGCCACCCACTTTCTGGGCGAAGTCGGCGGGCAGCCCGTGGCGACTGGCCGATTGCGCCACCTGGAAGACGGCTGGGTGAAGGTCGAGCGCATCGCCGTCAGGCCCCGCTGGCGCGGCCGTGGTTACGCCAAGGAAATCGTGGCCTTCATGCTGGATCACGCCAAGGACGCCGGCGCGCAAAAATTCAAGATGCACGCCCAGGTCTATCTGGAGGATTTCTACGGCGAGTTCGGCTTCCGGCGCGAGGGCGGAATTTTCGACGAGTGCGGAATCGACCACATCCTGATGGTTTGTGAGGACACCTAGATGTTTTACTACCAGCGCTTCGGTCAATTCTTCGCCCAGGTGGCCGGCGGCCTGGAGCAGATTGCGGCCAAGGAATTGAAGGAACTGGGAGCCACCGACGGGGAGATCCTCACCAGGGGTATCCACTTCAAGGCCGATCTGGAAACTGTGTATCGCATCAACTACCGCTCACGGCTGGTCACGCGGGTGCTGGCGCCGCTGGTCAAGTTCGAATGCACCACCCCGGAGCAGCTTTACCTGGGCGCGAAGAAGGTCGACTGGACCAACATCTTCACCCTTGATCAGACCTTCGCCGTGTTCGCCAACACCTTTCACAGCGAGGTGGACCACAGCCAGTACGCCGCCTTGAAGGTGAAGGACTGCGTGGTGGACATGTTCCGTAAGCGGTACAAGCAAAAGCGGCCCAACGTGGATACGCGCGAACCGGACCTGATCATCAGCGTGCACATCTTCGAGAACCAGGCCACCGTGAGCATCGACTGTTCGGGTGGATCGCTTCACCGGCGAGGCTACCGGCAGGAGTCGGTCGAGGCGCCCATGCAGGAAACGCTGGCCGCGGGGATCATCGATTTCGCCGAGTGGGATGGCAAGCGGCGCCTGTACGATCCCATGTGCGGTTCGGGCACGCTTCTGAGCGAGGCCTGGCTGAAGGCGGGTTACATCCCGCCGGGAACCCTGCGCAAGCATTTCGGGTTCATGATGCTGCCGGACTTCGACCGCCGCGACTGGATAAAGGTGAAATTCCAGGAAGACAACAAGATCAAGCTGGTCCGGGGCGGGCTGATCCGCGGCAGCGACATCAACGCCAAGGCCGTGAAGATGACCCGCGAGAACAACGCGCGCATTCCCGGGGGCGATGAGCTCATCGTCAAAACGCGGGATTTCCACGACCTTGATCCCTTGGAGGACCGGTTGATCGTCTGCAATCCGCCCTACGGGATCCGCATGAAAAAAGACGATGACATGGGCGCCTTCATGAAGGAGTTCGGCGATTTCCTGAAGCAGAAGTGCACCGGCAGCGACGCCTTCATATATTTCGGCGATCGGGAACTGGTGAAATCATTCGGCCTGAAACCGGCCTTCAAGATGCCTCTTCGCAACGGCGGGCTGGACGGCCGCCTGGTGAAATATGAACTGTATTAATAAATGTGTCGTATGGTTGCTCCTTCTGGCCGGGCCCGCCCTGGCCGGCGGCGACACCGGCGGTATTCCCACCGTCCCGGTCCGCCTGATTCCCATTGAAGGCCCCCTGGCCGGCCGAGAAGCTGAAGTGTCGGGCATGACCTGGCAGGGGGATACCTTGGTCATCCTTCCCCAGTATCCCGACCGGTTCGCCAAGGACGGCAAGCTCGGTTTTTTTGCGCTCGGGAAACAAAAAATCCTGGATGTACTTGACGGCCAGGGCCCTGAAGCGGTCCAGCCCCACCTGGTGTACTGCTGGGCTCCGGGCCTGGCAGGCGTCGTGCGGGGTTTCAACGGCCTGGAGGCCGTCGGCTGTATCGGAGACCGCTACTACATGACCGTCGAGGCCAGGGATGACACGGCGATGGCCGGATTCCTGGTCACCGGCCGGTACGACTTTCTCGACGACCTGGTGGTCATGGACATGACGCGCCTGACCCCGATACCCATGGGTCTGAACATATTCAATATCGCCGAGGAGGCGATCATCATCGACGGCGAGAGGGTCATCACCCTCAGCGAAGCCAACGGCCTGAACATAAACCCCGAACCGAAGGCCAAGGTTTTCAACGCCGACGCGGAATTTGTGGGCTTGATTCCCATGCCCCACATCGAATACCGCGTGACCGACGCCACGGCCCTGGACGAGGGCGGCCGGTTCTGGGTCATCAACTACTATTTTCCGCCCGAAAGAAGGAAACTGGATCCGGCTCCGGATCGGGAACTGGCCCGCTTCGGGGATCCCGGTTCGTACGACCCGGAGCAGTGTGTTGAACGGTTGCTTGAGCTGCGGTTGACAGAGGACGGCCGCATCGTCCGCACCGAATCGCCGCCACTGAATCTTGAACTGCTGCCCGATGGAGAATGCCGCAACTGGGAGGCGCTGGTTCGCCTGGACGACCGCGGTTTCCTGCTGATGACCGACAAGTACCCCGGCACGTTGCTGGCCTTCGTGCCCTTGCCCAATTGATCATCCACACGCTACACCGGGTTGCCGTTCTCCATCACCATGATTGATCTGCCGTCCGGAAAAAACACTTCCATGGTGGGCTGCTTGATCAGGTAGTCCATGTGCATGGTGGAGTGGTTCTTGCCGCCAGGGAAACCCTCGTTGGAGCCGAAGGCGATGTGGGCGGTTCGATGCGCTTTTTCGGCCTCCAGCATGCGGGGGGTGATGCGCGCGCCCGGGTTCAGACCGATGCCGAGCTCGGCGATGGTCCGCGACCCGGTGTCGGTGTCCATCAGGCCGGCGATGGTTTCGGTCACCTTGTCGTCGTCGCAGTCCACGTCTACGGCCTGGCCCTGCGCGACCGTGATCGCGACCGGCGAGGGCACCTGGCCGTGGGCGCCGAAGCACCCATCGACCACCAGGATGCCGTCCGCGCCAGTTTCTACGGGGGCGCAGTAGATTTCCCCGCAGGGAAGATTGGCCCCCACCTCGACGGTGGCCTTCAGGTCGTGGATGAAGGGGCGATCGGTGACATCCAGATGCAGATCGGTGCCCGCGGGGGTGGTGATGTGAATCGTCGAGGCACCGGAAAAACCGGCTATCAATCCTGTGGCGGCGGCCAGCATCTGCGGGTAGTCCACCTTCATGGGGCCGGAGACCATCATGTCCTCGTCGATGCCGGGGCTGTGGCCCATGCGGATTTGCCCGCTGACCTCGATGGCGTGGATCCACTGCAGGCGGAAGGGGATTTCGCGGGAATCCCCCACAATGGCGTTGATGACCACGGTGGTGTCGGCCAGAAGGGCCTGCATCTCGGGGGGCATATCTTGCAGGGGGCGGTTTTTTTCGGGCAAGGAAAAGGTCGTGACCGGGCAGCCATGGGCCCGAGCGCCGGCGGCAAAGGCCTGGCCGCAGACCGAAGTGGAGCGGTCGGTCACCACCAGAACGCGATCTTCCGGCACCAGATCCAGTACGTGGACCATGGCGTCACGTGCGGCGGCGGACATGGTTTCACTACGGTCCATGACGTTCCCCCTTGAAAAAGCCCCCGGCAGCAAATCCGTATTCAATAAGTACTTAAACGGTTGCCCGCTCGCCACCAGGAAAAAGCTAAACGCCCCACTGGAAACGGCCGATACCAAGGAAGCAGAAGTTGCAACTCGTCCGCGAAGGACGGGGGCCGGGCGAGGCTGTCCGGCGATTGGCCCATTCCGGGAGGAAAATCGTGAAGTGTCCGGCATGTTCGAATGAAATGACCCAGGTCCTGGTCCAGGATATCACTCTGGATGTTTGCGAGGACGGCTGCGGCGGTATCTGGTTCGACTGGTTCGAACTCAACAGGATCGACGAGCCCCACGAAGCCCTGGGCGCGGATGTTCTGCACGTGACGGTCGATGAAACGATGAAGGTGGACCACGACGCCAAACGCCAGTGTCCCCGCTGCGAAGACATGCCGCTGATGCAGCACTTCGCGAGCGCGAAGCGTGAGTTTCAGGTGGACGAGTGCCCCCGTTGCGCCGGCTACTTCCTGGATTACGGCGAGCTGAATCGGATCCGCGACCAGTTCGATACGGAAGAAGAACGGACTCAGGCGGCCCAGGCCATGTTCTCCGATCTGTTCGACGAGGGTCTGGACGAGATCGCCAACCAGAGCGATGAAAAACTGGAAAAGGCCAAGCGCCTGGCCCGCATGTTCCGCTTCCTGCTGCCCAGCTACTATATTCCGGGCAAGCAGCGCTGGGGCGCCTTCTAGAGGCCCTTCGGCCAAAGGGCTTCGAGCCCGACCCATCTCCTCAACGCAGCCTCTTCTGACCGAAAGGTCGGGGGAGGTTGCGGTCTTTTCCGAGTGAAACTAACCTTTGCCATACCAAACATCCGAGATTCAGCGATCCGCCCAACCAATTCGAGGATTACCTTGTACAGCGATTGTCACGAAAGCCCCGTCGACGATTCCAAGGGTAAATTCACCCTGGATGAAGTTACAGAACTAGGTCAGACCAACGGCGGAGAACTGGTTCGCCCCTGCGATATCAAGGGCATCCTGCACAGCCACAGCCGCTGGACGGACGGGGCCCACTCCCTGGATTCCATGGTGAGCACCGCGCGCGAAATCGGGCTGGAATACATGGGGATCAGCGATCACTTCCTGTCCGAGATCCATCAGGAGGGGTTGGATCTGGTCGCGGCGAAGGTTCAGCGGGCGGAAGTGGAGCGGCTGGTCGATAAATATCCCGACTTCGATATGTTGCAGGGGATCGAGGTCGACGTGAATCCCGACGGCAGCCTTCCGGTGGACAACGACACCCTCGACTTTTTTGATTTTGTCATCGCCGCCTTTCCGGAAAACGGCGGTTATGAACGGGAGCAGTTGCTTCAGCAGGCGGTCACGGCCGCCGGGCACCCGAAAGTGACGATACTGGGAACGCCGGTGGGGGATTTCATGCTGCAGGGCTGCAACGGCGACTCCGCGAGCATGGAAAAGGTTCTCACCGCGGCCGCCGAGGGCGGTACCGCGGTGGAGATCAGCGCCAATCCCAGCTGCAAGGAACTGGACTGGACCTGCTGCAACATGGCCAAGGAACTGGGCGTGTTCATGGCCATCAGTCCCAACGCCCACCGGGCCGCGCGCCTGGTCGATTATCGTCACGGGGCCGAACTGGCCCAGGCCGCGGGGATGACCTGCAGCAGCATCCTCAACACCCTCAGCAGCAACCAGCTGCGCAAGCACTTCGCCAACGGATTCAACAAGACCAATTAGGCCCATGTAACCCCGGCCTTCTTTTCCCGTAATTGACACTCGAAACCTTACCGGTACCCGTCGTTGACGCGGGCTGCCGGTTGCGGAGTCCGGAATCTACCGAGGGCCCTGCGGGGAGCCTTTTGGCCGACTGGTCCGGTTGTTGCGATATCAGGGGCAGCTCGAGCCGGCGAGACCGGAACGGCTGGCGCCCCACGAATCTCCAGCATCTTGGACGGGGTTCATTTGGCCGGCCGCCAAGGCGGCGCAGCTCCGGCGGCGGCGACCCGGACTATCGAATCACTCTTTGCTCCGCGCTTGAGATGTTCCATAATCCGGGTGGTCGTTTTTCCACGGGGGATTTCATGTTCAGGCTTTTTGTTTTCTCGTTCATTGTATTGGCCTGTTTGCCGCTGTCGGCCCTGGCCCAGGACCCCGCCGACCGCCTGGTCAGCGAGGACCCCGAAGAGGTTCTCGTCAGCGCCGACCGCGTATCCATTGAAGAGGTCATCGCCGCCATCGGCCGCAAGATGGAGCAGGAACGCTACCGGATGGAGGCCATTTCCTACACCACCCTGGTATCGCAGATCCTTCGTGATGATCCCGGGATGGAACTACAGAATTACTCCCTCGAGGAATACGCGACCAGGTTTCATCACGACCGCAACGAGGGCGATCAGCTGGTCAAGCTGTGGGAGAGGAAGCGAAAATACGAAAACGGGGAGATGACCGAAGACAAAACCGATGAAGAGATCGAAGCCGAATGGCTGAACGCCCAGGACGGCTCGATGGAGGACATGCCCTTCGCGCCCGAAGGGGCCGGCCGTTACAACTACACCATCCTGGACCGGCGCAACGTCGGCAACAGCCTCATCTACAAGGTCAGGTTCACGCCGAAAAGCCAGTTCGAGGCCCTGCCCACCGGCGTGGTGTGGGTGGACTATTCCAACTGGGCGATCCGCAAGGTCGAGGCCGAGATGACCGGGACGCTTCCCTATCCCTTGTTTTTAAAATCCATTCCCGCCATGAGGTTCAGCCGGCAACGGGTGGGCGACTTCTGGTTCACCACCGAGGTCTACATACTGATCCACTTCCGGGAGGTGCCCCTGTTGCCGGTGCCCCGCAGTGTCGAGGTGCGGGTCAACATGCAGGACATCGAAATCAACGGCCAGCCGGCCAGCTCCGATAATGCGATTCCCGACATTGCCCTGCCGGGCACGGTGCCTGAGGAAGATGAAATCGGGGATTTCTGGCTGAGCAGCGAGGCCTCCAGCGATTCCCTGGCCGCCTACTGGGCCGGGGTCGATGAGATGTGGGATGAAACGGTGACCCCGGAGCTGGCGCCGGTGACCCTGGATGTGGCCAAGCTCGATTCTTTGAGCGTGGCCGGCACCGCCGAGTTGGTGGCCCTGCAGGAGGGCGGGCGCTGGCAGATCGGTAACGACCTGGTCGCCCCCCAGTACAACCGCGCTCAGGGACTGGCCCTGTTTGTGGGTTTGTCGGCCCGCAAGACGGGGCCCCAGCCGCCGCGCGCGGCTTTGTCCGCCGGATACGGTTTCAGTAATCGGCGCTGGCTGGGATCGGCCGAGTTCGACATCCCCCTGATAAGGTCGCGTTGGATGCTGCCCGACGGCAAACGCAAGGGCAGGCACTACAAGCTGCTGACGTTGAATCTGCAGGGCGTCAAAAGGGGCGAGCTGTTCGCGGGGGACGGGCGGCGGTTCACCCGGTCGGCCAGCGCGTTTTTCTATGGCAGCGATCCGAACCACTACTTCGAAAATCGCGGGGGCGCAGGACGATTGACTTTGCAGCCCGCCCGCAAGCTGGAAATCTATGGCGGGGCCGGATACTACGAGAACCGAATTCTGGAGCAGCGCACCAGCTGGAATTTGCTGGGGCGGCGGTTGCGGCCGGACGGCAACTACCGCGCTTCGGCCCTGGATGAACGGCGGGCGTTTGCCGGGGTCGGTTGGGGCATCGGTCCGGTGAGATTGACGGGTTCCATGGTCTGGCACAACGTGCGCAATTCGGAATTTGTTGGCGGGCTGGCCGGCGCCCCATCCGAGGCCGATTTCCGCCAGTTCAAGGTGTCGGGCAAGTTCGATTGGACGGACCGCTCGGGCAACCGCTGGCTGCTGCGGGCCGGAGTGCGTGAATTCGATCGCCAGGTGCCTCTGCAATGGAAAACTTGGATGGGCGATTACGGCTCCTTGCGTGGTTACCGCGCGGGGGTGTTGACCGGTGATGGCGGGTCGTGGGCCTCGGTGGACGTGCGCCTGGGCTGGGACATGTGGCGGGCCTTGCGGGTGCCGCTGCTGAAAAATCTGGGATTGCAGCCCATCGGGTTTGCCGATTACGGGCATACCTGGAACAAGCCCGGCCAGTATGTCGCAGGTCCCGAGGAAGGGGTCCAGGATTGGCGGGCTGACCTGGGGTTCGGTTTCGGGCGGCGGTTTGATCTGCCCGGGCTGGGGGCGGACAACAATTTGAGAATGTATGCCGCGGCGCCGGTGGGGAATGGGCGCGAGGGGCATGGATGGCGGTTTTTGGTCGCGTTTGAGCGATAGGCCAAATACTTTGGAAACAGTGCCGGTTTTTGGTTGTCGCTCCAGTATCGCTGGGATCTGTATCAAACAATGAAGAAGGAAGCCCAGGAGCTGAAAAGAATTCAGCCAGTTCAGGTAAGCCAATAGAAATTTCAGCTTGTTTTGGGAGGATAATATGCGAGCAAGAATCGTCAAATG
>CBDUDB010000027.1:0-22177 GCA_965365795.1 uncultured bacterium | reverse complement strand
CCGAGGCCGATCTTAACAAATTCCAGCAGGGCCTGCGACCCTCCAACCGAAATGGGGACCTCGGGTTTCAAGTCGTGACGGGCGAAGACCCGATCGAGCCTGTTCCGGATGGCGGTTCCCTGCTCGTACATCAAAAGCGGCTCGCGGGACAGTTCTTCCAGAGAAATCGGCTCGGAACGATCGGCCCACGGATGGTCCTTCCGGGTACAGGCGAACACGTCGTAGGAAACGTATTCGAGGTAGTGCATGGTACCGAATTCGTTCCAGGACGCCGTGATTCCCAGGTCGGCTTCCCCGCTGGTGATCATGTTCAGGGTCGCCGTATCGAAGGCCCGGCTCGAAATGACCAGACGAACACTGGGATGACGATCGTGGAAAATTTTTACGATGGCGGGCAGGGAGTGGGTGGCGATTCCCCGGAAAGCTGCGATACGCACGGTTCCGTGAGGCTGGCCGCGGTGTTCGGCGAATTCGCTTTCCAGGTCGTCCACCGAGTGCACTACCTGGCGGGCGTACTGCACCAGCCGTTGCCCATCGGGCGTCAAGGTGATTCCTCGCCTGGTTCGTTCGTACAGCTTGACCCCCAGCTCCTCTTCCAGAGACCTGAGTTGGTGGCTGATGGCCGACTGGGTGACATGAATCATCTGGGCCGCACCCGACATGCTGCCAAGCTGCGCCGCCCAGTAGAATCCGCGAAGTCGCTGCAGGTCCACCGATTCCCTTTCAGCCAGTCAGATTCGGTCCAAGTGGCATGAACACCAGCAAACCATATATGAAAATAATTCATGTTACAACAGTAAAATATGAAGGTAGTTTATAAATACGTCTCGCCCATCACCCCCATTTTTTGGACACAGGGAGGGGATTTCATGTACGAACAGGCAAGGTCTCCGCTGAAGATCAAGGGGTTGGCGGCACCTTTGCTCCGCCCGCTGCCGACGATTCTTACCTACGTAAATCTCACCGCCAATGCCGGCAACGGCCGAAGCTCCACAGGGCGTCGTCAATTCACCGTTCACCTGCGTGCCTTCAAGGCCATCCTGATCGCGCTAACCCGAAGCGCTAAAATTCCCGATGAGAAAATCCGTCCTTTGCTCAACAGGTGCCAGGATCTCCAGAGCGCCGGGTTCTGGGATCTGAGCGAATTGCTGGCCGGATTCATGAAGGAACTTCAGGGTCTCCACTCAGGGTACAGCCAACTTCTGAAAGACGCGGCCAAGGAACAAAATGAGCACCTTGGCCAGCTTTTCCGGGCGGAAACCGGTCCCTCCCGGCTGGTGGCGGTGTATAACGATCAAACCTGGCCAATGGCGGAAAAGCTGAACGCAAAGCTGGTTGACGGCTGCTGGTACGACAGCGAGTCGCGGCATGAGAATGACGGGTTCAGCTGGCTCGGGTCCACGGATCTGGTCCTGCTTGTATCCGGCGAATCACCTGTCAGGTCGGATATAGAGAAGGCGGTCAAGCTGGGGGAAACGGCCGCAATGGTCCTGAAGGATACCGGACCGGCGAACACCCAGCAGAACATGGCGGCGCTCCGAACCGAACATCTGTACCGGAAAGGCGGTCACCGGGTGCTGCGCGGTCCCTTTGCTCCCATCCGCTTGTATCAGGCGATCGATGGTTGTCTGGTGCGCCAACTGCTGGGTCAGGAAGCCGTCTTGCCCCTTATGGAGGCCGTCAGCTCCTGAGGGTGAGGTATATTGCCATAAACCGGTGTCAAATAATCGGGTATCGGGAATGGGTGAGTCTATCCGCCATTTAAATGATAATCGATATCAGTCATTCATTTAATTAGTTTCCCACGCTTGTTTTCCGGTATACTGTGAATGTTAGGCTCTTGCTGCGGCGTGTTGGATTGGAAGCGCTGGGCCGGGAGCTCGAAGGACCGAAGCAGACATTCAACCAGCGGGAGATTCAACACAGAGTTTGCATAGGCATCTGACGGAGCTCAGATAGGGCAACCAGGCCCCGGAACATTTCAATCCTACCCGCCGCTCTTTATCTGGCCGCCGGCCGAGCGGTGATTGTAACCGCGACCACCGGCGATGACCGGAAGGGGCGCGGTCATGCGCTTTTGGCGTACTCCGCTGGACATCCAGCAAGTCAAGATTCCCCAGGGCGAAATCCACCTCATTCTGGATCGCTGCAAGGGCTGCGAGTTCTGCGTGCAATTCTGTCCGCGCGGCGTTCTCAAGATGTCCTCAGCATTCAACGCCAAGGGTTACCACTATCCCGAAGTGGTCGATGCCGACAACTGCGTGGAATGCGATCTGTGCGAGGTGATCTGCCCTGATTTCGCCATTTTCTGCCTGCCGGCTGAAAATGAAGAAACCAACCAGCAGGCAAAGGGGGCCGGCGATGTCATCGGCTGATCCCAAACGTGTGCTCACGGGCAATCACTACCTGGACGGGGACCACGCCTGCACCGAGGGCGCCCTGTCCGCTGGATGTGATTTCGTGGCCGGTTATCCCATCACTCCCTCGACCGAGGTGGTCGAGCGGTTTGCCGCGCGCGTGCCCAGCATCGGCGGAACCTTCATTCAGATGGAAGATGAGATCGCCTCGATCACCGCCGTTCTCGGCGCGGTCTGGGGCGGTGCCAAGGCCATGACCGTCACCTCGGGCCCGGGTTTCAGTCTGATGATGGAAAACATCGGACTGGGCGCCATGCTCGAGACACCCTGCGTGGTGATCAACGTGATGAGGGGAGGACCCTCGACGGGCCTTCCCACCATGGTGGGCCAGGCGGACGTCATGCAAGCGCGGTGGGGTTCCCACGGCGACTATGAAATCATTGCCCTGGCCCCCCAGTCGCCGCAGGAAGCTTACTACCTGACCATCGAGGCTTTTAACCTTTCCGAAGCCTACCGCGTGCCGGTGATTGTCATGCTCGACGAGTGCATCGGCCACATGACCGAAAAGGTGGTCATTCCCGCCGCCAGTGAAATCGAGATCACCCCGCGACGCATGACCGACAAGGCGCCCGGTGAATACGAACCGTTCGCCGTGGGAGCGGACATGATTCCGGCCATGGCTCACGCGGGGGATGGTCATCGATATCACGTGACCGGCCTGACCCACGATGCGAAGGGTTACCCCGTCATGGAGGCGGATTGCCATGACGATCTTGTCCGCAGGTTGTGCGACAAGATCCGCAACAACGCCGACGAGATCGTCATGCTGGAAGAGGACGGAATGGAAGGCTGCGACGTGGTGGTCGTGTCCTACGGCATCACCTCGCGCGTGGCGCGGGCCGCCGTCGACGGCGCCCGGGAGGCGGGCTTGAAGGTCGGGTCCATCCGTATGCAGACCTTGTGGCCTTTCTGCGAAAACCGCATTCGCGAGCTGGCTCCCAAGGTCAAGGCCTTCGTGATTCCCGAGATCAACTATGGGCAGGTCAGCCTGGAGATCGAGCGTTGCGCGGCGGGCCAGGCGCCGGTCAGGCTTATTCCGCACATGGGAGGCGGAGTGCACGACCCCAACGACATTCAACGGGTTATCGAGGAGGTGGCCGAATGACTACGACGACCCATCTCAAACATCCCCAGGACCATTTGTTGCGTTCGGATCGTTTTCCGCACATCTGGTGTCCGACCTGTGGCATCGGCACGGTGCTCAAGTGTTTTATCGATGCCATCGACCGGGCCAAAATGGACTACGACAAGATGGCCATCGTATCGGGCATCGGCTGCACCGGCCGCGTGGCGGGTTACGTGAAGCTGGATTCCTACCACACCACCCATGGTCGGGCGATCCCCTTCGCCACGGGTCTGAAGCTGGCCAACCGGGATCTGAAGGTGGTGGTGTTCAGCGGCGACGGGGACCTGTCGGCCATCGGCGGGAACCACCTGATTCACGCCGCCCGGCGCAACATGGACATCATGGTCGTGTGCGTGAACAACTTCATCTACGGCATGACGGGCGGGCAGGCGGCGCCGACGACACCCCAACCGGCCAACACCTCGACCACGCCCTACGGAGCCTTCGAACCTCCGTTCAGCCTGCCCCGGCTGCTGGAGGCCTGCGGAGCGGTTTACGTGGCGCGCTGGACCTCGCTGCATGTGCGTCGGTTGACCAAGTCGTTGACCGAAGCACTGGTCAAACCGGGGTTTTCATTTGTCGAAGCCATTGCGCCCTGTTCCACCCTTTATGCACGCCGGAATCGCCTGGGTTCCGGTTACGACCTGATGAATTTCTACCACGACAACAGCCATATCGAACTGGACAGCGACACGGCCGATCTGGCCATCGAGTTCCAGAAGACCATCAAGGTGGGCCGGTTCGTCGATATCGAACGTCCCACCTGGCACGAACTCAGCGATCAGCAGCTCCTGGCCTCGCTGGGTGACAAGTACTACCGCGCCGCGCAAATGGAGGCGGCCCAGCAGGAAGAGAAGACCCATGCCCAGGCGTGAGATTCGAGTTACCGGATACGGGGGCCAGGGTGTCATCATGACCGGTTACATCTTCGGCAAAGCCGCGGCCATCTACGACGGCATCCACTCGACCATGACCCAGAGTTTCGGGCCCGAAGCCCGCGGCAGCGCCTGTGCGGCGGCGGTGGTCGTGGATGAGGAGTTCGTCGCCTATCCCTACCTGAAAGTTACCGATGTGCTGATCGCCCTGTCCCGGGAAGGATATGAAAAGTACGCCGGCGAACTGAAGGACGACGGCGTGCTCATCTATGACGAGGACCTGGTCCACCCGGACGACAAGGTTTCCGCCAACGCGAAAAAGTTCGGCATACCAGCCACTCGTTTTGCCGAGGAGCTGGGCAAACGCATCGTTCAGAACATTGTCGTGGTGGGTTTCGCCACGGCTGTTACGGAAGTTGTCGGCAAGAATGCCGCCAAACAAGCGGTCGAATCGTCCGTGCCCCCGGCGACGATCGACCTGAACCTGCAAGCCTTCGAGAAGGGATATGAACACTTCCACAGCTAGGGGGGTCCTGGTGATCGGCGGCGGGATTGCGGGCATCCAGTCCGCGCTCGATCTCGCGCGGTCGGGATTCCAGGTGCATCTGGTGGAGCGTTCGCCGTCCATCGGCGGTCGCATGAGCCAGCTGGACAAGGTTTTCCCAACGGTTGACTGCTCGATCTGAATTCTCGGGCCCCTGATGATGGATGCCGGTCGGCATCCCCGCATTCGGTTGCACACCCTTTCCGAAGTCGTCGGACTGCAAGGCGTCGCCGGCGATTTCAAGGCCAGGGTGCGCCGTCAACCCCGGTACGTGGATCCGGAACTGTGCATCGCCTGCGGTCTGTGCAGCGAGGCCTGTCCGGCCGTCCGGCCCAACCCCTACGATGCGGGATTGAAGGCCGCCAAGGCCATCGACCGACCCTTTCCCCAGGCCGTGCCCGCCACCTTTCACATCGACCGCGAAGCCTGCCTGAACGACGAGTTCCTGGTCTGCGAACGCTGTGTGAAGGCCTGTGATCCGGACGCCATCAATTTCGACGACGTGGTCAAAGAAACGACCCTGAACGTGGGGGCGGTGGTAGTGGCGACCGGGTTCGACGAACTCGACCCCACCGAACTCCAGGCTTTTGGCTACGGTCGCGCTGCCAACGTGATGACCGGCCTCGAATTCGAACGACTTCTATGCGCCACCGGTCCGACCCAGGGGCGGGTCCTGCGCCCCAGCGATCACCAGGTACCCGACCGCGTCGTCTTTGTCCAGTGCGTGGGCTCGCGGGGTGAGGGCGGCCGGCCTTATTGCTCCCGTTACTGCTGCATGAACTCCGTGAAATCGGCCATGCTGGCCCATGAACATGAACCGGGTCTGGAAGAATGCGTCCTGCTGTACACGGACATGCGCGCGGTGGGCCGGGGATACGACGCCTTCGTGGAGCGCTGTCTGGACCGGGACGACATCCGCCAGGTGCGGGGTCGACCCGCCAAGATCCAGGAAGATCCCGACTCGGGCAACCTGACCCTGTGGGTCGAAGACTTCCGCACCGGACGTCCCGAAAAACTGCAGGCCGGAATGGTGGTTCTGTCCACCGCGGCCTTGCCGGCCCACGGATCGCCCGAACTGGCGGAGATCCTGGGCGTGGACCTGGACCCCCAGGGATTCTATCGCCGCCGCGATCCGGAAAACGCCCCCTCGGAACTGTCCCGGCCGGGAATCCATGTGGCAGGCAGCGCCGGTTCTCCCGCCATCGTTCCCGAGTGTGTCGCCCAGGGCGGCGCCGCAGCTGCCGAAGCCGCGGTCCATGTCCTGGACCACCGACAGGATACCGAGCCGGCCCCGCTCAAGGAGACCCGTGACCCCGGCGGCAAACCGCGGGTCGGGGTTTTTGTCTGCCATTGCGGGGCCAACATCGCCGGGGTGGTGGACCCGGTCCAGCTCGCCGCCGAGGCGCGCGAGATGCCGGGAGTGGCCTACGCCACGGACGACAGTTTCGCCTGCGCCGACATATCCCAGCGGGCCATCGCCGCGGCCATCGCCGAACACGAACTGAACCGGGTCGTGGTGGCGGCCTGCACGCCGCGCACCCATGAACCGGTGTTCCGGGAAGTGCTGGCGCGCAGCGGTCTGAATCCCTTCCTGATCGAGATGGTCAACATCCGTGACCAGTGCACCTGGGTCCACGCCCACGTGCCGGACGAAGCCTACCGGCGGGCCCGCGATCAGATTCGCATGGGAGTGGCCCGAGCGGTTGCCCTGGAGCCATTAAAGCCGGTGGAGGTTCCGGTCACCCGCCGGGCCTTGGTTGTCGGAGGCGGTGTGGCGGGAATCCGTGCGGCGCTTGATCTGGACGCCCAGGGCTATGAAGTGGTCCTCATCGAAAAAAGTGAGCAACTGGGGGGGATCCTGGCGGATCCCGGTCTGGAAACCCTGTACGGGTCCGGCTCGTCAGGCAGCGAGAAACTCGGAAGCTTGAAAGGACCCTTGGCCGATTCCGGCGTGGAAGTGAGGGCCGGCACGGAACTCGCCGCCGTTCACGGTTACCTGGGGAACTTCCGCGTTGAGTTGACGGGCGCTTCTTCCGGGGATCTGGAGCTTGGCACTATCATCCTGGCCACCGGAGCCAAGGTTCACGACCCGACAGGCACCTTTGACTACGGAACCAAACGCAACGTGGTCACCAGCGTGGAACTGGAAAAGCGTCTGGCCGCTTCCGGTGACAAGTTATTCGGAAAGGACGGCAGCCCGCCGGCCAGCGCGGTCTTCATTCAGTGTGTGGGATCCCGACAAGAAGGCCCCGGCTGCAACACGGGTTGCAGCCGCTACTGTTGCCCAACCACGGTGGAACAGGCTTTGAATCTGTCGCGTCGCGGCGTGAAAACCACGGTGCTGTACCGGGACATGCGATGTGTTTCGCCCGGAACCGAAGAGCTGTACCGAAAAGCACGGGGTGAGGGGGTACTCTTCATCCGGGTCCCCGGCGGCCCGCTCCCGCAGGTGGTGGGCACCAAGACCAAGGCCAAAGGGGTGGTGGCCCGGGATGTCATGCTGGGTCGCAACGTGGAGGCCCCCGCGGATCTGGTGGTTCTGGCGGTCGGACTGGTGCCCGACACCGAGACGGTCACCAAGTTGAAGGAAATCCTGAAGGTGCCGGTGGGGCCGGACGGTTTTTTCATGGAACGGCACCCCGAACTGGGGCCCGTGGAGACGGTGGTGGACGGGGTCTTCGTCTGCGGTTCGGCCGTGGGCGCCAAGGCCATCAGCGACTCCCTCAGCGAGGCTGCGGCGGCCGCCGGCAAGGCGGGCCAGATCATGGCGCGAAAGAAGTTGGCCCTCGAGCCCACCGTGGCCGAGGTCGATCCCACCCGGTGCCGGGGCTGCGGTACGTGCCTGGAGATCTGTGAATTCCATGCCCCCGGTCTGGAAACGGGCGAACTGGGGGTCCCGGTGGCGACGATCAACAAGGCCTCGTGCAAGGGCTGCGGAACCTGCGTGGCCTGGTGTCCGAGTGGCGCCATCACGGCGCGCCATTTCACCGACAACCAGATCGAAACCATGATGACCACCATGCTGCAGTGGGAGGAGGCGAAGTGAGCGATCGTTTCGAACCCCGCATTGTCGTTTTCGCCTGCAACTGGTGCAGTTACGCCGGGGCCGATACGGCCGGGACCAGCCGTATCGCCTACTCGCCGGGCATCCGGGTGATCCGCACCATGTGCTCAGGTCGGGTGAACACGACCCACGTGTTGAACGCCTTCCGCATGGGCGCGGACGCCGTGCTGATCAGCGGCTGCCATCTGGGCGACTGCCACTACATCTTCGGCAACCACTGGGCCATCAAACAATTCGACATCACCAAGGAATTGCTGCGGATGCTCGGGGTGGAAACCGACCGGGTCCGGTTGGAATGGGTGTCCGCGGCCGAAGGGCCCCGCTGGGCGTCCTTGATCGACGAGTTCGTGGCCCGCATCACCGAACTGGGTCCCAGCCCACTGCGCGCCGCGGCCGGCGATGTCGATTTCGCCGACCAGCCCGTTGGCGCAGAAGTGGAGGTGAGTTCGTCATGACGACCGCCTCATCCCAGGTGTTGCGCTGTCTGGACTGCGGCAAGTGCACCAGCGCCTGTCCGGTGGCCCGCTACAACAAGTCGCTCTCGCCGCGGCGGCTGATGCGGCGTCTGGCCGAGGGACGGCCGGTGTCCACCACCGAAGCGCTGTGGGATTGCCTGACCTGCATGCAGTGCGATCAGCGGTGTCCCCAGGAGGTGCCCATTTCTCCTTCGGTCCCGCCTCTTCGGCGTCTTTCACGGGAACGGGGTGAAAAGCCGGCCTCCACGCGCTGCAGCGCCATTGCCGCTCTGGCCACCCTTCAGTCCCAGGCGGATCTTCCCCAGGAGCGGCTCGGGTGGTTGGAAGGCGAAGACCTGCGGACTGATCCGGACAGCAAGGTTCTGCTCTGGACCGGCTGCACGCCCTTTTTCGACGTTTTCTTCACGGAAAACGGGGTGGCCACCCTGGACGCGGTCAAGAGTGCCATCCGCATTCTCAATGCCCTGGACATCGCCCCGAAGGTGAGCGACCACGAGCGCTGCTGCGGCCACGATCAACTCTGGTCCGGGGATGATGAGACCTTCGAAAATCTCGCCGAACGCAACGTGAAGATGTTCGCCCAGGCCGAGCCCGAACTGGTGGTCACCGTCTGTCCCGAGTGCCAGCTGACCCTGATCAACGAGTACCAGCGGCGCTTCGGTCAGCCCGAATGCCGGGTGGTTCACGTGGCCGAGCTGGTGGCCGAACGCGCCGGCGAGCTTCAACTGACGGAGGCGGCCACTCGGGTGACCTTCGAGGATCCCTGTCGGCTGGGCCGTCACCAGGGCAAATACGAGGAACCCCGGGCCGCCCTTCAGGCGGTTCCCGGTCTCGAACTAAAGGAAATGCCCCGCAACAAGAGCGGGGCCACCTGTTGCGCCGGCAACTGGCTGGCGTGCAACCAGGTCTCCAAACGCATTCAGACGGATCTGCTGAAGGCGGCCGCGGCCACCGGGAGCGAAACCCTCGTGACCGCCTGCCCCAAGTGCATGATCCACTTGAAGTGTGCCCAGTCAGGCGACGATGAATCGGTGCCCGGAATCGAGATCCGGGACCTGGCCACCGTCGTGGCGGGCGCCCTGCCCGGTAACCCGGCCTGACTTCGAGTCGGGCCCAACAAATGAGAGGAGGTGAACCATGACTCAGGAAGCCCTTCCCCGCATCGGGGTGTTTGTCTGTGATTGCGGCAGCAACATCGCCGGTACGGTCGACACGGCCGCCGTCGAGGAGTATGCACGCTCCTTGCCCGGCGTCGTGACGGTCGTGCGGAACAAGTACACGTGCGCGGAGCCGGGGCAGGAGGAAATCAAGAAGGCCATCACCGAGGACAAGCTCGAACGGGTGGTCGTCGCCTCCTGTACGCCCCGCATGCACGAGCCGACGTTCCGCGGCTGCGTCTGGGATGTCGGCCTGAACCCGTACCTCATGGAAATGGCGAACTTGAGGGAGCACTGCTCGTGGGTGCACGGGGACGACCCGACAGCCGCGACGGAAAAGGCCAAGGACCTGGTCGCCAGTTCAGTGGCTCGCGCCGCGAAGCTGACGCCCCAGGAAGAGATGACTTTCCCGGTGACGAAGACGGCCCTGGTAATCGGCGGCGGCGTCGCCGGCATCCAGGCGGCGATGGACCTGGCGGACCAGGGACACCCGGTCTACCTGGTGGAGAAGGATCCGAGTATCGGGGGCATCATGGCCCAGCTGGACAAGACGTTCCCGACAATGGACTGCTCCATATGAATACTCGGACCCAAGATGATGGATGCCGGTCGGCATCCCAACATTAAGTTGATGGCCTTCAGCGAAGTCGAGAACGTCTCCGGTTACGTGGGGAACTTCAAGGTCACGGTTCGCAAGAAGGCCCGGTACGTGGACGCGGCGCTCTGCAACAACTGCGGCGAGTGCGCCAAGGTCTGCCCGGCGGTGCACCCGGACGAGTTCCAGATGGGACTGTCCACCCGGCGGGCGGTCTACCTGCCGTTCCCGCAGGCGGTACCTTCGGCCTACCTCATCGACATGGATACGTGCCTCGGCACCAATCCCATCGCCTGCGGCAAGTGCGCCGAGGTGTGCGAAAAGCAGGCAATCGATTACGACATGCAGGACGAAATCGTGGTGCTGGACATCGGCACCATCGTCGTGGCCACGGGCATCGAGCCCTACGATCCCACGGCCTTGGACGAGTACGGTTACACGCGGTACCAGAACGTGGTCACCAGCATGGAATTCGAGCGTCTGATCTGCGCCGGCGGTCCCACCGAGGGCCACCTGGTGCGGCCGGGCGATCAACAGACACCCCAACGGATCGGGTTCATCCAGTGCGTGGGTTCACGTTCCTTGCGGGATGGGGCCGGGTATTGCAGTAATTTCTGCTGCATGAATACGGTAAAGGACACCCTGCTGATCCGGGATCACTACCCCGACAGCGAGTGCACCGTGTTCTACATCGACATGCGCGCGTTCGGCAAGGGTTTCGAGGAACTGTACGACAAAAGTCGGGAGGCGGGTGTCCGGTACATTCGCGGCATCCCGGGCGATGTCCAGGAGGATCCCGAAACCGGCGCCCTGCGCATGATGGTGGAAAACACCACCACCCAGGAACTGGAGGAGCACGAGTTCGACATGGTCGTGCTGTCGGTGGGGGCGCGGCCGAATCCGGCGGACAAGAACGTGCGCCGTCTGCTGACCCTGTCCTCGACCGGCGACGGCTTCCTGATGGAGGCTCATCCCAAGCTGAAGCCGGTGGATGCTCCTACCAAGGGGGTGTTCATCGCCGGTTGCGCGGAGGCTCCCAAGGACGTCAAGGATTCCGTCACTCAGGCGGGCGCCGCCGCGGCCCGGGCCGGAGCCCTGCTCAACGCGGGCAAGGTCACCGTGGAATCCATCACCGCGGTGGTGGACGACGACCTGTGCAACGCCTGCGGTCTGTGCTCCCTGGTCTGTCCCTACGGGGCGATCACCGCCGACAAGGCCACCAAGACCAAGGCCCACGTGGTGGAGGCGGCCTGCGCGGGTTGCGGCAACTGCAGCGCGACCTGCGCTTTCGGGGCCATCAGCATGCGTCACTTCACGGATGCCCAGATCATGAGCCAGGTGGATACCCTGCTGGCGAATAACCGCATGGAAAAGGTCATCGTCTTTGCCTGTAACTGGTGCAGTTATGCGGGCGGCGACACGGCGGGCATCAGCCGGATGCAGTATCCGGCAAGCAACCGCTTGATCCGCACCATGTGTTCGGCGCGCGTGGACGAATCGTTCATCAAGCGGGCCTTCCGCAAGGGGGCGCCGGTGGTGCTGGTGTCCGGTTGCCACTTCAGCGACTGCCACTACATCGACGCGAATCGCCAGACGGTCAAGCGCGTGTACAAGCTCTGGAACTACCTCGAAAAACGTGACATCCGCCCCGAGCGATTGCAGCTCGAGTGGATCAGCGCTGCCGAAGGTCCCAAGTTCCAGAAAACCATGCGCCAGATGGAGGATCTGCGTCTGACGGTAACCGACGAGGAAGTCCGGCACACCATGGAGGTGCTTCAGGCCGAACACCAGAAGAAGCTGGACAAGCTGGCGAGAAAGGCGGTCAAGGCCGGAAAGGACGAGAGTGGAAAAGCAGTGGAAGTTTAAGTGCATGCGCTGCGGACACGACTATGTCCAGGACTATGACCCCAAGGGGGTCATGACCGAACGGTCGTGTCCGAAGTGCCGGTCCAACAGCGTACGCCCGGTGGCTGCTGCCGACGGGGCGAAGGGATAGCCGTGAGTGACGAACCGGTCAAGATAGACCACGCGTTTCGCGAGGAACTGGGCCTGGTACTGGAAGGCGACGGCGTCAACTTCTGCTACCAGTGCGGCGCCTGCGTTGGTGACTGTCCTTCGGCGCGCTTCAGCGAGGAGTTCAATCCCCGGCAGATCATGCTGGGAGTTCTGTACGGGATGAGGGAGGAAGTCGTCGGCGACACTTCACCGGTGTGGCAGTGTTCGAATTGTTTCACCTGTTTTGACCGGTGTCCCCAGAACGTCAAGCCCATCGAGGTGATCATCGCCTTGAAAAACTTGATGCGGGAGCAGGGCATCGTACCCAAAGGCGTCGACCGGCTGGTTGAAGGGCTGCTGAAAACCGGCCGCAGCGCCATGGTCACCTCGGCCACCCACCGCCGCCGTGCAGAACTGGGTCTGCCGCCCCTGCCCGAGCTGGATCTGGAACCCCTCGAAATACTGCTGGCCGACCTCGAGACGCCCGCTGGCCCCACAGGAAAGGAGAACTAGATGAGGTTCGCCTTTTTTCCCGGTTGCATGATCCAGGTCAGGCATCCCCAGATGGAGGCCGCGGTGCGCAAGACGGTCAGCCAACTGGGCGTCGAACTGGTGGATCTGCCGGGGCTGGGCTGCTGCCCGGATCCTGTTTTTTTCAAGTCCCTGCACAAGGAGGAGTGGCTGACGCTGGCGGCGCGCAACCTGGTTCTCGCCGAGGAGGCGGGGCTGGATTTCGTCACCATCTGCAGCGGCTGCACCGAAACTCTGGCCGAGGCCGGACACTTGCTAAACGAGGGTGGCGAACTGCTGGACCGGGTCAACGCGCGCCTGGAACGCATAGGTCTGGAATACCGCGGGACGGTGAAAACCCGCCATTTGATCACCGTTCTGCGGGACGATGTGGGGCTGGATGGAGTGCGGGCGTCGGTCACGAAACCATTGACGGGAATTCGCATCGCCGTCCACTACGGTTGCCATTTGCTCAAGCCTCGGGACATCATGCAGGTGGATGATCCCGACCACCCGACCATCTTCGAGGACATGCTGCGCGCGGTCGGCGCCACGCCGGTTGATCATACCGAGCGAATCATCTGTTGCGGAAAATCCTGCCGCGATTGCGATCTTCCCGAACAGATGACCAAAACCATTCTGGAATCGGTGCACGCCGCCGATGTCGATGCCATGGGGGTGATCTGTCCTTCGTGTTTCGACTCGTTCGACACGGGGCAGATCCGGATCGCCCGCAAGTTCGATCTGGGGTTCACCATTCCGCCGGTCTACTTCTTCCAGCTGCTGGCCCTGGCGCAGGGCCTGGAACCGGCGGAAGTAGGTCTGGACAAGCATAAACTCAAGCCTGACCACCTGTTGGAGGTGATGGCCCAAGGATAGGGCGTGGTCGGGTGGTGATATTGAAAAGGAGTTGTTATTTTGTTATGTGTGGTGGATCAACCGGGCCTGCATGACATTTCCAAGTTGGACCCGGTGGTCAAGGGAGGTATAAGATGAGTTGGGAATACTGTTGTCCGAAGTGCAAGACGATGCTCAATCCGGGTACCGCGATCGTCCTCAAGGCATCGTGTGGTGATGCGAAGTGCCTGATTGGGATGAATCCGCAACCGGGAAAGTACGAAATCTATCTTCCGCCGAAGGTGACCTGCGAAAACGGCTGCAAGTGGGATTTCCACTGCCCCATGTGCCAGGAAAATCTCAAGAACAAGGAAGACTCCAACCTGTGTGAACTGGAACTGGTGCTCGAGGGGGACAATCTGCGGATCCTCTTCTCACGCGTTGCGGGGGAGCATGCAACCTTCATTCTTCATGAGGACCTGCTCAAGGAGCGGTACGGAAAGGATTCGGAACGATACGACCCCTTTCGTGAGTTGAAGGAGTCGGCTCGCTACTGAGAGCTGGCCGAGGGCGGCCCTCGGAATCGAGACGGTTGCCCGAGTGGCCGTTCGCCTGCGCTGAGGCGGGAGGGTTTTCCGCAATTCCCGCCGTTATTCTTGAGGCGGTTTTCCGGGGGCCATGGAGGCCATTTCCCAGTAGCTTCGTGCCCGGCAGACGGCAATGCCAAGAACCGAGTCGTCCGGGTAGGCCCCTTTCTTGTCCCGCACACCAGCGGGAATTCCAGAAAGGATCTCAAGCGCCTGCTGGACAGTATCCACCGCGAAGACTCGGAACCGGCCCAGGGCACAGGATTCCACCACATCGTGCCTGAGCATCAGATCGCCGTCATTGGCTTTCGGGATGATCACCCCCTGGGTTCCGGTCAGACCCAGATCATGGCAGGTGTCATAGAAGCCTTCGATCTTTTCATTAACACCGCCCACAGCCAGAACATTACCCATCTGGTCGATGGCCCCTGTCATTGCCAGTTCCTGACTGAGAGGAATACCGGTCAGGGCACTCAGCAGACAGCAGACTTCCGCTCCCGAGGCGGAATCACCATCAATCCCTCCATAACTCTGTTCAAAGGCTACAGAAGCGTCGAATGCCAATGGGTGGTTGGTGCGTAGAAGGAAACGAAGAAGTCCCCCCAGGATGTAAAATCCTTTCGTGTGGATGGCACCGCTCAGATCCGCCTCGCGTTCGATGTTGATCACGCCGGCGGTCCCGGGGCCGATGGTGGCGGTAATGCGGGCAGGGAAGCCATACACCAGGGGACCCGCCTTTATGACGGCAAGACCATTGACCTGGCCCACGGTGGCCCCTTGCACCTGGACCTGCAGGGTCCCGTCGGCAACGAGCATCCGAAAACGCCGGGCGGGGAGGTCAGCCCGCCTTTTTCCAAACCGGATCGCTTCGCGAACATCGTCCCCCGTGGCCATCTTTCGCCCCTGCTTTTTCGAAAGGAACGAGGTTTCACGAGCGATGTCCGCCAGACGGCCGAAGCGGGTGCTCAGCTTTCCCCTGCTGGCCGCAATGCGCGCCCCATGTTCCACCAGCGCCGCCACACCGGTATCATCGAAATGGAGGAGATGTTCCTCCTGTACGATTCGCGATATTACCTGCGCATAAGACTGCACGCCGACGGCATCGCGGGGGAGGACCGTGTCAAAATCAGAAAGAACCTTAAACAGATGGGGGAAGTCGGGATCCAGGGAGTCCAGCATGTAATAAGTCTCCGCTTCACCCACCAAAACCACTTTGACATTGATTTCAATCGGAGCGGGCTTGAGCAGCGCCGGCGCCATGGAATGGCTGTCCTCCGAGGGCACAATCTCCAACCGGCCTGTCCGAAGCGTTCGCACCAGGACTTTCCAAGCTTCGGGCTCACTCAGAAGGTCGCGCGCCTCCAAAATCAAGAAACCGCCGTCGGCCTGAAGAAGAGACCCCGGTCGGATTCCCATGTGACTCGAACGAGGTTCACCTTCTTCAAAATCGAACTCGATCGAGCCCAGGAGGCTCCGAACCGTGGGAACACTCTCGGCGATAATGGGGCACTGCTCTTTTCCCTGATGGTCGAGGACGACATTGACCCGGTAGAGTCGAGTGAAATCGACATCCTGATCGGGTTCGCCGAGCCGATTGGTGACCAGATCGTCTACGAGTTCGTTCAGGTAATTGTGTACGGCAGGGTCTGGAAAATCTGCCTCTATCCTGGACACCAGCGGCCCCATGGTCCAGCGGACCGAGCCCTCGAAAATCTCCTGGACGTCTTCCAAGTGACTGTGGTGAATTTCGCTGGCCCTGACATCGATTTCCATAAGCTGGGCCTGGTAGTCCTCGAATTGAGTCTGGAAGGCCTGGTACTGCTCCTCGGTGATTTTTCCCTCGTCATGCAGCTGATCAAACTGATCAGGCGGCACGGGATGCCCCTCGACCAACGGAAAGATGGTGGTTTGGACCATGGGCCCAGTCTGGGAACTGACCAGGGCCAGGCCCGCCTCCTTCAATTCTTTTTCGAGGGGGTTGATGATTTCTTCCAGTTTTCGCTTGGCTTTCTCATCCAGGGCCGCAATGCGGGTTTGGATTTCATCCTTGGCCAGGGCATCCCCGAGGTCCCGTTGCACGAATTCGGCAAGCTTGTCCATGCTACGCCGGAAAGCTCGCCCTTTTCCCGGTGGGAGATTGATCAGAAGCGGCCGGTCCGGTTGGGCGAAGTTGTGCACGAAACAGCAGTCCTTGACCAGCGGGCAGGAAGGCCGGATTTCCTGAAGCAGTCGATGGACGAGGGTTAGGCGGCCTGTTCCGCTCAGACCGCGAACGAAAATGTTCTGTCCGGGAGCGTCGATCTCCAGGCCGAACCGCAAGGCCTCAACAGCGGATTCCTGACCCACGACACCTGAAACCGGTTCGACCTCCGCGGTTGACTGGAAAGGGAGCTGATCAGGGTCGCATCGCCAGCGCAAGCCCTCCGTGGGTATAAGCCATGGACTGGCTGAACTGGAAGATTCTCTTGGGATAGGTTGCGGCTTCTTGCCCATGCCAAACTCTCTCTCTTGATACGATTCCCGGGTCGGGAAATAACGGATCCTGCCGGACACTTTCGCGTCGAACCTAGCATAGTTCTCGGATCTACGACACGGTGCGGGACACCGATGCCCGCTCAGAGGTAGAGGAAGTAAGTAATCACCACCAAGATCACGATATAAAGCAGGCTCAGCCCCCCTCCGATCTTGAGGTAATCCTTGGTGCGGTAGCCGCCTGGTCCCATGTACAGGGCGTTCACCTGATGGGTTGGTAGAATAAACGAGTTGGAAACGCCGATCCCGACCACGATGGCCGCCACGCGCGGGTCGATTCCGATCTGCTGGGCGAGAGAGATGCCCAGGGGAACCAGCAGGGTGCAGGCCCCCACGTTTGAGATCACCAGAGTGAATCCGCAACTCAGAATGGCGAGAACGCACAGCAACACCAGCGGAGACATGAAGTCGCCCAGGCCCGCGACGATTCCCTTGGCGATCCACTGAGCTGTTCCCGTACGTTCCACGGCCATCCCCAGCGGGATCAAACCACCGAGCAGGAATACGGTACGCCAATCCACGGCGCGGTACGCCTCGGTGATCGTCATCACCTTGGTCAGGACCATGGCAATGGCGCCCGCCATGAGGCAAACCGAAAGGGGAATCGGGTTGTAGAGTCGCGACTGGAAATAAAAGCTGGAAATAACCATCAGGAGAAGGGCTCCGAGGAAGCAGATCAGCGCCCGCCAGGCTCTTTCCGGACGGTGGAATTCCGATTCGCAGGATGAAATGATGATGAAATTTTGATGGCGATCCTGCAAGGAGTGGAATTGTTTCCAGGTACCGTGAAGGAGCAGGGCGTCGCCCGCCTGAAGCTCCTTATCGGCCATTTCCCGGTAGTAGGTTTTGCCGTTCTGGTGCAACGCGAGTGGGCTCACCTGGTAGGTTTCGCGGAAACGAATCTCCTTGATGGTCTGGCCGATCAGCGTGGAGCGCGGAGATACCACAACCTCGACGATTCCCGCCAGGGCGGGGTTGAAAAGTGTGCTCTGGAAAATTTTGGGTGGTTCCCGAAGGGCGAGTCTGTAATCTTCAATGAAATCCCTGGTGGCCGCCTCGGGTCCGTAGGCACACAGGATGGAACCGCCCCTGATGAATTCACCGGTGGGGGGTGCAATCCTGAGGATGCGTTTCTCATCGACGATGGCCACAATGTTCACCTGGAAATTTCGCCGGATGTTGATGATTTCCTGGGGGCCTTTCCCGGGCCGATAGCCTTGCGGGACGGCGATCTCGAACAGGCGGCCGATTTCAGGGTAGGAATCGGCAACCCTTTTCATGGTAAGGCCGTTGGATCCCTTCTTGAAATCCATCCGGCTGACGGGCAATCGGGTCAAAGCCGGCAGGCCGATGATGATCAGGTAGAGGATTCCGCCGCAGACGAGACCCAGGCCGATGGGCGTCAATTCGAGGAAGCCGAACTTGGGCATCCCGGTCGGGAGCAGATCGTTCAGGAGTATCAGGGGACTTGTACCGACCATGGTGAGGGTTCCGCCCAGGATCGCCGCCATTCCTATTGGCATGAGCACCCGGGAAATCGGGATCCGGAGTTTGTCAGAGGCCACCAGACGGATGGCGGGCAGGAAAAGCACGGCCGCGCCGGTGTTCTGCATCACACTGGAGATCACGGCAATCAGACTCGAAAACACCACGGCCAGACGTGTCGTACTCTTGCCGACGAAACCGAGCAGGGGTTCGATCATTCGACACACCAGACCCACCCGATTGAGTCCGTAACTGATGATCATCACGCCGATGATAGCCATCACGGCGTTGCTGCTCAGCCCACGGAAGGTATACTGGGCATCGAGCAATCCCAGTTCGGGCAACAAGACCATCATCAGGATGGCAACCACGTCCACGCGCACCCACTCGACGATGAAAAGGAAGACGGTTATCGCCACGATCAACAGCATCAGGAGCTTTGTCCTCAGATGGGTGTCAACCTCGAAGGGCAGGGAAACCACCCCCAGGTCCTGGATCTTCGTGCCGCCCGCCGTGACCAGAGGGGCGGAGACGTCAAACCAGATAATGTGCTTTCCTGCTTGGGTCCGGCCGTTCACGCAATAGGGTACTTCCGCGATAAGAGCGCCCGACTTCCCTGGGTCGGCTGAGGTGAAATGGACGAGAACCTGCTGTCCAGGCTTGTTCGGAGTGGTCTCATTGAGGAAGGAAATGCCGCTTCCGGTGGGTGTGGAGATCCATACGACGGGGGGTGGTGCGTCGCGGTCCCAGGTCAGGGCATGGCCCTGGACCTGGTCGGATTCCTTCAGCCGGATTTCGATCTGCAGTCGGCCTGATTCGCCGGCCACCAGCCGCGGAAAGGAGGGTTGAAGATGAACGCTGATGTAGCGGGGCTCCTGAGATAGAGCTCCGGGAGCATCCGCCTTCGTCTGTGAGGTGTCGAAGGCAGTTGCGGTTGTGGGCGCAGGTGCTCCGAGGGCAGACCCGCATTCCCCCTGGGATATGAACATACCGCTCAGGATGAAGGTGGTGACGATAAGTTTGTTGATTCGCATCCGTCCGATTTCCGTGATCAGAACAGAACGGTTTCGGTTGATTGAGCCGAAGCCTAGGGTCGATTTTGATTCGAATCCTCTTCAGTACCCCGGAACAAGATCCCGCAGCGCCCAGCAAGGAATTCATGCCCACGAATAACCGAATATTCCTCTATCTGGCACCGAGTTAGAGTAATATTCTCGCACATTGCGAGACCAATTTCAATTAACCAATTCCCTGGGGAGTCATCCAGCCATCAAAAGTCTCTATTACCCGAAGAACGGTTGATTGACTGCGGCAAACTGTCAGCAAAGCCATGGGCGGCTAGTTCACCGGGGGATGGGGGCCCTTGTCCCGCTTTGGCGGTGGTTTGCTGACATAGGGATCCTGTCGCCACTGCCGGCATTCTCTTGCCTAGTGGCAGGGAATTGGACTAGGATCGTCACGATCAGAGATCCGGATCCCATGCTTCACTGCATTGACCTCGAGTCCATTGGGGAGTTGGATGATCGGCCAGACCATATCCCACTACAAGATCACCAAGAAACTCGGCGCCGGCGGCATGGGTGTGGTCTACCAAGCGGTGGATCTCAAGCTCGACCGCACCGTGGCCCTCAAGTTCCTGCCACCTGAGCTAACCTACGATCCCGAGGCCAAGGCCCGCTTCGTCCACGAAGCCAAAGCCGCTTCCGCCCTGGACCACCCCAACGTTTGCAGCATATTCGAGATCGACGAGACTGACGACGGGCAGCTGTTCATCGCCATGGCGCGCTACGAGGGCGAGACACTGAAGGAGCGCATCGCCCGCGGACCGTTGCCGCTGGACGAGGCCATGGATATTGCCCGGGATCTCGCCTCCGGGTTGGCCAAGGCCCACGAGCAGGAGATCGTGCACCGGGACATCAAGCCGGCCAACATCTTCATCACCAGCGACGGGCTGGTGAAGATCCTGGACTTCGGGCTCGCGAAACTCTCGAATGTGACCAGGGTCACCAGAACGGGCTCGACCCTCGGCACCGCCGCCTACATGTCGCCCGAGCAAGCTCGGGCAGAGGAGACCGATCACCGCACGGATCTGTGGTGCCTGGGCGCAGTGCTTTACGAGATGGTAACAGGCCGCCCACCGTTCCAGGGTGATCACGAGCCGGCGGTGGTCTATGCGATCTTGAACAAGGTTCCGCAGCCGGTGACAGGGTTGCGAACCGGGGTATCGCTGGAGCTGGAGCGTCTGATAGACAGATGTCTCGAGAAAGAACCGGGAGCGCGATATCAGACCGCCGGAGATTTGGCATCGGACCTGAGCCGTGTTCGGCGTGCCGTTGTCCCAGCGGACCAGCCGACGTTAACCCTGCCGGGGCAGGGCAAATCCCCTCGCCGGTGGTCCCCGGCCGTCGTCGGTAGTGTTCTCGCCTCCGTCCTCGTTCTCGCGGTGCTCCTCTTCGGTCTGAATGTCGGTAACCTGCGCAGTCGGCTGCTGGGAGATGAGGGCCCTTCGCCGATACGATCAATCGCGGTGCTGCCCCTTGACAACATGATGGGCGATGCGGAGCAGGATTTCTTCGTCGAGGGGATGCACGAGGCGCTGACCACCGAGCTGTCCAAGATCGGATCCTTGCGCGTCATCTCGCGAACCTCGGCCATGTATTACCGGGAGACCGACAAATCGATCCCTGAGATTGCTCGTGAGCTGGATGTGGACGCCCTGGTGGAGGGCTCGGTCCTGCGGGTCGGAAGCCGGGTTCGGATTACGGCTCAGCTGATCCGGGGAGCCAACGACGAGCACCTGTGGGCCGCCGAATACGATCGCGACCTGCGGGATATTCTGAACCTGCTCAGCGAGGTGGCGCGGACGGTTGCCGGGGAAATCCACGTTGTCCTGACACCCGGGCAGCAAGAGCGCCTGACAACCGAGCGTACGGTCGATCCCGCCGTCTACGAAATGTATCTGCGGGGCGTACACCACCTGTACGAGCTCACGGAGGAAGACCTACTGAAGGCCCGCCGCTACTTTGAGCAGGCTATCGCCGCCGATCCGGACTTCGCCCTGGCTCATACGGGTCTTGCCGGGACCTACATCGTCAACAGCGTCGTCAGGAACCAACCTGCCCGGGACCTGTACCCACTGGCCCTACTGGCCCGGGAATCGGCCCAGCGAGCGCTGAAGCTGGACCCTAGCCTCGGAGACGCGCATGGCGTGCTGGGTTTCGTCGAGATGTATGCCAACTGGGACTGGGCCGCTGCCGAGAGGGAATTCCGCCGAGCGCTGGAGTTGGATCCGAACATCGGCATGGCCCTCCACGGCCTGGCCGGTCTCGAGATCATTCAGGGGCGTCTCGACGAGGCCGTGGATCTGGTCAAGCGCGCCCGTCAATCGGATCCGTATTCCGCCCTCAGGAATCAGTCTGTCTACCATTACCTCCTGCTTGCTCACAGGTTCGAGGAGATGTACACGGAGGTGGAAAAGTGGCGTACCTTATCGGGCAACAGCCAGGCGGGCTGGTCCGAGCTCTTTCAGTCGTACCACCATCAGGGACGGTACGACGAGGCTATGGCCGAATTGCGCCATTCCTCGACAGGGCGTGATCCCGAATCAAGACCGGTCCTGGAAAAAGCCTATGCCGAATCGGGCATTCAGGGTGCCTGCCTGGTGTGCGCGGAACGCCTCTCCGCCCTGTCGCAGCATGAGTACGTCAATCCAATCTACATCGCCGTCTACTTCGCGCTGGCCGGCGATGTCGATCGGACCTTCGAGTGGCTGGAGAAGATCTACGAGGAGCGGGTACCCACGATCTACACGCTCGCGCGGCCGGCTCTAGACCCATACCGTGCGGATTCCAGATTCCGGGATCTGATGGGGAGGATGGGTATTCCGGAATCGAGCTGGGAGAGGTTTGGTAGTGGGGAGGATTGATCCGGTTCCCGCTGAGTTCTCCTTTCCTTGCAGTCTCCGAGTCCACTTGCCT
>CBDUDB010000026.1:0-22344 GCA_965365795.1 uncultured bacterium | reverse complement strand
AGGGTCCTGGCCAACCCGGTCAACCTGGTCAACCCGAAGGAGACGAGGGACCTGGTCAACCCGGTCAACCTGGTCAACCCGAAGGAGACGAGGGACCCGGTCAACCCGGTCATCCCGAAGGTGACGGAGAATCAGGTGAGCCCGCCACCGATGAGAACGAATTCGCGAAAATGTTCGCGGCCACCGACCAGGCCGGCCCCTCCGAGGCCAACCCCGGCGACAAGTTGACCGGAAAAATCATCCAGATCGACGGACCCGACGCTTTTGTCGACTGCGGCCTGCGCAATGAATTGCCCATGTCTGTTCAGGAGCTCAAGGGCCCGGATGGGAAAATGCAATTCCAGGTCGGTGATGAAGTCACGGCCTACGTCCAAAAGGCTCAGGACGGACTCAAGCTGACGCTGGCCATCAAGCTTCGGGATGCCGGTCACGAAGCCCTTACCGCCGCCTATGCAGCGGGGACCCCGGTCCAGGGCAAGGTCGGCAGCACCAACAAGGGTGGCTTTTCCATCGACCTGGACGGAACGCGAGCCTTTTGTCCCTTCAGCCAGATCGATGTCCGGCGGGCGGACAACCCCGACATTTTCGTGGGGCAGACCTACCAGTTCAAGATCCTGGAACTGTCCGAGGATGGACGCAACATCGTGGTATCCCGCCGGGCCCTGCTGCAGGCCGATCGGGAAACCCAGGCCCAGGCCACGCGCGAATCCCTGGCCCTGGGCGACGAACTGGAAGGGATCGTCACGCGGCTGGTCCCCTTCGGGGCATTCGTGGATATCGGGGGCATCGAAGGCCTGGTCCACATTTCCCAGATATCGCATCAAAGAGTTGGTGATCCCTCGGACGTTCTGACCGAAGGCCAGACCGTCAAGGTCAAGGTCTTGGAAATCCAGAACCTGGGGATGGGCCGGTCCGAACGCATCAGCCTCTCCATCAAGGCGCTGGCCACCGATCCCTGGCCCGAAACGGCCAAGTCCATGGTTCCCGGTCAGGACGTTACCGGGCGTGTGACCCGGCTGGTTGATTTCGGGGTGTTCGTGGAACTCCGCCCCGGCGTGGAAGGCTTGATCCACATATCCGAACTGGCTAACCGTCGGGTGATTCATCCGCGGGAAGTGCTGAACGAGGACGAGGAAATCAGTGTCCGCATTTTGGATGTGGACCTGGATCGAAGGCGCATTTCCCTTTCGCGCAAGCAGGCCACGGACTACGAAGGAGATTAGGACCTCTGCGGTCAGGTGAGCCGATCAGCCGCGAAGCTGATGAACAACCTCGATGATTTTTTGCGACGCGAAGTCGATTTCTTCGCCGGTTGTGAATCGACCGAGCCCAATCCTCATACTCGCCGAGGCCAGATCCTCGGGTACCCCGATGGCCTCCAAAATAACCGAGGGCTTGGAGTCGCTACTGGAACAGGCCGAACTCGAAGATACCGCCAGAACGGTCAAAGACCCCAGTAACCGGTGGGCGGCAATCCCCTCGAAACTCACGTTGAGATTCCCCGGCAATCGCTTGTCCAAGGTTCCGTTCACGTACACGCCGTCCAGGGCCGAATCCAGTTTTCGCCACAGTTGATCTCGCAGAGCCAGTAGGCGCTCGGCCTCGGCAGACATCTCCTCGGCCGCCAGGCGACAGGCTTCGCCGAAAGCCGCAATGCCCGGCACATTCAACGTGCCCGGACGCAGGTCCCTTTCCTGCCCCCCTCCAAACATCAGCGGAGCGAGGGTCACCCTCGGGTCGCGGCGACGTACATAAAGGGCGCCCACTCCCTTGGGTCCATAGATCTTGTGGCTCGACAAGGACAACAGATCCACACCATCGGTTTGGACATCAAGGGGAACCCTCCCGGCGGCCTGGGCGGCATCCGTGTGGAACAGAATTTGATGTTCCTTGCAGATTTTTCCCACCTCGGAAATGGGCTGGAGAGTTCCGATCTCGTTCTGCGCGGCCATCACCGAAACCAGGATGGTATCCGGTTGTAAGATGTCAGCGATTTCGGCGGCAGCCACCCGTCCGTCAGCGCCGGCCCGGACGGTCGTGACCCGGCCCCCACGGCGAACATATTCCGCCAACGGCTCGGTCACGGCCTCGTGCTCCAGGTTGGAAGTGACCATATGTTTTGAGCCGGCGCCGTAGATTCCGGCCACACCCAGCAGGGCCAGATTGTTGGCCTCGGTCGCCCCTGAAGTGAAGATGATTTCCTGCGCCGTGCCCCCGATCAAGTCGGCCACTTTTTCCCGGCCCTCCTCCACCAGACGCGCCGCCGCCCAGCCGAAAGCATGTCCGGCGCTCGCGGGGTTACCGAAATGATCCCTCTGGACCCGCTGCAGAAACTCCAGAACCCGCGGATCCATCGGCGTGGTCGCGTGATGATCGAGATAAACGGGGGTGCGCAAGGCCATGGGCCGCTCTCCGGTGGTTCACCGACTGAGTTCGAGCATCCTGTTGATGGGCACCAGGGCTTTTTGTGCCAGGGCCGGATCGACGATGATTTCCGGCGTTCGGTCCCGCATGCAGAGGTAGAGCTTTTCCAGGGTGTTCATTCGCATGTAGGGACACTCGTTGCAATTGCAGGTCTCATCGCTGCCAGCAGCGGGGATGAACACCTTGTCGGGGTTTTCCTTCTGCATTTGATGGATGATACCCGGCTCGGTCACCACGATGACCTGCTCGGCCTCGGTCTGCCTGGCGAAGGCCAGCATGCTCGAAGTGCTGCCGATGTGATCGGCGTGCTGAAGCACGGCGGCCGGACATTCGGGGTGAGCCGCCACCAGGGCGTCAGGATGATCAATCTTCGATTCGACGAGTCTCTTTTCATTGAACATCTCGTGGACTTCACATGATCCGGGCCAGAGCACCAGGTCTCTTCCCAAGCTGCGAGACACCCAGTCCCCCAGATATTTATCCGGAGCAAAAACGATAGGCTGGTCATCGGGGAAGGAAGCCACGATTTTCACGGCATTGCTGCTGGTGCAGATGACATCGCTCATGGCCTTGGTCGCCGCCGAGCAGTTGATGTAACTGACCACCTTGTGACCCGGGTGGTCAGCCAGGAAGGCGGCGAAATCGTCGGGGGGGCAGCCATCGGCCAGGCTGCAGCCCGCCGCCAGATCCGGTAGTAGAACCTGTTTATCCGGGTTGAGGATCTTGGCTGTTTCAGCCATGAAATGGACACCGGCAAAAACGATGATTTCGGCTTCGGTTTCTGCCGCCTTTTGGCTGAGAGCCAGGCTGTCCCCGATGAAATCGGCGATGTCCTGGATATCCGGTTCCTGATAGTAGTGGGCCAGGATGACCGCATTCATTTCACGGCGCAAAATGTCGATTTCACGAAAGAGATCCAGGGTGGGATCCACCGCCCCTACCGTTTCATCAGTCATGCCAACTCATTTCTGCAGGAAATGGACCGCGAATCCCGGATTTTCCGGCCCCGGATCCGGGAATCTTGCCTCGCATGGCGGTCGCGAACCACCCATTTATTGCTAATTTTGTCACAGACCCCAATTTCTGCAAGGTCCCAATCCAATTTCAGGTTGATGAGCTATGGACTTTTCGGTGTCAAAGCCCTAATATTCATGGGTTGGAAATGCGGCCTCTGCCTCCTGGCGGGCATGGTTATATCGGTGGCAGGCCGTCCGTTCTCCCCACCAGCTGAACGCGAGGATATCTCGGCAATGAAAAAAATTGCGTCTGTCCTGTCCGGCAATAGCAGCCCGAATGTGAAGCTATGCCTGCCCGTGCTCCTGACCCTCGGCCTGATCGCGGCGGTCCTGTTTACTGGCGCCTGTTCCAAAGACGAAACAACTGAGGGTCTTTTCCCAACTCAGCCCAAACCAGAAGCCAGAAACTGGTTGTTCGCCGTCCGCGGCACCTCCGGCACCAACATCTATGCCGCCGGTGTCAAAGGCGCCCTGTTCCACTACGATGGCAACGCCCAGAATCAGTGGACGCTGGTCCCTTTGAGCACCAAGAACTCCATCACCGAACTGTGGGACGCCGGGGGCGGCACCATGTACGCCACTGGTCACAATGGCCTGATCCTCCGAAATACCGGAGGCGGCTGGAATGGCATGACCTCGGGAACCTCCAAGGATCTGTTCGGGGTCGGTAGGATGCGAGGCGGAATCTACGCCTGCGGCCTGGATGGAATCTTGTTGAAGCTCAGCGGTACCACCTGGAATTCCGCCGGTGGTATGAGCTGGATTCTCGACGCCAACACTGCGCCCACCGACTCCATTTCGTTCAGTGAGAATGTGGCTTCTCTGGTCACGGTGAACAGCTTTTTCATCGGTGGCGCCTACGACGACCCCAATTTCGAGGGCCAACTCGACGGAATGTTGGGGACCAAGGGTGGCGTCTTCGAGGTGGCCAGCAACTATTCTTTCCCGCCGCCGGATCCCGTATCCGGTGAATATTCGGTATTACCGAACTGGATCCTCCGGCCCTTGAGCGGTGAGCAGATCGTCGACGCGGAATGGATGCTTTCGAGCACTTCGGATCCCGCCGACCTGAGCCGCAACTACCTGGGAACTTCCGAAGGTTGGCTCTTCCAGCTTTCCGATGCCAGAGGCGACACGGTCTGGACCAAATTCTACCCCTCGGTCACCAATGCCCCCAGGGCGGGCATCCAGGACATCTGGCTTGACGCCCAGCAGAACATTTACATGGTTACCGATGAAGGCAAGATCATCTATCAGACTGCGGACTACAATTTCACCGAGGGGACCGGTTACCGGGCCGAACTTTTCGACAGCCCTTTGAGCCTGACCGGCATCTGGGGCGTAGACCCGGGGCAGTTCTATGTCACCGGTTACATTGATGACGCCCTCCTGCGTTGTTCCCATGACCCGGCCACCGGGTATTTCAACTACGTCGGTGTGGACGTTGGTTTTCCTGACGACAAGGCCCTGGATCCGGGACCGAACAAGGACAAGTTCGGTCGGCCCCTTTACTGACCCTCCGGCCTCCGGCCCGCCTTGCGTGCCGGCAGTCGCCGGATGATTGATAGACTTCCCCGACGGCCCGGTTCTTTTCGAAGGACCGGGCTGGTGTACGCTCAAAATGCATTCTGGAGGTAATCCCCATGTCACATCTGGGTTTTCGCCGCAAGGCCGGCATGATCGCTCTTCTGGCAGGACTGTCCTGCTTTCTGTTGACCGCTGGTGCGATGGCCGGGTATGAACCGGATCCGTCCACTCCCCGCTCCGAGGTTCCCGCGGAATACCACTGGAACCCCAAGGACATCTTCCCGGACAACGAAGCCTGGCAGGCTGAACTCGAGGCCATCGGCGGCGACATTCCCAAGCTCATGGAATTCCAGGGCCGGCTGGGAGAATCCGCCGCCATCATGCTGGACGCCCAGGGCGCTACGCACGACATGTTGATCAGGCTGTACAAACTTTATGTCTACGCCCAGACCCTCTACGACGTGGATCAGGGTAACAACGATCACCGACAGATGCAGGGCCAGGTGTCCGCCCTCTTCCCCTCCTTCGGCGAAGCCACCAGCTGGATGGAACCCGAGCTCCTGGAAATCGACCCGGCGGTCATCAAGAACTTCATGGCCGAAGAAGAAGACCTGGCCGTGTACAACTACTATTTCTCCGAACTGTGGCGGCAGCAGGAGCACACCCTCAGCAGCCCCGAAGAGCGTTTGATGGCCCTGACCGGCAACATGCGTTCGGTTCCCAGCGACGCCCATGAAGCGCTGCTCGGCGTGGATATGGAATTCCCGGAAATCGTGAACGGCGATGGGGAAACCGTCCCGATGACCGTCAGCGGGTTTTCCGGACTGCGGTCGGACGACAACTACAGCGTCCGCGTTCAGGCCCGGGACGCCTTTTTCGGAACCCTGCGAAACTACGAAAACACTTTCGCGGTTCTGTTGGATGGGGTGGTCAAATCCCACATCATGAGCAAGGACGCCCGGGGTTACGAGACCTGCCTCGAGGCTTCCATGTCTCCGGACAACATCTCCACCGGCGCCTACCGGATGTTGATCGACACGGTGCGGGAAAGCTTGCCCAACACCATGCACAAGTACGTCAACCTGCGGCGCAAGATCATGGGCCTGGACGGTCCCTTGACCTTCCCCAACCTCTACAACGCCATGATCAAGGGCGTGGAGCCCAACTACTCCTATGCCGACGCCCAGACCCTCATCACCAAGGGTCTGAAGCCCCTGGGCAAAGAATACGTGGGGCTGCTGGCCGAGGGCATGGACCCCGAGAGCGGCTGGATCGACATCTATCCCAACGAGGATAAACGCAGCGGCGCCTACAGCAACGGTGTTCTGGCCAAGGAGATCCACCCCTACGTCCTGCACAACTTCGACAACACCCTGGACGCGGTCTCGACCACGGCCCACGAGATGGGCCACGCCCTGCACTCGGTCTACAGCAACCGCAACCAGCCGACCATATACGCGGGCTACACCACGTTCCTGGCCGAGATCGCCTCGACCTGCAACGAGGCCCTGCTGACCAACTATATGCTGGCCGAGGCGGACGACGTCGACGTCCAGCTCATGCTCCTGAACCAGCGGCTGGAATCGATTCGCCTGACCATCTTCCGGCAGACCCTGTTCGCCGATTTCGAGCTGCGCTTCCACGAGCACGCCGAGGCCGGCAACCCCCTGACGGCGGAGTTCCTCAACAGCCTGTACGCCGACATGATCAAGGAGTACTACGGCCCGGACTTCGAGCTCGGTGTGGATGACGAGTGCGAGTGGATGTTCATCCCCCACTTCTACTACAACTTCTACGTGTTCACCTACGCCACCGGTCTGACCAGCGGTCTGGCCCTGGCGGACGAGATCACCAAGACCGGCGACAAGGCCGCCCAGCGTTACATCGACAACATGCTGAAGGCCGGCTCCAGCGCGCCGCCGCTGGACATCCTGCGCAATGCGGGTGTGGACCTGGAAACATCGGCGCCTATCCTCAGCGCCATGAAGATGTTCGAAGAGACCATTGAGGAATTCGACCGTCTGTGGTCCAAAAAGTACGGCAAGATGTAGGCTGGTTTCCGGCCTCCGGTAATTCCGTAGAAAAAAGAGCCCCCTCGGCAGAGGGGGCTTTTTTTTGGTGGTAGGCCACCCAGGACTCGAACCTGGCACAACCTCCTTAAAAGGGAGATGCTCTACCTGATGAGCTAGTGGCCCACCCGAACAGGGTGCGTTTTCTCGCAGGACCCGCAATATAGACGACACTCCGGCCGGTGTCAAAAAAATCAGGAACTCCAGACGTTATCAGGTAGTTACGCCGGTTTCCGTCCAGATCATCTGCTCCCGATCCCGGCCCACGCTCACCCCCACGATGAGGGTGCCGAGTTCCTTTTCCAGAAACTCCAGGTACTTGCGGGCGGCCGCGGGCAGATCAATCAGCTTGCGGCACTCGGTCGTCGGTTTTTCCCAGCCTGGGAATTCCCGGTAGACCGGGCGGCAACGGGGAATGGCCTCGCTGACCACTGGGTAGGTGGTAACTTGCTCCCCGTCCAGATCGTAGGCCGTTGCCACCTGGATCGCAGGCAGGTTGTCCAGAACGTCCAGCTTGGTGATGATCACCCCGTTCATGCCGTTGATGTCCACGGAGTAGCGGGAGGCCACCAGATCGAACCACCCGCACCGGCGCGCCCGGCCTGTCGTGGCACCATATTCGCCGCCGGCGTCGCGCAGGGCGTCTCCCTGCTCACCCAGAAGCTCGCTGGGAAAGGGCCCGTTGCCCACCCGCGTGCAATAGGCCTTGAAGATCCCGTTGATATCCCCGAGCGCCCGAGGCGGAAGCCCGGTGCCGGTCAGAGCCCCCCCGATGGTGCTGTTGCTGCTGGTCACGAAGGGGAACGTCCCGTGATCTATATCAAGCATGGTTCCCTGGGCCCCTTCAAACAGGGCGGTCTCGGTTCCTTGCCGCACCTTGCGCAACGCATCGTAGGAATTGACGACCATCGGGGCGACAAACTGGGCCAACACGACCAGCTCCTCGGCCAGGACCCTCGCCGGCAGGGGCTCGGCGTCGTAGAAGGCGCTGAGGATCTCGTTGGCCGCCAGGATTTTCTCGATGGCTTTGCGTTCCAGGTTGTCCGGGGGCAGCAACAGGTCGCCCATCCGCAGCCCCGTACGCTGGATCTTGTCCAGGTACGCAGGCCCGATGCCCCGGCCGGTGGTGCCGATGCTCTTGCGCTTCAACTTGGTTTCCCGCAGCTCGTCCAGGCGCATGTGGTAGGGCATCAGCAGGGTGGCCGTGGCCGAAACATGCAACCGGTCCCGCACTTCGATACCCCTCTGCTCCAGGGCGAGGATCTCGTCCCGCAAACTCCAGGGATCAACCACCATGCCCCCGCCCAGAAGGCAGCGAACTCCGGGGTGAAGTATGCCGGAGGGGACCAGGTGCAGCACGTGTTTGTCCGGCCCGATGTGAATTGTGTGTCCGGCATTCGCCCCGCCCTGATAGCGCAGGACCCAGTCGACATCCCGGCTCAAGGCGTCAACGATCTTGCCCTTGCCTTCGTCGCCCCACTGGCCGCCGATGATCACTCGGTTTTCCACAGCTTCATCTCCACGGTTGGAACTGTCCCCCGGACGGACCCGCCGTCCAGATTTGGTCACCAAAAAAAAACCCGAACTTATTGTCGGGATGCCCTAACGGGTTTCTGAAAGTATCGCTCCGTCATCAATTCCCGTCAAACATAGCTTTCAAAGCACCCCAGGTTTTTTCGTCGACCAGCGAACCCGCACCACATTCGTCGTGAACTCCGGGATTGCCCGCCTGAGCCTCCACGTTGCCGTCGGCCTCCCCGTCCCCGTCGCTGTCGCCCACCTCGACCCCGTTCAAACAGCCGTCGCCGTCGGAATCCAGGTTGGCCAGATTGGAGTCCCACAGGCGGCCGTTGGCCAGGAAATCCACGCCGAAGGGGTTCAGTTCGAAATTGTCAGAATCGGGCTGCTCCACCAGATGGCAACTGAGACACAGGTTGGGATCGGAAACCGGCAGACGGAGCATGTCCGCATCGGTGGCCAGGGTCGCAACCGGGGACACCAGCGCACAGACCGCCAAGACGGTCGCTGCCTGAAGCGATCCTGTGAAAAACCCGCGTTTCATCCTGCCACCTGGGACGGGGCCCTGCGCCTCAGAACCACCGCCGGAGATTCTCGTTTGTATCGCTCCATCCATGGCACCCTGACCAGGCCGAATCGACCTGTTAATGCCTATTATACCTCTGGCCCGGCAACTCCGTCAAATCACCCCAAATCGTCATTGGCCAGCAAAAGTTCTTCCACCCAACCGAGCATTTCTTCGCGCCCGGTTCCCTTGACGGCGGAAGTGGGAAAAAACGGGGTATCGCCGGGAACTTCCAAGGCCTGAATTATTTCCTGAAAGCGTCCCGAGCGGGAATTGGTTCCGATTTTGTCCGTTTTGGTCACGGCCACGGCGAAGGGGTGCCCCGACTGGCGCACCCAGCCAGAAACCTCCAGGTCCTCCTGGGTCGGCTGATGGCGCACATCCAGAAGATGGAAAATGGCCAAGGGACGGTCGTCCGACATCAGAAACCGCTGAAACAAGGCCTTCCAGACCGCCCGTTTCTTCTTGCTCACCTTGGCGAAGCCGTACCCGGGCAGATCCACCAGGTAGAAGCGGTCATCCACCAGGAAATAGTTCAACAGGCGCGTCTTGCCCGGTTGGCCGCTGGTGTGGGCGACCTTATTCCGGTCCAGGAAATGATTGATCAAGGATGATTTGCCGCAGTTACTTCTCCCTATGAAAGCGAATTCGGGCAAGATCCTCTCAGGTCTGCCGGCCAGGTCGGGACTGCTGGTGATGAATTCAACTTCCATGGGCCGGCTCAGCTTTTCCGGGGTCGGGAAACGGTCTTTTTCTTACCGGCTGCCTTTTTGCGGCGAACCCCGGCGGCGGCCCGCTTTTTCTTGCCCCCATCAACCAGGGCCAGGGCCAAGACCTCATCCATGGTATCGACCAGATGCACGGTCAGCTTGCTCTTGACCACATCGGAAAGCTCGCGGAAATCCTTCTCGTTGTCCCGCGGAATGATCAGGTGCCGGGAGCCGGCCCGTACCGCGGCCACCGCCTTTTCCGGCAGCCCGCCAATGGGCAGCACCTTGCCGCGCAGGGTTACTTCACCGGTCATGGCAACATCGGCGCGGACGGGAACCTGCCGCAAAAGCGACACGATCGCCGTGGCCATGGCCACCCCAGCGCTGGGGCCGTCCTTGGGGATGGCGCCCTCGGGAACGTGGATGTGGATCTGGTTTTTCTTGAACCAGTCGCCGGACATTTCCCGGCACAGACCCCGGGCGTAACTGAGACCCGTTTCGGCGGACTCCTTCATCACGTCCTTCAGGTTGCCGGTGATGGTGATCTTGCCGCTGCCGGGCACCGAGGCCACTTCAATTTCAAGGATCTCGCCTCCAGCCATGGTCCAGGCCAGGCCCACCACGACTCCGATCTCCGGGTCTCGATCCACCAGCTTGCGGCGAAACTTCGGGATGCCCAGGTAATCCTGGACATTGCGATCGCTCACCGCGCCGGGAAACTTCCCCTTGTCCGCGTGATGTTTGGCGACCTTGCGGCAGATGCCCGCGATCTCCCGTTCCAGGTTGCGGACGCCCGCTTCGCGGGTGTAACCGTCGATGATGGCCTGGAAGGCCGACTGCTTGAACCCGCCGGTCCACTTGGCCACCCCGTTCCGTTTCATCTGGCGCGGAGCCAGGAATTTCTCGGCGATGACCAGTTTTTCATGTTCCAGATAACCGGGAATCCGAATGATTTCCATGCGGTCTTCCAGGGCCGGCGGAATCGAATGCAGACTGTTGGCCGTGGTGATGAACATCACGTTGCTCAAGTCAAACTCCACCTCGAGGTAGTGATCGCTGAAGGTGGAATTCTGTTCGGGATCCAGAACCTCCAGCAGGGCACTGGCGGGATCGCCCCGGAAGTCGGCGCCCATCTTGTCGATTTCATCCAGCAGGAAAACGGGATTGCGCGTACCGGCCTTGCGCAGGGATTCGATGACCCGACCGGGCTTGCTTCCGATGTAGGTCCGGCGGTGGCCCCGGATCTCGGCTTCGTCACGCACCCCACCGAGGCTGATCCGCACGAATTTCTTCTTCATGCTGTCGGCGATGCTGCGGCCCAGGCTGGTCTTGCCCACACCCGGAGGTCCGACCAGGCAGAGGATGGTGCCCTGGGTCTTCTTGGTCAGCTTGTAGACGGACAAAAATTCGAGGATCCGTTCCTTCACCTTGTTCAGACCGTAGTGGTCGGCGTCCAGTTGCAACCGGACCTTGGCGGTGTCCACCTGGTCCCGCGATTTTTTCTTCCAGGGCAAGGCCAGCAGGGTGTCCAGGTAATTGCGCACCACTGTGGCCTCGGGACTCATGGGCGACATTCGTTCCAGGCGGTTCATTTCCCGCCGGGCCATGTCCATGGCTTCGGCGCTCATGGAACTGTCCTCGATCCGAACGCTGTACTCCTCGATCTCGGAGTCCTCGTCGGCGGAAAAGCCAAGCTCCTTGCGGATGGCGCGCAGCTGTTCGTTGAGATAAAACTCCCGCTGGTTGCGTTGGACCTGGGTCTGAACTTCTCCGTCGATTCTTTGTTCGACTTCCAGAATATCCAGTTCGTTGGCCAGTATCTGGTTGATACGTTGCAGACGTTTTTGAAGGTCGGGTTCTTCCAGCAGTTCCTGCTTCAGGGGAACGCGGCCCAGGATGTAGGCGCTGATCGAGTCGGCCATGCGCGCGATTTCCTCGATGTTCAATACCGACAGCAACACCTCGTCCGGCAGCCGCTTGTTCAACCGCACGTACTCCTTGAACCGTTCCTTGATGGACCGGCTCAAGGCCTCGACCTCCGTCCCGGTCGCCACGATCTCCTTGACCGGTTTGATACCAACTTCCAGGAATCCCTCGGACATGACCACTTTGGCCACGCGGACCCGAGCCACCCCTTCGACGAGGATCTTCAGGGTCTCGTCGGGGGTTCGGATGATCTGGAGCACCTTGATGACGGTCCCGAATTTGTAGAGATCACCTTCGGCGGGATCCTCGGTCTCCGGTTCCTTCTGCGCAATCACGCACAGGTACTTGTCCCGCTCCATGGCGGCCTCGACCGCGGCCACGGACCGAGGTCTTCCGACCAGCAGAGGCGTGACCATGTAGGGAAACACCACCACGTCTCGCAAGGGCAACAGGGGCAGTTCACCGGGTAGAACAACCTCTTGGCCGTCCTGGGTGGTGATGAAATCTTTGGGGCTCATTGTACTCCTCGGTCCGGCTTCACCGAACAGACACGGACAGACGCCCGCAGGCGGACTGTCAGCTGCTTCGCCGTCGCGCGGACACACGGGTGAACTTTCATGACGATCTTGGGAGGTTGCCGGGTGTTCTTACGCTTCCTTGATGTCGATCGGGGGGTCGCCCAGCACCACCTCGGGTTCGGCCTTTTCGACCACGGTATCCCGGGTGATGATAACCTGACGGACGTCATCCTGGGAAGGAATCTCGAACATGGTATCCCGCATGATGTTCTCCAGTATGGAGCGTAACCCCCGCGCGCCTGTTTTGCGTTCGGTCGCCATATTGGCGATCTCCACCAGGGCTTCGGGTTCGAACACCAGTTCAACGTCCTCCATATCCAGGAGTTTGGTATACTGCTTGGTCAGGGCATTGCGGGGTTCGGTCAGGATGCGCACCATGGCGTCGCGATCCAGGTCGTGCATGTTGGTCACGACGGGCAGCCGACCGATGAGCTCGGGAATCAGTCCGAATTGCATCAGATCCTGGGACTCGACCAGGCTGAGGAATTCTTCCCGCTCCTCACTGATGGAAAATTCTTCCTGGCGGGCAAAACCCAGCACGTTCCGGCCCACCCGGCGTTCGACGATCTTTTCCAGACCCTGGAAGGCGCCGCCGCAGATGAACAGGATGTTCTTGGTATTGACCTCGAGATACTTCTGCTGGGGATGCTTACGTCCGCCCTGGGGCGGCACGTTGGCCACCGTGCCTTCAAGGATTTTCAAAAGCGCCTGCTGCACCCCTTCACCGGAAACGTCCCGGGTGATGGAAGGATTGCCGCTCTTGCGTCCGATCTTGTCGATCTCATCGACGTAGACGATTCCCTGTTCGGCGGCAGGAATGCTGTAATCCGCGGCTTGAAGAAGCCGGACCAGAATGTTTTCCACGTCCTCGCCCACGTAGCCGGCCTCGGTCAAGGCGGTGGCGTCGGCGATGGCGAACGGAACGTTCAGGAACCGGGCCAGGGTCTGGGCCAGCAGGGTCTTCCCCGTGCCGGTGTTGCCAAGCAGCAGGATATTGCTCTTGTCGATCTCGACCCCGTCACTGGTCTTTTTCTGGTGAATGCGCTTGTAGTGGTTGTAAACTGCCACCGACAGGCTGATCTTGGCCTGCTCCTGCGCGATCACGTAGGTATCCAGGTATTCCCGGATCTCTTTCGGCTTGGGAAATTTCGGTGGCGCCAGGGAAGCTTCGTCCAGCAGTTCACCCTCGAGAATATCGTTGCAGAGCTTGATGCACTCGCTGCAGATGTACACGCTGGATGGCCCGGCCACCAGCTTGGCTACTTCGTCCTGGCCGCGGGCACAGAACGAGCACTTGATCATTTGAGGACTGCCGTTCTGCCGACGTTTCATGGGGACTCCAGCTCCAGTGCTCGACTATTTTTTCTTCTTCGTATCCTTCGCGGGCTCGATTTCACTGCGACTCTCAATCACCTTGTCGACCAGACCGTATTCGCGGGCTTCTTCCGCGGACATGAAGAAGTCGCGGTCACTGTCCTTGGCGATCTTGTCCTTGGACTGTCCGGTATGGGCGGCAAGGATGCTGTAAAGCTTGTCCCGGATGTTGAGGATCTCCTTGGTGTAGATCTCCAGCATGCTGGCCTGACCTTGACTGCCCCCCAGGGGCTGGTGGATCATGACCCGGGAATTCATCAGCGCCGAGCGTTTTCCCTCCGCACCGGCGGCCAGCAACACGGCACCCATGCTGGCGGCCTGGCCCATGCAGATGGTAACCACATCATTTGTAATGTATTGTATCGTATCGTAGATGGCAAGACCCGCCGTTACGCTTCCGCCGGGACTGTTGATATACAAATAGATATCCCGTTCCGGGTCTTCGGCCTGCAAAAACAGCATCTGGGCGATGACCAGGTTCGCGATATTATCGTCCACCGGAAAGCCCAGAAAAATGATCCGGTCCTTCAGGAGCCGGGAATAGATATCGTAAGCCCGTTCACCGTGACTGGTCTGATCGACGACTACGGGGACAAGCATGGGTCACTCCTTTTCGGCAAAAACATCCGTGTCCGCGGGTACCTCGGCAATTTCGGCCCGGGAGAGCAGAAAATCGTAGGTGCGGCGTTCCAGAAGGTCGTATTCGATCCGTTCTTTCTCCTGGCCACTGTTGACGAATTCGCGGTACTGGTCAACATCGAATCCGTTTTCAAGGGCCAGCTGTTCGATCCGTTCATCGACATCATCGTCGGTTACCTTGATATCTTCCTTTTGCCGCACCGCCTCGAGAAGCAACATGGCCTTCAAGGCCTTCTCCGCGTGGGGTTTACCTGCTTCGAGGTATTCCCGGTCCTCTTGATCGGTATTTGGCCGACCCATCTGGGCGTTCCGCTTGTGCATATCCTCCAGACCCGAGTCCAGGTACCGCGAAACCATGGACGGAGGCAGTGAAACATCGTGGCGCGCCACAAGTTCCGTCTGGATCTGCCGGTCCAGCTCCTGTTCGATGCGCTTGACCGCCTCTTTCTCCAGGTCGGCCCGGATATCCGAGCGCAGATCCTCCAGGGTCTTGCCCTCGGCCATTTTACCGGCAAAATCGTCGTCCAGGGGGGGCAGATTCTTGGCTCCCACCTGCCGGACGAAGCACTTGAAAGTCATGCTAGTGCCCTTCAGGCCCTCGTTGGGGTGGTCTTCGGGGTATTCCACCGTCACGGTCTTCTCCTGGCCCTCGACGCAGCCCTGCAACTCGGCGTTGAAGGCGGGCATGTTGTTGGGGGAACCGAGGATGAAGCGCTGGTCAACAATCTTGCTTTCTTCGGGAAAAGCACCCTCCGGGCCGGCGGGAATAAGGTCCAGGAGGATCTCATCCTCGTCTTCGGCGGGCCGATCAACCTTCTCGAAAACCGCCTGGGCCGTACGCAAGCGTTCGATCACCTCGTCCACATCCTTGTCCGCCACCACGGTTTCGCGTCGTTTCACCGACAAGCCGTCAACATCCCCCAGCTCGATTTCCGGCCGGACTTCGACCACCAGATCGAACTTCAGGGGCCCATCTTCACCGAAATCCAGGTTTTCCAGCATGGGGTCATTCACCGGCGCCAGCTTGTGTTCAAGCAGGGCGGACATCCAGGCCTTGGGCACCAGGGCTTCCACCGTTTCGGAACGGATCAGGTCCCCCATCTCCTTTTCCACCACGGCCTGCGGTGTGCGGCCTTTGCGGAACCCCGGTTTCTGGTGCGATTTGGCCGCCTTTTTCAGGCGGTTGGTGTATTCCTGGTCGAAATGGGAGCGGTCGATCTGGGCCTTGACCACCCGCTTCCAGGGCTCGGGCGATTCGATGACCGTGGAAATGGGATTGGGGGTCTTTTCGTGATTGTCGGTCATGGAAATCATTCCTCGTTTTGATGGAGCCTAACCGGGCAGCCGCGGACGGGCCGGTGATCATTTATCCAGATCTGTTTCCAGGTTCGAAACGATGGTGGTGCGAGAGGGGGGACTCGAACCCCCACGGGTTTCCCCACAGGAACCTAAATCCTGCGCGTCTGCCAGTTCCGCCACTCTCGCCCATCGGACCGGTCGCGCGGTGGGGCGGCGCTTGGCCGCGCCAATATAACCACCCCCCAAAACCCGGTCAAGCCGGTCGGATCGGTCCCATTACTGCATTTTCCGGTAAATGGTGCGCGAAGCGATGCCCAGGATGTTGGCCGCCGTCTCCTTGTCCCCCGCGGTGCTGTCGAGGGTCGCCTGGATCAGTTGCATTTCGGCATCCTTCAAGGTGGTGCCGACGGGAATGTTCACCGTGTCTGTCCGCTGCCGGCCACTCACCACGGAGTTGGGCAAAACGTCCACATCAACCAGCTTGTCCTTGCTCAAAACCACCGCCCGTTCGATGGCGTTTTCGAGTTCCCGGACATTCCCCGGCCAGGAATACTTGGCCATCACCTCCAGGGCACCGGGCGTGAATCCCGCCAGTTGTTTGCCGTTTTTTTCGTTGTACTTCTGCAAAAAGAAGTTCGACAGCAGGACCACATCCTCGCCCCTGCTGCGCAGCGTAGGCAACTCCAGGTTGATGACGTTCAGCCGGTAAAAAAGATCCTCGCGGAAGTGGCCCTCGGTCACCATTGCCGGCAGATCGGAATTGGTGGCCGCAATGATGCGCACGTCGACATGGATGGGCTCGTTTCCGCCCAGCCTCTGGATGACGTTTTCCTGCAGCACCCGCAGCAACTTCACCTGGGTGGTCTGGGACATTTCCCCGACTTCGTCCAGAAACAAAGTGCCGTTGTTGGCCATCTCGAAACGCCCTTTGCGGCGCGCCACCGCCCCGGTGAAGGCGCCCTTTTCGTAACCGAACAGTTCGGCCTCCAGCAGGTTCTCCGGCAAGGCGGCGCAACTGACCCTGACCATGGTGCGTTTGGTGCGTTCGCTCCATCCGTGGATCGCCGTGGCGAAAACTTCCTTGCCCGTCCCGCTCTCCCCGGTCAAGAGGATGGTCGCGCTGCTGGCGGCCACCTGCCGCGCCGTTTCGATGGCGCTGCGCATGGGATCACTGTTGCCGATGATCTCGTTCACACCCTGGATTTCGGCCAGACGCTTGCGCAGATCCCGGTTCTCGGCGATGAGATGTTGTTTTTCCAGGGCCTTGCGCACCACCTTCAAGGTGGTGGTGATGGAGAAGGGTTTTTCGATGAAATCGTAAGCACCGCTGCGCATGGCATCGACCGCGGTTTCGATGGTGCCGTGCCCGGTGATGATCACGAATTCGGTGTTCGGCGCCACGACCTGGCCGGCTTTCAACAAATCCATGCCGCCCATCTTGGGCATCTGCAGATCCGATAGCACCAGATGGATTTCCTCCCGGCGCAGAATGGCGAGCCCCTCTTCCCCGTTGTCGGCGGTCCGGACATGATAGCCGTTGCGCCCCAGAAGTTTGCTCAGTGCCCGGCTGAGTTCCGGTTCATCGTCCACCACCAGGATGTTGGCATCATATTCCGGAGTTTCGGCGGAAGCCGCCGCGGGACCGGAGTCAGGCAATTCGGAATTGATGTTCATGGTTCTGGATAACCTCAGGTACGGCACTCGGTGATCAAGGGCGGACCAAACAGGCGGACAATTTGTCAGTGATTTGACGATTTGTCAACAGGTAGCGGTTCAAGTTGGTCCAGACGCGGTTCCGGGGGGTTTTAGGAAGGAATACCGCCGGGAAACAACCGCCCGAACAGCCCCCGGCGGTGGGCCGCCTCGAGCAGGGATTCCCGGAAGGAGGGGTGGGCGATCCTGATCAGGGCTTCGGCGCGCTGGCGCACGTTGCGTCCCAGCATGTGGGCCACCCCGTATTCGGTAACCACGACGTGGACATCAGCCCGGGTCAAAACCACGCCCGATCCCGGATCCAGAATGGGCACAATGCGGGATACGACCCCGTCGGAGGTGACCGAAGGCAGGGCCATGATGGGCAGCCCCCCCTTGGCCAGGGCGGCGCCGCGCATGAAATCGGCCTGGCCCCCGAATCCGCTGTAAATTTTTTCCCCGATGGAATCGGAACAGACCTGACCGGTCAGATCGATCTGGATGGCACTGTTCACGGCGACCATGTTGTCGTTCTTGGCGATGTTGCCGGGGTGGTTCACATAGTCGGTGGGATGGAATTCGATGAGGGCGTTGTCGTGAGCAAAATCATACGTGTCGCGGGTCCCCATGATGAACCCGGCCACGACCTTGCCCGGATGGAAGTTTTTGACTTCGCCGGTGACCACCCCGTTGCCCACCAGTTCCGGAAGGGCTTCGGTGAACATTTCCGTATGGACCCCCAGATCCCGACGGTCGCCCAAGAATTCCAGGACCGCGTTGGGAATCGCCCCCAGGCCAAGTTGCAGACAGGAACCATCGGCAATGAGGCCGGCCACGTTGGCGCCGATCTTCCGTTCCACTTCGGTGGCCGGGTCGGGCCGGAATTCATCCAGGTCGTAGTCGACCTCGACAAAGGAGTGGATCTTGGAAACGTGGATGAAACTGTCCCCGAGAGTACGGGGCATCTTGCGGTTGACCTCGGCCACGATCACCCGGGCGGAAAGGGCGGCCGGTTTGGTGACCCCCACCTCGATCCCGAAGCTACAGAAGCCGTGTTCGTCCGGCGGGCTGACCACCACCATCGCGCAGTCCAGCGGTATCACACCCCGGTTGAACAGGCGAGGCATCTCGTGCAGGTGGACCGGCACGTAGTCGGCCCGCCCTTCATTGACCGCATCACGAGTATTCGACCCGACAAAACAGTCGTTGAGACGAAAATGTCCCTTCATCTCGGGGCCGATGTAGGGAGCATCCCCCAGGGTCAGGTGGTGGATAATTTCAACATCCTGCAGTTCTTCGGCACGAGCCGCCAGGGCGGAAATCAGGACGTGGGGCGCCGCACAGCCCGAACCCAGATAAACCTTGTGACCGGATTCCACCACCTTGGCCGCTTCGTCGGCGCTGCACAGGCGCGAACGGTAAAGGGTCATCCAACTCATGAGCTTGATCCGCCACAGGCTTCGGCCACAGGTACGGTATCACAGCCGCGGGCCTGGGCCAGGCCCGGGTGGGTGACGTGGCCGCCCAGAATGTTGACTCCCCGGGCCAGGGCTGGATCAGCAGCCAGAACCTTTGCCAACGGACCCGAGGCCACCTCCGATATGTAGGGCAGGATGGTATTGGCCATGGCGTAGGTCGCAGACCGGGCTACCAGGCTGGTCACGTTGGGCACGCAGTAGTGGGTGATCCCGTCGATGACGTAGGTGGGATCCGACAGCCGGGTCGGGCGGCTGGTTTCGAAACATCCACCCTGATCCACCGAAATATCGATGATCAGGCTCTTGTCGCGCAAAAGTCCCACCATGTCCTTGGTCACCAGGTGCGGCGTCCGGGCGCCCGGGATGAGGACCGCGCCGACCACCACGTTCGCGTAGGGCAGGACCTTTCGTAGGGTGGCTTCGTTGGCCATGAAGGTGGTTATCTGGCCGGGGAAGGCCCAATCGATGTCGCTGATCCGGTGGAAATCACTGTCCAGCAGGGTGACCCTCGCGCCGGCGCCGAGGCAGGCCCTGACTGCGTTGCGTCCTACGGTTCCGGCCCCCAGAACCACAACTTCGGCCGGCGGCACGGCCGGGGCTCCGCCCAGCAATATGCCCTGGCCGCCGTGGTCTGTCTGCAGGTATCGGGAAGCGATCTGGGGCACCATGCGGCCGGCAATCTGGGACAGAGGGCGCAGCACCGGCAAGTGGCCCCGATCATCCTGGATCGTGTCGAAATCGATGGCGGTGCAGCGGCGCTCCAGCAGTATGTCCACCAGGCCCGGATCGGCCACCGCCAGATGCATCAGGGACATGAAGATCTGTCCGGTACGGATCAGGGGATATTCCCGGGGCACCGGATGGTTGACCTTGACCACGATGTCGGCCCGTCCGTAGATCTCCTCCGGACTGTGCAGAATACGGGCGCCGCGGGCTTCGTAATCCTCGTCGGTGAATCCGCTGCCGGAACCCGCTTTTCTTTCGACGATTATTTCAAGGCCGCGATCGGCCAGGGCGGCCACCGCGCGGGGCGGCAGCCCCACCCGGAATTCGTCCACCGATCGCGAGCGCGGAATGCCGATGATCATGTTTTCTCCGCCCCAGGTCCCCCTGTTGGAATCAGCCCTTCTTGACGAAGTCGTAGCCCCTGCGGAAGGCCTCCATGTTCATGTCGATGAGACTCTTCTTCTTGATGACCGCGCGCAGGGTGCTCTCACAGAACTCCGGAGTGAAGGCGTCGGTCGCCGCGACCAGGGCCCCCAGGATCACCACGTTGGCCACCTTGGGTGTGCCCACTTCGTCGGCGATGTCACTGGCGGGAATCATGACCGCGTTCAATCGTTTGGTGTCGGGAGTAGCTTCCACGATGGTCGAATCCACAATGATGGTACCGCCGTCAACGACGTCCTTCTCGAAGGCCTCGAGCGAAGGCTGGTTCATGACCACCAGCACGTTGGGATGGTCCACCAGTGGGGTGCCGATGCGGGCACTCGACAGGTTGACCGAGCAGTTGGCCGTGCCACCGCGCATCTCGGGCCCGTAGGCGGGGAACCAGCTCACTTCATGGCCGCCGCGCATGCCGATCTGGGAAAGGAACAGACCCAGGGTCAGGATGCCCTGACCGCCGAAGCCGGCGAACTTGCAGTTCAGATCCCTGGGCAGGACGGTTGGTTCAACGTCGCCGACCGCGCTTTTCATGCGGTCAAGATAGGCGGTCACCTTGGCCGGCTCGAAATCCTCGTAGGGACGTTTCCAGGCGTCCTCGTCCAGATTGTCGGCCTCGTCCTTGAACACGCCCAGGGGGAAAACCTTGAGCATGTCGTCGATCAACCAGTCCCGCGCATGTACCGGGTCCATTTTCCAACCCGTCGGACACGCTGAAACGATCTCGACAAAACTGTAACCCTTGCCCTCGGCCTGGATGCGCAAAGCCTTCTTGATGGCCTTGCGGGCCTTCATGATCTGCTTGCTGGTGCCGATGGCCACCCGTTCGATGTAGGTCGGCGCCGGCAGGGTTGCCAGCATTTCGGCCACACGGATGGGATTGCCGTGGGCTACGGTGCTACGCCCCAGAGGAGTGGTGGCCGACCGCTGGCCGATCATCGTCGTCGGCGCCATCTGCCCGCCGGTCATGCCGTAGATGGCGTTGTTCACGAAAAACACGGTGATGTTTTCCCCGCGGTTGGCCGCGTGGATCGTCTCGGCTGTCCCGATGGCCGCCAGGTCGCCGTCACCCTGGTAGGAGATGACGATGGCGTCGGGGTTGGTCCGCTTGATGGCCGTGGCCACGGCGGGCGCACGCCCGTGAGCGGCCTGGAAGTTCCCGCAGTCGAAGTAATAGTAACCGAACACCGAACACCCGACCGGGGACACGAAGACGGTCCGCTTGGTCAGGTCCATCTCCTCCATGGCCTCGGCGATCATCTTATGAACGTTGCCGTGGCCGCAGCCTGGGCAGTAATGGGTCGCCTCCTTGGCGGGCCCGGATTTGCGCTCGAATACCTGGAAAAAGCCGTTGGATTTCTCGAAGGTCTTCATGATTGGGCGACTCCTTCCATGATCTTGCTGTACTCGGCCACGAGTTCCTTGCTGCCGGGCACCATTCCGCCGCAGCGTCCATAGAAGTGAACGGGAGCCTTCCCGTTCACCGCCAGCTTCACGTCCTCGACCATCTGGCCGGTAGACAGTTCGACGGCCAGGAACATGCTGGCGCTGTCGGCCAGCTTGGCGATGGGCTCGGTCGGGAACGGCCACAGGGTGATGGGCCGCAACAGCCCCACCTTGAGACCCTTCTCGCGGGCCTGATCAACGGTGGAGTAAACGATCCGGCTGACCACGCCGTAGGCCACCACGATCAGGTCGGCGTCGTCGGTCTTGTACTCCTCGTACATGACCTCGTTGGCCATGATCTCCTGGTACTTGGCATCGAGCTTCAGGTTGTGGGCCTCCAGCTCATCGGGTTCCAGAACGATCGAACTGATCAGGTTCCCGGCGGTATCCGGCGTGCCCTTGACCGACCAATCCGAGTTGTCCGGCAGAGGCGCCACGGCCTCGGGGATGTCCACGATCTCCATCATCTGACCCGTGATGCCGTCGGCCATGATGCAGGCAGGATTGCGGTACTTGTCGGACAGGTCGAAGGCTTTCATGGTCAGATCGCACATCTCCTGCGCGCCGTTGGGCGCCAGGGCGATCAAGCGGTAGTTGCCGTGTCCGCCCCCCTTGGTGATCTGGAAATAGTCGCCCTGTTCCGGGGCGATGTTGCCCAGCCCAGGTCCACCGCGCACGATGTTCACCACCACGCAGGGCAGTTCCGCGCCCGCGCAGTAACTCAAGCCTTCCTGCTTGAGACTGAACCCGGGGCTTGAACTGGCGGTCATGCTGCGCACGCCCATCCCGGCCGAGCCGTAGACCATGTTGATGGCCGACACTTCGCTTTCGGCCTGGATGAAAACTCCGCCGAGAGCGGGAAAGTGCAGTGCGGCCGCGTGGGCGATTTCGCTGGCCGGGGTGATGGGATAACCGTAGT
>CBDUDB010000025.1:0-22375 GCA_965365795.1 uncultured bacterium | reverse complement strand
CTCCAATATGAACTTCCAGGCCGTGGGCCCGGATGATGGCGGCCTGTTTTTCCAGCAGTTCTGGGTCGGCCGGCACCAGGGCGGCCAGCGGATAGTCCAGGTCCAGACGGCCGAATTTGTCACCGCCGACAGCGTGGTACGGCAAAAGGTGAATGGGACAGGGCTTCGGCAACCCCGCCACGAATTCGGCAACGGCAGTCAGGTTTTCATCGTCATCGGTCAGGCCGGGAATCAGGGGCACTCTGATCCAGACTTCATGGCCCCCCTCGGCCAGGGCCTGCAGGTTTTGCAGGATCCGGTCATTGCCGACTCCCACGACCAGGCGATGCCGCGCGTCATCCATGATCTTCAGGTCGTACAATATCAATTCCGTTTGCTCGGCCACGGCCAGGAGGGTGTCGGTCGCCACATGGCCACAGGTGTCCACTGCCCGGTGCACACCGCGTTTTCCGAATTCGGTCAAGCACTCCAAAAGGAAGGGGGCGTTGCCGACGGCTATGGGCTCCCCACCCGAAAAGGTGACACCCCCACCGGATTCCTGGTGGTAGGATCGATCCCGGTCAATTTCGTCCAGTATTCCGTCCACCGCCATGTCCTCCCCCAACAACTCGCGCGCGCCTGATGGGCAAACCTCAGCGCAAGCGCCGCAGCGAAGGCAGGTTACGCCGGGTCGGTTGTCATCAGTTCCGGGGGTGACGGGTCCGGCCAGGTTTTCCGGACAGGCGGGGGCACACGATTCGCAGCCGAGGCAGCGGTCAGCCTTGATCGATAGCTGGGGTTGCCCATCCCGACTTTCGGGATTGTGGCACCAGGGACAATTCAGGGGACAGCCCTTCATGAACACTGTGGTGCGAATGCCCGGTCCGTCATGCACGCTGAATCTCTGGACGTTGAAAATTATGGCGGTGTTCATGCCTGTCCCGCCTTGCTGAATTCATCCCGGTAGTAGCTGCGGATGAAATCCTTCTGCACCTCGTAGGACCAGTGAACGTCGCGCACGATCTCGGCCGCCCAGGCGAAGTCGCCCGCTTCCAGGTGGGAGATGATTTCCTCGTGCTCGTCCACCGAAGCCAGTTCCCATTCCTTGACGAAGGTTCGCTTGCGGGGAAAGTCGTACAGGCGCTGCTTCATGGCGGTCACGGCATGGATGAGTTCGGCGTTGTTCGAAAGTTCCAGGTAACCGTCGTGAAGAGCCAGGTTGGCGGCGTAGTAGTGGTCGAAATCATCGGCCGCCAGGGCGGCGCGGCCCTCTTCGTTATGAGCCCGCATCCGGGCGATTTTTTCGTCATTCAAGGCCGCCGATTCGGTCACCAGGACCGAGGCCTCCAAAGCGCCGATCATCTGGTACAAGTTGCGGATGGTCTGTTCGGTCAGGTGGCGCACCCGGATTCCGCTGCGGGGTTTGATGATCACGAACCCTTCCTGCTCCAGGCGCAGAAGGGCCTCGCGCAGGGGCGTGCGGCTGACGCCCAGTTGGTGGGCGATCTCGTCCTGACGAATGACGCTGCCGGGTTTGAGCTCACCGATATCCAGCTGGCCACGCAGGATCTCGTAGACCTGCTCGCGCAGGGAAGCGCGGTTGACCGAAAGAGTGGCTTCTTCCATGGATGGTCTCTCCTGGGCCTTGTTTATCTCATGGTTCTGATATCTAATATATCAGATTCGGGTGTTTTCGGCAAGGGCTGGGAGATTTTCCTGCCACCCGAGGATCCCCATATCTGGGCCCTCCCTTGCCTCACGGAGATCGAGGGAACATTGAGTCGCGTAAGATGTTGCGGTTGTTTTTGTTACGTGACTTCGACCCGCCGGCGGGTTTTTTCGAGGGGCCCCCGGGGGCCCTTATATTGGGCCTAATCGGCACTGGAGGTGTGGTCGTGGACGATCCTCCACCCATCGTCGAACCGCCGCAACTGGAGGGTGAACAAGCCGTGGGGTTGGTCCTGCTCGCGTTCCAGTTTCCAGGCGCCGAACGCCAGGGCGGCGTCAGCGGATAAAACCCGGATGTCCAGATCGCTGAAGACCAGGTGGCCCATCGCGGCGCGGTCGGGATAACGTTTCAGATAACCGTCGAGGGTCTGCTGCCAGCCGAAGGTGACCTTGCCCCCACTCGCGAAGCGCAGGTCCGGCGATTTCCAGTATGTTTCCATGTAACCTTCGATGCTGCCGGTGTTCCAGCTGGCCTCGCCTTGAAGAATGACCTCGCGAACTTCGTTTTCGATGGCTGCGTTGTCGTGCCGGCAGCCGGCCGCAATCAGCAGGCAGACCAAAGAGATGGTTACCAAACCCCACCTGGTCATTCCTTGGCTCCTTTGCTGATCATTTCCAGCGCCATGGCCGCCAAGCCGTAGCCGAAAATGCCCGGAAGGGTCATCTGGCTGGCCAGCGTGTGTCTTTCGCGGGTATCGGGGGGCTCCGCGGTGGGCTCTTCGCCAATTTCCTTGGGCACCCCGGGCCGGTGGGCCAGCGCTTTTTCGATGGACCAGATGGCCGATATCCCTCCCCCGATTCCCCGGTTCTTCAAACGAGATCTCACCTTGCGTGCCAGGTGGCAGATGGTCGATTCACTCAAGTCGCCCGTTCGCACCATCCCCACATCCTGTTTTCCGGCCGCTCCCATGCTGGTGATCACCGGGATATTGTGACTCGTGCACCACTCAAGCAAAGCGACTTTGGGGTTGAGGCTGTCGATGGCGTCGATCACCAGGTCGCAGGTTGAATCCGTCGGAACCAGCCTGGCCAAGGTGTCGTCGCCGCAGAAAGCTTCGGTCACGTTGATGTTCGTGTCCGGACACACACGGGCCAGGTAGTCACCGAGGGCATCGGTTTTCAGGCGTCCCACGTCGGCGGGCTCGGCAAAGGGACTGCGGTTGAGCGACGAATCGGTGACCTTGTCGAAATCCACCAGGTGCAGGGCGCCGATGCCGCTGCGCGCCAGGTTGACCGCCGCGTGGGCCCCCACCCCGCCCAGGCCGATGATCGTCACCTGCGCCTGCCGAATGCGGGCGAACCGTTCTTCCCCGTAAAACAGAACGGTCCGGTGGTGACGCGGCGCAAAGGCCCCGGGATCAGGCTGGGAGGTTGAAGAGTCGGCAGGCATTGTTGGTGGTGACCTCGGCGATGGTTTCCAGGGATTCGCCCCTGAGGGCGGCCACGGCTTCGGCGATGTCGCGCACGTGGCCGGGTTCGGTATCGGCGGGCAGGACGCCGTCCAGCCCGATGGAGGGAGCATCGGTTTCCAGAACGATTTTGTCCAGCGGAAGGCGCACGGCAGCTTTGCGCACCCGCTTGGCCCGATCGCGGGTCACCGCCCCGCCGAAGGCGATGTGCAGCCCGGCGGCGATGAACCGTTCGGCCAGTTCCGGGCCGCGGGAATAGGCATGAAGGACGCCGCGGAGCTTGCCGCCGTGTTTATTGACGGCGGTCAGGAGCTCCTCGAAGGCGCCACGGCAGTGGAGAATGACCGGGAGGTTGAGGTCAGCGGCCAGGGCTAGTTGGGCGTTCAGGACGGGGAGTTGCTCGGCCAGGCCGCAATCCTCGATCTTGGTGTCCAGCCCGATTTCGCCGATGGCGACTGTTTGGTAGGTGGAAAGTTGGGTGGCTAACCGATTCTCAAATTCAGATAAAGGCCCCCCGGGGGGTACTTCGTGGGCGACCCAGGGATGTTGGCCATAAGCCGGGAAGACGGTTTCCCCATTGGCCAGGGCAACTACTTCGGGCCAGGCAGGTTCGTCGTACGCCGGGACAATCACCTTAGCCACGCCTCGGCTGGAAGCGCGGGTGAGCACGCCATCAGTGTCGTCCGACAGAGGCGCCATGTTCAAGTGGCAGTGAGTGTCGATCAGGTTCATCCAAGCCTCCAAGCGGAACGTCGCCCGCCGCATCCCTTACGGCAGATAACGCGCGACAAGCTCTCCATACTCCGCCACCTGTCCCTTGACCCAGTCTTTATCGCGCCCCAACTCAGCCGCCAAAATTTCCGCAACCTCCTGAGCAATATCGCCGCTAGCCCGCGCATCCAGCAGAATACACCGCGTGCGCCGTGCCAGAACATCTTCCACGGAAAGAGCCATCTCCTCGCGCGCGGCCCAGACCACCATGGCCCTGGTGATGGGTAGCTGATCATGCAGATGCTCGGCGAGCTTCGGTTCGGCGTCGATCATCGCCTCGATCCCGTAAGCGTCCACGCCGTAATGGGCGAGCGGGCCGAACACCGGCGAGTTCCGTTCCCAGCCGTGGATCGCCAGGTTTCTGGTCTGCGAGGGAGCGTAGTCCAGCCCGGCCATGGTGACCGCCTGGTCGACGGTCTCCTCCGCCATCAGGCGGTAGGTCGTCCACTTGCCGCCGGTGATCGTGACCAGGCCCGAAGCGGAGATCAGGATCTGGTGTTCGCGGGAAAGCTCGGCGGTGTTCTCGGCCGATTTGTCCATCACCAGCGGCCGCAGGCCGGAAAACACACTCTTGATGTCGGCCGGGGCCGGGTCCTTGGTCAGGTACTTCGCGGCGTGGGACAATATAAAGGAAATCTCCTCCGGATCGGCCACCGGTTCTAGATCCAGGGTATCCACCGGGGTGTCGGTCGTGCCGATGACCACACGGTCCAGCCAGGGGATGGCGAACAGGACGCGGCCGTCGTCGGTGTGAGGCACCATGATCGCCGTGTCCCCTCCCAGGAACGATCCGTCCAGCACGATGTGCACACCGCGGCTGGCCTTCATGATCGTCTGGCAGGCCGGGTCGTCCAGTTGGCGGATCGTGTCGGTGAAGGGACCGGTCGCATTGATCACGCAGCGGGCTCGGACCTCGACCTCGTCGCCGGTCAGGGTGTCGCGGGCCATGACGCCTGTGACAAGGCCGCCCTCCCGCAAAAACTCCCGCACCCCCAGGTAATTGATGACCGTGGCGCCTTCATCGGCGGCGGTCTGCGCCAGGTTGATCACCAGGCGCGCATCGTCGAATTGACCGTCGTGGTACTGGACGCCCCCGCGCAGACCCTCGGTCTCGATCTGAGGGATCCTGGCGCGTGTCTCCTCGGGAGTAAGATTGACCGACGACCCGAAGCCGTGCTTGCCGGCCAGCATGTCGTAAAGCCTGAGGCCGACGCCGTAGAACGGGCCTTCCCACCAGTCATAGGTCGGCACGATGAAGGGCAGGTCATGTACCAGGTGCGGGGCATTTTCCCGCAGGACGGCTCGCTCGCGAAGGGCCTCGAGCACCAGAGAGACGTTGCCCTGCTGCAGGTAGCGAACACCGCCATGGACAAGCTTGGTGCTGCGGCTGGAGGTTCCCTTGCCCAAATCGTATTTCTCCAGAAGCAGGGTCTTGTAGCCACGCGACGCCGCTTCCACGGCGACTCCCAGCCCGGTAGCCCCGCCCCCGATGATGACGAAGTCCCAGGTCTGGGGATCATCCGTCAGGCCGGCCAAGGCGCCGTCCCGATCCAGGCCGGTGGTCGCTTCGGGCAGGGGATCCGGCAGGAAGTGCGGGCTCCTGAGCGGCGGAGCCGTTTCCGGCCCGGCCTTGGGGCGGCCTTGGACCAGGTCCTTCATGAAAAACTTGGTCTTGTCCAACCAGCTCTCGGCCCGGACGCGGCCGAAATCTCCGATCATCTCCGCCATTTTCTGCGTGCGCAGGTAGCCGTAGATCTTGTGCGGATTCCGGTTGCGCCGGTAGACGTAGTCGTTCACCACCTGCACGTCCACGGGTTTGACGCCGGCCTGGTTGGGGTGAAAATCGTCGGCAATGCTGAAGTCGAAGGCCACGTAATCTTCGATGTCCGCCAGGTTGTACCAGGCCGTGCGGATGCTGTCGGGGATCTGCAGGAGGCGTTCGCGGTCCTTCAGGGTCCGTCGCTCGGCGGCGATGCGGCCGATCACCACCGGAAAACCCAGGGGCGAACCGATGGTCACCAGGGTGTCCACCCGCAGGTCCTGATTCAGGTCCAACACGTCGTAGGCAATGATAGAACCCATGGAGTGGGCGATCAGGAGGATGCGGTCGTCCTGGTGCCGTTCCAGCACTTCGCGCAGGCAACCGCGGATTTTCTCCCGGTCCGATGGGGCCACGCCCCCGGACACCGGTTTGGTTGCATAGTAGGAATCCAGGTCCTTGAAATAGCGCTGAATGAGACCGTCGGTCACCGACTGGTAGTTGATGGTAAAATCGCTGTTCAGCAGGATGCGGCTGAACTTCTCCTCGAGGAACCTGACGATGCGCTTGCGCAGACCATGGGACGCCGGCGGCATCGAGCGCAGGCTGGGCACATAGGGGTCGGCGATGTAGAGCGGACTTTGCTGGTCGGAGACCTCGGGATCCAGGGCCGCCGGATGCAGGATATCCGCCCAGTAGACCAGTTCGAAGTCGAACTCACCCAACGGGAAGTGCCCGCGCCTGGTGCCCTCACGGATGGACTGGAGCCACCAGGCACGCAGAACCGGTTCGGGCGGTTTGGCGCCCAGGCCATGGATGCCGATGACGATGTTCTTTTTCACCTTCGAAAACTCCTGGGGTTTGCCGCGCTCGGATCATCGATAAATTTTCGGCGCTGGTCCCTGGTTTGAATAAGATTGAGCCATATATGGTTCTACGACCACAAGATATATCAACTTGGTGGTTGTGGTGGGAAATTTTGGAAGGCGGCACAATTCACCCTTCACTTTAATCCCACCCACCTCCTGTGCTAGCATCCCCAAAATTACCAATCACCTCGAAGGAGCCGACTCGAATGTCCCTAGATCCATCCTTGCTGGAAATCCTCACCCACAAAGAACCAGCATTCCATTCCCTGGTTAACTTCCAAACCTGGAAGGTAGCCGTCCTGAACTTCATCGACCACCTCCTTCCCCATAATCTGACCAACATGCAACGCCACGATGAAACCGACGAGGTTTTTGTCCTGTTGAAGGGCCGCTGCATCCTGTTCATAGGCGACGGCAAGGAAGACCCCGGCACTATTCACCCCGTGGATATGGAACCGCTAAAAATTTACAACGTGAAAAAGGGAACCTGGCACAACCACACCCTGACCAGGGGCGCATCGGTATTGGTGGTGGAAAATAGGGACACGACGGACAAAAACTCCCCGTTCTGCACCCTCACCCCCGAGCAGACCGTAAATATCATCGCAGCAACAAACCGCCTGTGGAAAAAATCGGACGACTAGTCGTCCCCGGTAAGATAATCCCCCAGCCGCCCCCGGCTGTGCTCCGCCTCGTGACAGTAGATGCAGAGATTCTCCCAGTTCGACCCATTGGCGGGATTATTCTTGTCGTTGCCGTCGATGTGATGGACGGTCAACTGGTGGCGATCCTTTTCAGTAAATTCGCGGGCGCACTTGGCGCAGATCATCCCATGCAGTTCCAGCGACCGCTCCCGATAGTTGAAATCGGGCGACTCCTTGCCCTTGAGTTCACGGACACCCTTGGCGATCTCTTCGCGGGTGGGCAAGCGCTCCGGCTTCGGCCGGCCGGCCTTTCGCTTGTAGGGATTTCGTGGTGACATGGCGTCTCCTCGGGTTTGAGCCAGCCCCAACACGTTACCATATTCGCTCCCGATACGGAAAACTAACCTATTGACTCCTTCTTGCATCGTTCCTTTACTGGATTGAATACTTCAGGCCTCCAAAAAGTGGGTTCAGCGTGTCGAATTATTACGATTCCCAGCACCTCAAGAAATTCGCGGAAATCGCCGAAGGCAATCAGCCGATGGCCGACAAGTTTTTCGCCTACTACGATTCCGTATTTCAGGAGGGGGCTCTTTCCAAGAGGGAAAAAGCCCTGATCGCCCTGGCGGTGGCCCATACGGTCCAATGTCCCTACTGTATTGACGCCTACACCTCGGGTGCCCAGCAGCACGGCGCCGACCTTGACCAGATGACTGAGGCCGTACACGTGGCCTGCGCCATTCGGGGGGGAGCCTCCCTGGTTCATGGATTGCAGATGCTCGAACACGTCAAGAAATCCGGAATGTAATTTCCAGATATCTCCCATTTTCCGAAAGGCCGGTTTCGATATTGCGCGCGGAAAAATCAATCCTAGGCGAAGACTTCGATGTAGTACCTGGTCCCCGCAGGGTCCTGTCGCTGGTGCGACGCCAATCGTTCCTGGCCAGTCCACTTAACCAGTTGCAGGTCCTTGAGGAATTGCCCCTGGTCAATCCCGACGGCAGCCGGGCCGAATTCGACGTCACTCTCGCCAACAACGGCTGCCCTGAATTGCGGCCGGCTGCGCTGGAGATCTTCCAGATCAATCTGGGCAAGCTGTGCAACATGTCTTGCCGCCACTGTCACGTGGACGCGGGTCCGGACCGGCAGAGTGAGATCATGGATCGCACGACGATTGACGCCTGCCTGACGGCCCTGGACCAGACACAGGTCCACACCGTCGATCTGACGGGCGGCGCTCCCGAGATGAATCCCCACTTCGGCTATCTGGTGGATGAACTCGTGGCTCGCGGCAAGCATATTCTGGATCGCTGCAACCTGACCATTCTGCTGGCATCGGGATATACCCACCTGCCCGAGTGGTTGGCCTCCCGTGGCGTGGAAATTGTCTGCTCCCTGCCGCACTACCGTATGCGCAACACCGACGCGCAGCGTGGCGACGGCACCTTCGAAAAATCCCTGACCGCCCTGCGCCGTCTCAACGAGGTGGGCTATGGACAGGGCGATCCGAACCTGCGGCTGACCCTGGTGTCCAATCCCGCCGGCGCTTTTCTGGCCGGAGATCAGTGCTCCATGGAAAAGGAGTGGCGGCGCGAGTTGGAGCGCTTGCACACCATCCGATTCGATAAACTGATCACCCTGAACAACATGCCCATCTCCCGGTATCTGGAATGGCTGCAGGAAACGGGGAACCTGCAGGAGTATTCCGAAACCCTGCTGGCGGCTTTCAACCCCGCGACCATCGGTGGCCTCATGTGCCGCAACACCATTTCCGTGGGCTGGGAAGGCGGCGTCTATGATTGTGATTTCAATCAGATGCTCGCCATCGGCAGCGAAGGCAAGGCCCACATCGGGGATTTCGATCCCGATCATTTCGCCCAGCGACAAATCCGCACCGCCCGCCACTGCTACGGCTGCACTGCCGGTTCAGGCAGCTCCTGCGGCGGCGCCCTGGCTGACTAGAGCGGAGAAACCGTGTTCCAGAGTCACACTGTCGCGGTCATCATGCCCGCCCTTGACGAGGCCGAAGTCATTGGCGGGGTCCTCCGTCAAATCGATCGGGGAATCGCGGACTGGGTGGTGGTCGGGGACAACGGCTCCCGGGACGGCACGGCTGAGATCGCGACCGCCGCGGGCGCCAAGGTCGTGCGGGAAGAACGCCGCGGCTACGGCAGCGCCTGTCTCAAGGCCATTGCCGCCGTTCCTGAAGCCGATATTCTGGTTTTCCTGGACGCCGACGGCAGCGACGATCCCGCGGAACTCTCTCTTCTATTGAAGACCTTGCTCGACGGAGATACCGAGATCGTGATCGGCTCGCGGCTCAACGCCCAGGCCGAAGCCGGTTCCCTGACGCCCGCCCAGGTATTCGGCAATACTCTCACTTGCTCCCTCGTGCGCCTCTTGTGGGGTGTGCGGTACACCGACCTGGGTCCTTTCCGCGCCTTGCGGCGCCCCACTTTCGATCGCCTCGGAATGTGCGACCCCGACTATGGCTGGACCATCGAAATGCAGGTCAAGGCCGCCCAGGCGGGTATCCGGGTGACCGAAATACCCGTCACCTATCGCAATAGGCAGGCGGGACAAAGCAAGGTGAGTGGTACGATCCTCGGCTCTGTTCGTGCCGGGAAACGTATTCTGGGTTATGTCTTCGAAGCGAAGACAAAAGAATTGATGGCCAAAGCCCGAGCCCGGTGAGCGGCTCGGTGGGGAGGCGGGAGCATGTCCGGCACCTTGATCCTGTTCGCGCGCTTTCCGGAACCCGGTCGCACCAAGACACGCCTGATCGTCAGCCTGGGGCCGGACGGTGCGGCCGACCTGCACCGTGCTCTCGTGGAACACACGCTGGTCAAGGCAAGGCAGGCGGCCCGGAACCTGGCCTTGAACCTGGAGATTCACCACACAGGAAACCTGGACCCCATGCGCGTTTGGCTGGGCGCGGATCTGTGCTTCCGCCCCCAGGCCGAGGGTGATCTGGGTGCGCGAATGTCTGCCGCACTGGACAAGGCGGCCGCTCCGATGGTACTGATTGGTTCCGATTGCCCCGACCTGACCGTCGATACCCTGGTCACCGCTTTTGATGTGCTGAAGGGAAAAGACGTCGTCCTGGGCCCGGCGGTCGATGGTGGTTACTATCTGATCGGGATGCGGCAGCCGCAGCCGGTTTTATTCCGCCGTATTCCCTGGGGTAGCGGGCATGTTCTGGCCCGGACCCGGGACCGGCTCGAAAAAGCCGGTTTGACCTGGGAAGAAATCGCGACCCTGGCGGACATCGATCGTCCGGCGGATCTGGCCCGCGTGCCACCGACTCTCCTTCCACCCCGGAACTGAATGGAACCATGATCACAGAGCGATTGCTGCAGCTATTATTGGTAATATACCTCGCCGCCTCGATCGGGTTGCTCGTCTATGGCCTGAACGCCTACGTCATGGTCGGCCTGATGCTGCCCCGACGCCGGCGGCAGGCACAGAAGGACCGGGAAATCCGCACGGAATTCAACCTGACCGGTTCCTCACTGCCCCGGGTAACGACCCAGTTGCCGATTTACAATGAAAAAAACGTGGTCGCGCGTCTGCTGCGCGCCGCCTGCGCCATCGACTACCCACCGGACCGTCACGAAATCCAGGTCCTGGACGATTCCACGGACGAAACCACCACTCTGGTTGCCGAGCTGGTAGCTCAGCTCAGGGCCGCCGGACACGACATTCGGCACATCCGGCGGGAGCACCGGACAGGGTTCAAGGCCGGGGCTTTGGCCGCAGGAATGCAGGTGGCCAAAGGGGAATTCTTGGCCATCTTTGATGCCGATTTCGTGCCGCCACCGGATTTTTTGCGCAACACGGTTCCCTTTCTGGTGAGGGATCCCCGCTGTTGTTTCGTGCAGACACGCTGGGGCCACCGCAACCGCGGCTTTTCCCTGCTGACCGAGCTGCAGAGCATCGGCATCGACGGTCACTTTGTCATCGAGCAAGCCGCCCGCTGCTGGGGCGGCCTGTTTTTCAACTTCAACGGCACCGCGGGAGTTTGGCGGACCGCCGCCATCGCCGATGCCGGGGGTTGGAAAGCCGATACCCTGACCGAAGATCTGGATCTCAGTTATCGTGCCATGCTCCGCGGCTGGAGGCCCCGGTATCTGGTGGACTGCGTCACTCCGGCGGAATTGCCCACGGACATCAACGCCCTGAAAGCGCAGCAGCGGCGCTGGGCTACCGGTTCCATCCAGTGCGCGATGAAGATCCTGCCCAAAGTCTTGTCCCGCTCCGACATCGGGGTGTTCAAGAAAATCCAGGCTACCTTGCACCTGACCCACTACCTGATTCATCCCTTGATCCTGATTTTGACCCTGCTGGTCCTGCCCCTGGTTCTGGCCCGCGGGGTGACCTTTGCTGATTCCCTGACCCTGCCCCTGGTGGCGGTGATGCTGGTCGCCCTCTTTGGTCCCAGCACCCTCTACATCGTTTCCCAGGCCCTGACCACGGGCCGGTGGATGCGAGCGATGTTGTTGATGCCCCTGCTGGTGGGCATCGGCATCGGACTGGCCGCCAACAACAGCCTGGCCGTGGCGCGGGCGTTGCTTGGCCTCAAGGGGGGCGAGTTCGTGCGGACTCCCAAGCTGGGAGCGCAGGCTGAAGGTCAGACCTTGGGAAATGCCGAAAAGTGCGCCGACGCCTGCGCCGGCAGCAACAGCGGCTATCGCCCACCCCTGAGCCGTCTGTATCTGTTCGAACTCTTCCTGGGCCTTTGGGCCCTGGTCGCCTGCGCTTCGTTTATGGTCACCGCCGGACCCGGTAGTGGGCTCCTCCTGTTGGTGCAAGCGGTGGGTTTCACCTCGGTCGGCATCATCTCGATGCTGCACGGCCACAACCGCAGCCTGCCCCGGCCCACTCGCCACTCCTCATGATCCGGCGGTGGGTGCTGCTGGTTGTGACCGCCCTGGTGCTGCTCACCGGAGCGGTGGTCATCGGCCTGGAGCGCGGCAGTTATCAGCAGTGGGTCCGTCTGACCGTGACTTACGAGGTGGTCGGGGGAATTCTGCTCCTGGCCGCGGTCTGGGTCTGGCGCGACGTCCCGGTGGGTCGACGCTGGCTGGTGGTCGCCGTCTTGCTGGGGATCGCCATGCGGCTGGCCGTCCTTCCGGCCACCAAGGAGTTGAGCGACGACGCGGCGCGGTACCACTGGGACGGCAAGGCCATCGCCCACGGCGTGAATCCCTACCTCTACTCCCCCGATGATCCCGCGGTGGCCCGGCTGTGGGTCGACCCGGTGGACGAACGCATCAACCACCCCTGGAACCGCACCTGCTACCCGCCGATGGCCGAAGGCCTGTTCACCGTGGGATACATACTCAGCCCCGGAAACCTGCGTGGACTGCAATGGCTCAACCTGGCCGCCGAAATCCTGACCTGGGTCATCCTGGCTCGGGAATTGGGCCGCAGGAAACGGTCGGTGGTCTGGCTACTGATGATGATCTGGTCCCCGTTGCTGGTATGCCAGGGATACCTGCCCGGCCACCTGGACCTGCTGACCCTGCCCTTTGTGGCCTTGCTGGTCAGCGCGGTCCTGGCGGGACAGGCCGCCCGGACCGGACTTTGGCTGGCGCTCGCCTGTCTGATCAAGCCACTGCCATTGTTGATCTTACCGGCCATCTTGAGGGAATTCGGTCTGCGACAGGCCATGCGCCTGCTGGCGGTTTTCGGGCTGGCTGTCGTGGTGGCCTACCTTCCGTTCTGGCAAGCCGGCGGCAAGCTGTTCAGCTCCACCTGGTTGATGGCAACCGACTGGTCTTTCAACGGGAGTGTCGCACCGGGCCTGGAAAGCCTGCTGCCCAAAAAGCCGGCTCATCTGATCGCGGGGATCTTGACTGGATCAGGCCTCCTGGCGGTCACCTGGCGGGGCCGTGATTTTCTGGCGCGCGCCATCGGCGCCTACGTCGTGTTCGTGATTTTCACGACGACCCTCTTCCCCTGGTATCTGGTCAGCGCATTGCCTTTGCTGGTGCTGCGTCCCTGGCCGTCGTTACTCGGCCTGATGGTTCTGCTGCCGGTGGCCGACCAGGTGGTCATCGCCCATCACTTGCACGGGATCTGGCGCGAAGCGGCATGGGTGCGCTGGATCCAGTACCTGCCGTTCTACGGGTTGCTGGCCTGGGAGTGGATCAACAACCGCATCCATTCTGGTCGGGAATGAGTTTGATTCAGTATAGGAGAATTCAAAAGAGCCGCCCGCGGAACATGCGCTCGGTCAAATATCCGATTCGCCGCTGGCCATGTGGCCATCCTTTCATACACTCTGCCAATAGCTGTTCAACGAGGGAAGGATTCAACTTGGTGACCGTTTCTTCGGAAATGCGAGCCCTTTTTGCCTGGCGCCGCAACCATTGGCCCACCCGCTTGGCCCTAGGATTATGCGTCCTGGCCGTTCTGGGCCTTCGCTTGCCGTTGTGGCTACTGCCGGGCCCCGGCCGGGATGAAGCGGCGTACCACTACTGGGCGCATCATCCGGAGCCTGCGTACGCACCTCTTTTGCAGGTGTCGGTGCGGTTGGCCGAGTTATTTGGGGGTCACTCGCTCTGGACCTTGCGCATGCCGGTCCTGGTGCTGGGATTTCTGGTGGTCGCCCTCAACGACCGGCGCCTGGCCACGAACGGAACCCCGCCGGCCTTGCGCTGGCTGGGTGCAATGGCCCTGGCCTTCAGCCCCTGGCAGGGATTTGCTTCCTCCGTTTTGCACCCCGACAATTTCCTTTTCGCCTCCCTTCTGGGTCTGATTCTGGCCGTGCAGCACAACCGCCTGTGGTGGGCCACCATGGCCGCGGTGACCGCGGTTCTGGCCAAACCCACGGGTGTCCTTTTCCTGCCGGTAATGTGGTGGCTCGCCGGCCATATGGAGGGCATCGGGACCCGGCAGTTGTGGGCGTCACGTCTGGTGCTGGTTTCCGTGGCTGCGGGCCTGGCCATGACCCTGGATCCGGCCCTGGTCGCGGGCATGGCCGACTTCGGGCGCCTTTCCGGTGACCTCCCCTGGTATGACCGCGTCCTGGCCATGGGTGGCTCCCTGCTTTTTCTGGGCGGCCCCCTGCTGGTGGGCTGGTCCTGGCTGGGGGCTCACCAACGCTGGCGCATCCTTCGCGTTTGCCCAGCTGATGCGCGGCAATCAGAAGCACGGGCCAGTCTGGCCGCCGCCGGCATTCTTCTGGCGGTTTTTTTGGCTGCGATACTTCTGCGAGGCCAGTTCAAGGGCAACTGGGTGCTGCCGGCCGTGGTCCTGCTGTGGCCGGTGGAACTGCCGCGGCCACAGGTATCGCCTGGCTTCAAGAGGTTCGCCGTCGGCGGTCTGGTCACGGCTTTTCTCTGCAGCCTCGGACAGACCGCCCTTTTGACCAGGCCCGATTTGATCAGCCGTCTGGAAAACGAGGTGATCGCCCGCGGTCTGGCTCCCGGATGGGCCACCTACTCCACACACGCGGGCCTGAGGGAAAAGTCGGTCTCGACCAGCGGCACCTGGGGCGATCACCTGCGTGAATTTGAGGACCGTTCGGCTTTCGCGGCCGAGATCAAGTCCGGCTGGTGCGATGTTCTGGGCGCGACCGCGCCGGTGACCTGGATTGTCGCCGGTGACTACGGACTCGCTTGCCAGTTGCACTGGTATCTTGGCGACCCCGCAACCCGGGTGGCCATTTTCGACGACAAAATATTCAACGGCACCTGGACAGACCTGGTCCGTGAGGCCCCACAGGAACCCCTGCTCGCCTTGTCCCCCAGGGTGGTCAACGACCAGCCTGACGGTCGGCTGGAATTCCGAAATACCCTTCCTCGAATTCTGCATCCGGTCACGGGCGGGACATTGCAGCCGTCCGTGGTACTGTGGCGTACTACCCCGAAACAGGAGAATCCCCATGATGACCTTCCGTAACCAAATTCTGATTCCGTTGCTGATCCTGCTGGTGGCCTCCTTTCCGGCCGGATGCTCGGCCACCGCGACACCCGATCAAGCCGCTGCTCTGCATGTCGACTTCAGCCGCCTGCTCGATACCTATGTGCGGGACAACCTGGTCAACTACGCCGCCTGGGCCGCCCATGCCGAAGACAAGGCCGCCCTTGGCCGCTACGTCGATCAACTGTCGGCGCTGGATCCCGCGGAATGGCCGGCCGACCACGCTCTGGCCTACTGGATCAACCTGTACAACGCCGTCACCCTGCGCCTGATCCTGGACAACTATCCTTTAGACAGCATCAAGGACCTGGGCGGATTCTTGAAGACCTCGCCCTGGAAACGGGAGCTGGTGACCGTCGGCGATCGCGACCTCAACCTGAACAACATCGAAAACGACATCATCCGGCCAGGTTTCGGTGATCCCCGGATCCACTTCGCCCTCAACTGCGCCTCGGTGGGTTGCCCGCCCCTGGGCCGGGAAGCTTTTGTGCCCGACCAGCTCTCGGTTCAACTCGACGCCGCTTGCATCGTGGCCATGAACCACGACCGGTGGGTGCGCGTGACAGGGGACACACTTGAGTTGACCAAGATATTTGATTGGTATGGTGAGGATTTCACGGAAAACGGAAGTTCGGTTCTTGAATTCATCCGGCGCTACCGTACCGGCCCACTGCCTGCAGGAAAGCCGGAGATCAGTTTCATGTCGTACGATTGGTCTTTGAACGAAACCCCAGGCCCCGATGGCGAAAAACGGTAACAAAGTGGCCTTCGGCGACACTAACCTCTGAAGGCCCGACCTCAGATCATCATGACTCATGAAACGAGATCGTATTGAATTCGCTACCATTGACGAGGCAGTACCAAGAAGAATTCGACGCCGATCTGGAATTGGCGGAACGCGTTCATCGCAGCATGATCCCCAGGAACGAACGCCGGGGAGACCTGGAAGTGGCTTGCCGACACCTACCCATGATCGGGGTGGGCGGGGACTACGCTTCCGTGTTTTTCCAGAGCGACACCAAAGTCGTTGCCTGCGTGAGTGATGTTTCAGGACACGGGTTTGCCGCCGCGCTTCTGGCAGGCCGGATCAACAGCTTTGTTCTCAATCAGGCGTCCACCATCGACCACCCATGTCAAATGGGTGAGAGTCTCAACAGTTTCTTTTTCGAATTTTTCGGCGAGACCCATCTGTTTGTTTCCTTTTTCTGCCTTTTTCTGGACCTGAATACACACTCCCTCACCTATGCCGGTTTTGGTCACCCGCCCGTCCTGCTGTATTCGAAAGTCCAGGATACCGTCCAACTCCTGGAATCGAGGAATACCTTCATCGGGATTTCCGAGGAGTTGGTGAAGGAGTGTTCGATGTTCACCGTCCCCTACGAACCGGGTGACCGGTTGATCCTGTACACCGATGGAATCACGGAAGCCGAGGATGCCCAGGGAAAGCAGCTGGATATCGCTCGACTTCAGGGATTGGTGCATGAACATTCGCGTTTGCCGGTGAAAGAACATATCGACGCAGTCATCGAAGGTGTTGACCGATTCCGTGGTGGTGTTGTACCAAATGATGACCAGCTTGTGCTGGGAGTATCGTTCATCGAAGCCGCCGGCAATCCTTGATAATCCTTGTTTTGACAAACCCTCCAGTCAAGAAGGAGAACCGCATTGAAAGTCGTGGTCATCGGTAACGGAATCACAGGTGTGACAGCGGCTCTGACGATCCGGGATCTCCAACCCGATTGGGACATCACCATCGTCTCGGCAGAATCCGACCAATTTTTCTCGCGGACCGCGCTCATGTACATCTACATGGGGCACATGCGTTTGGCCGATACCCAGCCCTATGGACCGGATTTCTGGATTCAGCGCAACATTGGTCTGAAGCGGGCCAGGGTTACCGGGATCGACACCGCTGGACAGGCGGTTCTGCTGGAAGAAGATGCGCCGCTGGAATTCGACAAGTTGTTGATCGCCACTGGTTCGCAGTCCAACATGTTCGGCTGGCCCGGCCAGGATCTCGATGGTGTTCAGGGCCTTTACAATCTTCAGGACCTTGCCGGACTTGAAGAACAATCTTCACGGATCAAACACGGCGTCATTGTCGGAGGCGGCTTGATTGGCGTCGAATTGGCCGAAATGATGCACTCCCGAGGCCTCAAGGTCACCATCCTCGCTCGGGAAAAATCCTATTGGAACAACATCCTTCCCAGCGAGGAGTCCGCGCTGATCAACGAAGTGATCCGTGAGAACGGCATAGATCTGCGGTTGGAAACCGAATTGAAGGAAATCGTCGACGACGGTCACGGCCGCGCTTGCGCTGTGGTAACCGGTGAGGGGGAACGGATCTCTTGCCAATTGGTAGGCTTGACGGCGGGCGTCAGTCCCAACCTTTCCGCCCTGGCGGGGTCGGATATTCCCGTCGGCCGGGGGGTTCTGGTGGACTTCGGTTTTCGCACGCAGGTAGCTGATGTTTTTGCCGCCGGTGATTGCGCCGAAATCGTAACTCCCGAAGAAGACCGAAATCGCATCGAGCAGTTGTGGTACACGGGGAAGATGCACGGTGAAGTCGTTGGGCAAAACATGGCCGGCCAAGACGTCCATTACGACCGCGGCATCTGGTTCAATTCGGCCAAGTTCTTCGATCTCGAATGGCACACCTACGGGCAGGTTCCCGGGGCCCTGGCAGGACTCGACCCCGGCCCCGAGCGAGGCTTGTACTGGCAGCACGCTGATCGCCGCCACGCTTTTCGCCTGGTGCTCGATCAAGGCAAGGTCGTCGGCGTCAACGCCATGGGAATTCGCTTCCGTCAACGGGTTTGCCAACGCTGGATTGCCGAAGAACGGTCGCCCACCTACGTGTTCGATCATCTGCGGGAGGCCGTTTTCGACCCTGAGTTCTATCTCCGTTTTGAAAAGGAAATAACCACCAGTTTGAAGGAGCAACTGCGATGAGTTACACGACTGACGCGGCCAGCTCCGGTGGTGTGTTTTCGTCGGCCGCCCGCAACGATCCGCACGGTCCCGGCTTGGTGCGCAGGGTGTCCATTCTGGTTTTTTCAACAGGACTGCTCATGTTCTTCCTGGCGGCAGTGGGCCAAACAGTGGGCACCGGATGGCAGGCCTTCGGCTTGACTTTCGGTTTGCTGACGGTCGGGTCCCTGGGTTGGGTCATCGATACCTATCGCGGCACTCTGGCCGGGATCAAGAATCACGGCACTTATCAGCTCGGGGTTCAGAACCGCAAATGGCCGGCCTGGTTCTTGGGGATATTTATTACGGCCTTTTACATCGCCTATTACTGGTGGCCCCAGTACCTGGAGGGAGTCACCAGGCTGACCGATCCCTTGAGCCAATTGCTTCGTCACGCACCGGCGGACCACTGGTTTCTGTACGGTTGGATCTACACCGTCGCCGTGCTTCTGATGGGCGTGCGTATGATCCTGCGGTACCGTCACAGCCGCTATCAAATGATCCGCACCCTGTCCCTGATGTTCTTCCAGCTTTTGGTGGCCTTTCTGCTGCCGTCGTGGCTGCGGCTGTTGAACCAGCCCGATTTCTATTTCAGTTACTTCTGGCCCCTCCAGCCCAAATATCTCTACCCCGGTGAGATCCGGAATCTCATCCAGCACCCCGGCGGCCTGGGCACCTTCATGGTCGTCTGGGGCGCCACGGCCACTTTTTTGGCCACACCTATCCTCACCTATTTCTTCGGCAAACGCTGGTACTGCTCCTGGGTTTGTGGATGCGGCGGTCTGGCCGAAACGGCCGGAGACCCGTTCCGGCATCTCTCCAATTCCAGCACGGCCGCCTGGAAATTCGAACGCTGGTCCATCCATACTGTTCTGGTCATCGTCACTCTGGGAACGGTGCTGCTGTGGATCAACGACGCTGCTGGCGGCGGGCTTCTGGGGTCGGCGGCGTTCCACTTCAAGAAAGCCTATGGCTTCGTGGTGGCCTCGATTCTGGCTGGCCTGGTCGGCGTGGCGGCGTATCCGGTGTGGGGTAGCCGCATCTGGTGCCGGTTCTTTTGCCCGATGGCCGCCATCCTGGGAATATTCCAGCGTTACCTGTCCCGATTCCGGATCACCACCAACGGTGACCAGTGCATCTCCTGTGGAAATTGTACGACCTATTGTGAGATGGGTATCGACGTCCGCTCCTACGCCCAGCGTGGCGCGAACATCGTCCGGGCTTCGTGCGTGGGATGCGGGGTCTGTTCCGCCGTGTGCCCCCGGGGCGTGTTGAACCTGGAAAACGGGGACAGTTTCAAGGACCGTTTCCCCGGAGCCGACAGACCGTGGGAGGAATTCCAAAGGTCTCTCAGGGGCGGGGGCGGATAACAGTTTCCAAGCATGGGGACTTGAACGTGGCCCAGACCGGAAAATGATCTGAGGGGTAACGCCCCTTATCCTGCTTTCTATCAATCCCCGAATCAACACCCAGGAAGTGGTCGGTTACCAGGATCCAGTCGATACGACCGCGCGTACCCTGGCCACTGAACCCGTGGAAGGTGTCCTCGCCCTGCATCCGCTGCTCTCGGGAGGCGAGAAGCCAGGTATCGTGCAGGATCGGGGCTGCCGATTCGCCCTCGGCCATCAGCGCCCGATATGAGGGGCTGGTTGGGGCTGCTGGATCGTTAAAATCACCCATCAGAATCACCGGGTGATTTCCGGCGATCGCCCCGATACGCATCCGCAACAACTGCCCGCTCTTTTCCCGGGCGGTTTCGCCAATGTGATCAAAGTGGGTGTTAAAAACGAAAAGAGTATCCGGTTCACAGCACCTGTCGTGCAGGCGCACCCAGGTCGCTATGCGCGGCAGGGCGGCATCCCATCCCTTGCTGCCGACGACCTCGGGGGATTCGCTGAGCCAGAACGTTCCCTGGTCCAGCACCTGGAAGTGATCGTTGCGGGTAAAGATGGCGCACATCTCCCCCGCCTGTTGGCCGTCGTCGCGGCCGGTGCCGGTCATCCGGTAGTCGGGAAAGGCGGAGCGCAATTCTTCACCCTGAAACCACAGACACTCCTGAACCCCGAACACCGCCGGCTCATGCAAAGCGATCGTCTGAAAAACCAGCTCCCGCCGGAATGGCCAGCTGTTGGGGCCGTCGTCGGCGCCGCCGTAACGGATGTTGAAGCTCATCACGGTGGTGTCGATCGGGTCATGGCCCGGGGGTACGGCCACCGCTGCAAATACCGCCACCAGAACGGCCAGGACCACTAGGAACACCCCCCTGAAAATCAATACTTCATCTCCATCTTCTTTTCTTCGGCCACCGGAATGGTGCGCAGGAAGGTCCCGAATTCCTTGACCTCTTCCATGCGGCACGACCACACCAGCTTGCCGTCGAAAACAGTTATGTCGGGACAGCCGTCACACATACTCTGGTCACCATTGGGCATGAAGTCCACTGGCTGAATGAACAAGATGGTCTGCAAATAAGACCGTTCGAAAATCCGGAAGGGATTGCGCAGGGCCGACCCGATCCACTTACCAAAGGCCTTCCTGGTGCTCGGGTCCAGGAGCGAGAATAGCAACATGGCCCGGCGTCCATGCCTGCTGGAATCCGGAGAAACATATGACAGGTAGCGCCCGGTCTTCAAATGGTAAAGACTCATGGCCAGTTCCGCGAATTTGGGGCCAGTGTAGCCGTGGATCCGTTTTTTGTTGCCGATGCGCTGGGTCATTAACCACTTCAGGGAGGCCGGATCCACGGTACCGTTCAGGTAGGCCGAGGGCATGAAATCGGGATCCACCTCTTCCCTGGCCTTGGCCAACAGTTCCTGCGACCCGATGGTGACGATCCGCTTTTGATCGGAGTTGTAGAGCACCTCGCCTCGTCGCACCTCACGATCCCCGGCCATCCACTTGAACGGCATATCCGGTACGATATGGCGGAAGCAGATGAAGACCATGGTCTGGACGATGTCCATGTGATCCTGAGCCCACTTGATCAAAGCTGGCACGAACTGGAGATTTTCCTGGTAGATCGTGGCGTTGAAGGAACAGGCGATCCCGCCGATCTCGGCGACCATCTCCGCAAAATACAACCGCAACTCGTTGAGTTCGATTTCATTCATGCCGTCCCACTTGCCGGGGCGGCCCTGGCCGCTGTCGACATGGAAGGTGAAGCCGAAGAGGCCCGCTGTTTTGAGATCCCTCAACAGTTCTTTGGTCAAGGCCTTGCCGTTGGTGTTGAGGATGGGCTTCCAGCCCCGGCGTTTGATTTCCGCCACGAGCTCAAGGATATCCGGGTACAGAAGAGGGTCACCACCCGCGATGGAAATGCAGTCGGATTTCCTCTGGGACTGGAAAACGTCCAGCTCGGCTTTCACCTCGTCCAGTGATTTATGGGCGCCCTTGACATTCTCCCGATAACACCCGTCGCACTTGAGATTGCACTCGGAGGTCGGTTCTAGCCAGGAGAGGGAATTGTCGGCCAGAGTCCAGGGGAAACGGTACAAATTGTTATGGTTGATGGCGGTGGAATTCATGATTCCTCTCCCGAGTTCCGATCGATGTGGGATGACAATTCCGTCCTATAGAATCACTTCCCTAATGACACGATTCCTTCCCTCAAGACAACAACAGTTACATTACTCGTGCCCGGCAATCAACCCTCTTTTTTTACCAGGTAAGTTGTTTAATAAAAAGTTTTTGCGGGATTTCCGGCAATCAACGACAACATGGGCTGATGAATATCAGGTATGGAATGCCACACCCCGTTGTATGCAATGTTGAACAACCACAACTGGGAATTCATCCGAAAAAACACTCCCAACATTTTTCACCATTGGATATCATCAGTCCTGATTTGAGGGGCCTCGCTGGTGGCCTAGGCCCGCTTCTTGTGCCGGACAAAATAAACCAGGAGAAAACCTGATAAACCAGGTGAACACCTGCCATCGTCAACTCACCGATGACCCGCCCCCACTACAAGTACCACATCCAGGATTAGGATGCGGCTGATATCGACAGCTTCCGCCCTCCAGGCATCATCAGTCACCAGGTACTTTCGTTCAATCTCGCGACCCATCCGGGCGCTCCTTCAATGGCGTCCGGAACGTGGCCCAGACCGGAAAATGGTCAGAGGGGGAACGCCCGTTATCCTGCATTTTATCTATCCCCGAATCCACTCCCAGGAAATGGTCGGTGGTCAGGATCCAGTCTATTCGACCCCGCGTGCCCTTGCCGCTGAATCCGTGAAAGGTGTCCTCGCCCTCCATGCGCTCCTCCCGGGAGGCGAGAAGCCAGGTATCGTGCAGGATCGGGGCTGCCGATTCGCCC
>CBDUDB010000024.1:0-22597 GCA_965365795.1 uncultured bacterium | reverse complement strand
CCGGTGACCGCCTGCGGCACCACGGACCGGTTCCAGATTGGCACGAAAAATACCTCGAGGCGGTGACTATCGACCTTGTCCCAGTTGAAGTGCAAACCCCACTGCCCGCGCTGATCATGAAGGCCTGTATTCACGAAAGGGTCCAGAAAGTTGGCTGAGTTCAGAATATTAAACGGCGAGATCACATCCATGACGCCCCAGTTGATCTTTTCCTTACCTGCAGTCCAGCTGATCTCTTCCCCGGTGTAGGTTACATAGGCCTCGTCGATCTCCAGCTGGAGATCATCGGTGAAGGGACGTTCTGGACCGCTGAAGTAGGCCAGATCAAAAGCAGCAAAAGCGCTGACGTTTCCCGCAAACTGGGCTTTCCACCATAGCTCGAGGAAATTCTGCTGATAGGTGGTATTTTCGGTGGCTTCCACGCCGTCAAACCCGTTGGTGTTCTCATCGATATAGACAAAGATGGGGAAACGCACATCCGAATCGGAGAATTTGCTGCCGTAGCCCGTTTGAATATGTCCGCCGATTTCCATGGAAGTGCCGCCCTCATCAAGGCCCCACTCCGAGAAATCGAAATCACTATCCAGGTCCGTTTCGTCTTGAACTCCCGGTTCCTCTGCCAGCTCCTCGGCCCTGGTTGGCCCAGACCGGCCGCCGACGAAGATCATCTCCCAGGTCAGTTGATTCACTTTACCGGTCGGCGACAATTCATTGTCGATCTGAAATTTGCGCACTGCGGCACGCGTCCGGCCCCCAAAGACCCCGTCAACCAGGCCCACATCGTAACCAAGCTCCGCCAGCTGATTCTGCAGTTGCAGGACACTTGATCCGCGGTCCCCTGGATCCAGTTCCTCGGCCTGGACAAAACCCCCGAACATGGTTCCCGCCAGGAGAGTCAATATCAAACAAGTCCTACCCAGATCGTTCCAGCGCAGGACATCACTGGCAATCCAAATTATCCTCATGGCAAACCCTCCGTTTTCGGGGAAGAACCATCGCTGGACGATGGGGTTTTGAGATTTTTGGAGAAGTCGAAAGTCAGGGTCAAGGCGGTGGTCAGGAAAAGATCTGAAATCAGGCAGGTGATCATGGTGATCGCAGAAAGCAGCCCCACCGCGAACAGCATGCCAAAATTGGAGAAGCAGATCACACTGAAACCCAGGGCCAGGGCCAGGCTGGTAAAAATTACCGGTTGGCCGACATGGCGAAGGGCGGTGGCCGATGCATCCGGCCGGCTTTTTCCCTCGGATAAGGCGCGCCGGTAATTCATCAAGAAATGAATCGTATCGTCCACGGCGATACCAAGGGATATGGAGGCAACGATGCTCGTGCCCAGGTTAAGCGCGATGCCGAACCAGCCCATGATGCCGAAGATGACGAAGATCGGCACGATGTTGGAGATCATGGAGATCAAGCCCACCCGCACCGAACGGAAGAGAAAGGCCATGATCACGAAGATCAGTCCGAAGGCCAGCAATAGCGAGTTGCGTTGCCCGTTTATCACGGCATCGATCATCTTGGCGAAGATCACCACGGTCCCCGTCGCCTGGACCTCCACAAAAGGCGGCAGCACCTGGCGGGCATAGGTTTCGACATCGGCGAGGGTCTCGGCCAGTTCCGTGGTGGAAACCAGCTGCGAGCGGGCGAATACCGACATGGAGCTGTAATCCTCCACCACGTAGTGAGCCCGCACCCGCGGCTCTTCCTGGTCCACGGTCAGAAATACCGCCGCGTCCAGGTCCGACTGGGAGGCGGGCACCTTGAACGAATCGGGGTGGTCCGCCGACATGGCCTGATGCCAGAGCTGGATGATGTTTACCATGCTCGTGGCCTTGTCGATGCTGGGCTGAGCCTCCATATACCGCTGTAGTTTTTCTATTCCCTGCAGCACATCGCCTTCACGCATCACGTCGGTGGAATCGGCCGAGGCGATGACATAAAAAGTCGACACACCGGCCAGGTTCTCACCAATGATGTCGGCCGACCGGCGAACATCGGAGTCTTCCTTGAAGTAGGATAAAAAGTCGGTATCGACCTTGATGCGCATCATGCCAACCACAGATAGAACCAGCACGGCGCCCGCGACAGTCAGAATCAACACTCGCCGGTGCAGATTGAATCTGATAAGCGATTCGAGCAGTCGGGCCATGAAACCATCGCCTGCGGGGCGGGCCTGCCGTGACTTGGGAAGGGGCAGAATCGACAATACGGCCGGAGCGAAGGTGAAACTGACCCAGATGGCGAACAGAATGCCGACCACGGCGAAGATGCCCACCTTTTGGGTGTTGGGAATCGGACTGATGATCAACGACCCGAAACCCACCGCGGTGGTCAAGGCGGCGGTGATCAAGGGCGAGGCCAGTTCACTGAAAGCACCGACCACGACTTCCCGTTTGTCGGTCGTGGTGGCGGCGTGCGCGCGATAGGCCGAGATGATGTGGATGGTCATGGAGCTAGCCAGAGCGATCAGCAGGGGCGGAATAATGGTGGTGGTCAGACTGATGGAAATACCCAGCAAGCCGATCAGGCCGAAGGTCCAGACCAGGGCGATCAGGATGGTCAAGGCCGGGATCAATACCCCAGGCAGGCTGCGGAAAGCCACCAACAGGATCACTAAAATCAACACGAAGGACATGGGCACGAATCGGCCCAGATCCCGGTGCATGGTTTTGTTGATCTCCATTCGGGTGTGGATGAGGCCGGCGTAGTAAACCTCTTCCGGCCCCCAGGCTTCGGCCACCAATCCATTTATCTTGTCGTCCAACCCGCTGGCGAGCAGCAGACTGTCCGGCTGGTTGGCCAGAAAGACGTTGATGGAGGCGGCACTGCCGTCCTCCGAAACCAGCGATTTATGGAAAATCCGGTTGGCCAGGACATCCCGGCGCAAGTTGCGCGCGGCCTCGGCGTCGGCGGGTATCCCCGGAATGATCAGATCGTTGGTCAACTCCTCCCCGCCCATGCCCGACAGGAAGGTCGAGTTGGTGAGGCTGACCACGTTGTCCACACCCTCCAACGCGGCAATTGTATCGGTCAATTCGGTGATCTTGGTCAAGGTTCCGGAGTTGAATACCCCCAGCTCATCGTGACTCAGCAGGACGACCATCGCCACCTGGTCGTTGCCGAAATCCGACTTTATGTCATTGAAGTAAGCCTGGTTGGGATCGTTGCGCGGGACGGAACCCTGACTCGAGGAATCGAAGCGGATGTCATCCAGATAGGGCACCAGAGCCGCCGCAATCGCAAGGGTCGCGACCACAATAATCCAGCGACCCCTGTAGATACCGTCAAAAAAGGCTCGACTCATGTTCAAAAACCGATCGCTATTGCCCCTTCTCAAGACTGGTTTTGGAGAACAGGTTGGGAGGCAGTTTCTTGTTGTACTGAACCTTTTCGATCGTCATGACGGTTTTATGGTCGATTTGAACATTGTTCATGACACTGGTCATGGGTGTCCAGAAACCATCGATTTTTTTAAGGTCTTCGGCGGTGGATATTTTCAACAGATCACCCTTGGGATCATAGAACTCCATCTTCACGGGCAAGTAGATGTCCTTGCGAATCCACTGCACCACCTTGCTGTAGATCTCACTATCCCCCTGGGGCATCGACGTGCACACCCAGCATTCCTTGCCGCCGTACGATTCGCTTCGCAGTGGCTTGTAGTTGTCAGATTCCACGTCGTGCGGGCTCAGGTCGTAGTAGGTGAAATCGGTGCCCTGAAAACTCTTTTTGTTGTCACCTTCGGGTACACGTCTGGTTTTCTTATCCGCTGGAGTGTACAGGTAGCGCTTCAGTTTTTCGTTTTCATTGACCACCAGAAAACCAATGCCTTTGACCCGCCTGGGTTCCACAAAACGGGTCAACGTGTTCTCGGTTTCGCCAACCTGCTCGGCGAAGATGACCAGCTTGCGATCCTGGGTCCGGCCCTTCTTGTCGACCAGTTTCATGGAGACCTGGGAGATCTGGGATTTGCTGTCGTTCTTTTCGCGAACCAGGCGCATCAGTTCCTTACCTGTTTGGGGTTCAGCCCAGGCGGCGGTAGAACTCACCAGCAACAGGAGAAGGACTGTCAACAGGCTCATCTGGCGCTTCATAGGAGATCGCTTTCGACAGAGAAAAAGCCCGGCGACGGCCCCTGACCACCGCCGGGTCATCCAGAACTAGAAGTAGAAAATCAAACCGGTTGAGATCAGGAACACGCTGGTCATGTGCTCGGCTGTCAACAGATCGTACTGCAAGAGGAAGGGAATACCCATGTTCTCGGAAACCAGGTAGTCAAAGCCCACCATGGGTCCAATGGCCAAGCCCGTTTTACCCTCGGGAGCTTCGCCGGTTCCATCTCCTTGCCGGGTGGAAAATTCGAGATCCCCGAAGCTGTTGATGTTCAACTTGAGGCCCAGGCCACCGAAGGGGCGGAATTTGGCCGAGGCCGGCTTGAAATAATAGGTCGGTTTCACGCCAAAGTTAATCTGGGTCGTCTTCGTTTTAATGGAATTCAGGTTGACGACCTGGTTATCTATCTGGACTTGCGCCCCACCAAAATCGATTTCCTCGGTGTAAGTCGCCATCTGAAAGGTGGGATTCAGGAAAAAGTTCTCCATGAGAGGCAACTGGTAGGTCAGGCCAAAACGCAGCGTGGCGCCGGCGGACTCTTCAACATTATCGATTTCCAGGGCCTTTTTTGAATCAATGCCGCTGGTGAACCCCAGCCCAAGATCCACTTGAAGAGCGGACCTTTCCCCGGTTGCCGCCTGGGCGAACACCGGGCAGATCGCCGTCGTCAGGATGATTGCCAAGGCCAGACAAGTCGTTCGCTTCATGAGTCATCCTCCTGTTAAGAAAAGCTATCCACAACTCGGGACGAAACCAAAAAAACGGCCTCCCAGATCTTGAGGCGTTTTGCCGGGTTCCGTTCCTCTGAGCCTTAAGGACAAATCGACAGTGAAAGTCCTGATTATCCTCCATCCCTGATACACAAAGTAACTTACCCCAATATTTTGAAAAAGGCTACCGTGAGATGGGCCATTAGTCAATAAAATTCACAAAATGGTCCAGCCTCCCCTATCAAACCCCCGATCAGAATATCCACAGCCAAAAACCAGATTTCCCTCGACGGGCTTGGACAATCCGTCTATTGTCACCCGATCGTTCCAACTGGCTTATAACACTTTTTGTTAGGAGGTCTCATTCATGCAGCGCAAAAAAGTATTTATGCTGGTTGCTCTCATGGTTGGGTTTGGATTGGTGACCACGGCAACAACCGTTCAAGCGGCAAGTTCAGGCAACGACATGCGTTTCGGTGTTGGCGCCAGCATTACCCGGATCAACGATGGTCTTCTGGGAAAGACCAGCATCATGCCTTTGGGAATCCTTGATTTCAGCCAGGCATCGGTCGAGTTCGGATTCAATCTGCGTGCCGGTGAAAGTCAGACCCAGTTCATGCTCCAGATCGGCGGCGCCTATTACCCCTTCGAATTGACCTATGGTGAGCTGGGGTTTGGCCTGCAATTCAACCTGGAAACCGACGCGGTGGTGATCCAGAACAAGGGACAATCAACGATCATGTTCGGGATTTACGCCGAATACAAAGCCCATGCCACGGAGGGTCTCGACTTTGGACTCCGGGTTTTCCCCTTTCAGCTTTTCCATACCACGAACTACAGCCGGATCGGCCTGTTCTCGCCTGGTTTTTCGGCGGGTTTCTTCTTCTAGGAGTTATAGCCAACCAAAGACCAAACGAAAAAAGCCCCGAGCGAAATGCCCGGGGCTTTTTCAGTGTTGGAACCTTAGGGGCGCAGCCCAGGGGGATCTATCCCAGAACAATCTCCTCGAACCGCAGCACCGTTTTGCCGATGGTGATCTCGTCTCCGCTTCGAAGCCAGGCGGCTTGTACAGGCCGGCCGTTGACCAGCGTGCCGTGTTTGCTGTCCAGATCCTCACACAGGATTTTCCCCGCGACCTGCCTGATTCGTGCGTGCTGCTTGCTGCTGATGGGATCACCCAGGTCGATCTGGCATTCCGGTCCTCGGCCGACCACCAGATCGGTCCCGACCAGGGGAATCCGATCACCCTGATTCTGTCCTTCCAGGACCTGTAGCCTGTGCCGGTAGTTTTCCTTCCAGGTTTCCGGCCCGGTGGCAGCGGGTCTATTGTTCACCGTGCGGATGGGGAAGGGAATCTCCACCCCGTGTCGCTGCAGGGCGAAGTAGATCTCCCGATTGAGATTGCCGGTGGTCTCCCATAATTCTGTATAGCGATCCACGTAAAAAGCCAGCCGGTATATGATGGAATATTCATCGAACTTGACCAGGGCCACCGAGGGTCGGGGGCGACTCAAGACCCCGGTCGCCCGCACCGAAGCCTCCAGCAGCAGTTCTTCCACCACCGTGGGCAGAGCCGTGTAAGGCAGGCCGTAATACACAATCTCACGATGCAGCCGCGTGGGCATGGAAAAATTCGTCAGATAGTTTTCCGCGAGTTTGCGATTGGGCACAACGACAAAGTCGTTGCTGCGGGTCAGGATCTTGGTGGACCGCCAGGTGATCTCGACCACCTTTCCTTCCTGACCGCCCACTTCCACCCAGTCGTCCTTGCGCAGGGGCCTCTCGATGCTCAAAGTCACCCCCGATATGAAATTCGACAGAACATCCTGGAAGGCCAGACCGATGACCAGGGACAGGACACCCGAGGCCACCAGGAACGGCGCCAGCGAAAAATCGGGGACGGTGACTTTCAACGCCAGCAGAAACGCCGCGATGAAGACGAGACCCACCAGAACGCTGCGCAACAGTGGGGGCAGGTGGACATCGCGTTGGCGGCTGAAGAAGACCGTCAGCCCGAAGGAGAAAGCGAAATAGGCCGCGCCCCCGACGATGGCGGCGGCGACCAGGGCCTGGGCAAAGGGTTCGGCACTTTCCAGATCGCCCAATCGGCAGAACACCCATACGGAAGAGGCCAGGGCCACGCCCTGCAGCGGCCCCCGGATCCATTTGGCGAACCAGGACCTTCGGCCCAGAAGCCAGGCCACCACACTGACCGCCACCAGGAGAATGACCGCCGCCAGTCCGGCAATTATCAAGGTTGTCCAGTCGGGCATAGGCGGTCTCCTCAGAGGTTGGCGAGTTCTTTCCGGGCCTCGGACACCAGAGGGGAATTGGGCTGTTGATCAAGGAACTGCCGGTATAGGCGACGGGCCAGATTGACATCCTTCACCTTTTTCCGGGCAATCCGGGCGGCGGCCAGCAAAGGATGATATCCGGAGTTCGGGAACTCGGCCGCCATCTCCTTTAGCCTCTCAATGGCCCGCCCATAGTCCCGAACTTCTTTTCGATCCGCCAGCAAGTCCGCCAGATGCCAGTAGGCCTCTTCTCGCCGGCCGCTGTCCGGATAATCGGACAGCAGGACCTGGTACTGGTTGACGACCTTCGACCAGTGTTGTTGCCTTTCGTTGCGTGGCGGCCGGACTTCCTCCTGTAGATAGTAGGCCGACTGGAACAGGGCTTCGGATCTCAGCTCGTGGTACTCGTCAGATTTGGCCACCCGGTCCGATTCTTCAGCCAAGCGGTCCAGCAAACGCACGGCGGAAACAGGATCCCCACTGGCCAGCTTGTATCGGGACGCCTTCATCAACGCCGTTTTCAGGCGTCCGGTATCCTCGGCGCCAAAAGTATCGGCGTAGTAGGCGAAGGCCACCCCCGCGAGATGCAGGTGCTCCCGTTCTTCGTGGATCTCGGCGATACGCCACTGAGCCTTGGCGGCCGCGCCGGATTCACCTGTCTTTCCAGCCGCGGTGCGGATATCGCGCAACTGATCCAGGGCCTGATCGAATTGATCCTCATCCAGCTGATCCTCCGCCGCTGAGAATTGATCCCGGTAGGGGCCGGACGCGAGCTTGGGCCCCAGAAAAACGGCGAGTATCAGCAGCAGAACCGCCGCCGCCACCGCCCCCATGGCCAGCAGGGGCCGTCTGGCGGGTCGGGCCGTCTGCTCCACCTGGCCGGTGATCTTCCGGGGCAGTTTGACCACCATATCCAGCAGGCGGCTGATGGTTTCGCGGTAGGCCAGTTCCTTTTCCGACAGCTTTTTCAGCTCGGCGATGACTTCGGTGAACGACGCGTAGCGGTCCTCCGGATCCTCCTGCAAGCAGCGCTGGACCAGATCGTTCAAGGCCGGCGGGGTATCATCCCGCACTTCGTGAAGATCCCGAAAACGGCCCACCGGCGTATGGCCCGAGACCATTTCGTACATCAACACTCCGAAGGCGAAGATGTCCGTGCGTTCATCTACCTTGCCCCCCTGCCGGCGCTGCTCCGGGGACATGTAATCCAACGTACCCATGGCCACATTGGCCCGGGTCAGGGTGCGATCCTCGGTATCGGGACTGGTCAGCCGGGCGATGCCGAAGTCCGTCACTTTCACGTCGCCGCTCTCACGGTCGAGCAGAATATTGGCGGGTTTGATGTCGCGGTGAACGATGCCCCGGCCGTGAGCGTGTTCCAGGCCGATGGCCACCTGCAATCCTATGGTCACCGCCTGGTAGATCTTGGGAATCCCGCGCTTGCCCACCACGGCGTCCAGGCTGGGGCCGTCCACGTACTCCATGACAATGAAGCAGCTCTCATCGCTCACCCCATAATCGATGATCTGAATCACGTTGGCATGGCTGAGCTTGGCGACAGTCCGAGCTTCGCGCTGAAAGCGAATCTGCGCATCTTCATCGCCGGACAGTTGTCGCGAAAGAACCTTGATGGCGACAGGTCGGTCGAGGGAAGGTTGGACCCCTCGATATACCGTCGCCATCCCTCCATCGGCGATCACGTCCAGGATTTCATAGGACCCGAATTTTTTTGGCTTGGAAGATTCCATAACCCTTTGAGTTTAACATGGTTGGCCCCCAGTCGCAATGGGTGGAATTGTCGGGGGGATTGGCCGGAGGATATGCCCGGCTCACCGAAGGAGGTGAGCCGGGCACTGTCGTTGAGGTATATCCTAGGTCTTCTGGGGCTTCTTCCGCGCCGCCGGAAACAAAATGTTGTTGAGGATCAACCGGTACCCCGGCGAGGTCCGGTAAAGATCCAGATCCGTCGGCGGATCCCCCACCCGGTGTTGATAGTCTTCAGGGTCGTGCCCCCCCAGAAAAGTCCAGGTCCCCATGCCGCGTTTACCGTGGATATACTTGACCTCTTCGGTGCCCTCGACCGCGGCCAGCACCGTCACCGAGCGCTTCAGGTGTTTCCGCCAATACCCGGTGGTCTGCCCCAGAAAACCGTTGATCACGTTGACATGGTTCTGGGTGAGCATGGCCGGCACGGGGTCGTACTTGGCCGCAAACGCGAACAGGGTAAAGTAGTCGGCCATCGCGCCGCGCATCATGGCGTAGTTGCTGGTGTCCAGGTCCGAGAACTCGTACACCATGGGATTGGTCATCAACTTGAAATCCTGGAACGCGAAGGTCTGGGAGAAGTCGACCTGGGCCCGGTAGTTCGGGTCGTAAGGCGTGTTGTCGAAGGGCGCGGGCACGATATCGGATTGCAGCCAGGCCAGGGCGATGTCGATCGTGTCAGTTGCCGAACACATGGCGAACAGGAATCCGCCGCCTTCCACGTACTCCTGGATCGTTCCCGCCACCGCGTGTTTCAGCTGCCAGACATTTTCGTAACCCAGTTGATTGGCCAGTTCTTCGTGGAAGTGTTTCTGTTCCAGATACCAGGGCTCCAGCCCGAAGTTGGCGTAGAACTTCCCGTACTGGCCGGTGAAATCCTCGTGGTGAAGATGTAGCCAGTCGTAATCGTTCAGCTCCCCTGACAGGACCTCCACATCGTAAATCACGTCATAGGGAACTTCGGCGTAGGTCAACGCCAGAGTCACCGCGTCGTCCCAGGGCTGGTTGTGGGGAGGGCTGTAGACGGCGATGCGGGGCGGTTTTTCCAGCAGCACCTCGTCCATGTTTTCCTGGGCCACAATCTGGCGGATGGCGGCCACCTCGGCGTCCCCCACCTCTTCAAAATTGACGCCCAGCAACCGGGCGTCCAGCCGCAGGCGCTGGTTGTCCTTGATCAGGAAACTGCCCCCGCGGTAGTTCAACAGCCAGTTAACTTTTTCGTTCGCCTGCAGGCTGTGGAAGGCCACCCCATAGGCCCTCAGATGGTTGGCCTGGCCGAGGTCCATGGGCACCAGCAGGAACCGTTCGGCCCGGGCCGCACCGGCAGTCAGCAGCGTCATCAGCACGCTGATCAGGATCAGGATTCGCATCATGGCAGGGTTCTCAATTCGTCACGGACGTCATCGATGAAGAGATACTCGGGATATTGTGACAGCAGTCGCTCCCAGGCGTTGCGGGCGGCGACGGGTTGGCCGCCCTCCTGCAGGATCTCGCCCCTGAGTTCCAGGGCCCGGGCCGGGTAGCGTCCATCCGGGTGTTCGGCCACGACCAGGTCCAGCCAGGCCAAGGCCTGCTCCGGCCGGCCGGCCTCCCGGTTGAGCACCGCCAGTTCGAACCGACCCCTTTCCAGCAGGTGCTGGGGTTCTTCCAGGTCGACCAGGGCGGCGGCCCGCGCCACGAAATCTTCCAGGGCAGCCTGACGTTCGGCAGGCTGGGCGGTAAGATCGAAATAAACGCTGGGGGCATAGAGAGTCAGGATGGATGGCCCCCCACTCGGGTTTTCCATCTCCTCGGCGATGGCCAGACCCAGGTCCAGCGCGTCATTGGCGTAGGGGGCGCCCGGATTGTCCAGGGCCACCACGGCGAAACGGTCGCGGGACATGCCGAAATGACCCTGGGCCAGATCAAGCCGCGCCAGGTGAAAATGCGCGTGCCCGGCGGCCTGCCGGAATTCTGGATCACGGCCCAGATTGTCCAGGACGACCCGGCCGCGAGCGGTGTCCCCGGCCGCCAGATAACATTCCCCCAGCGTCAGGCGCACCAGGGCCACACCCTTGGTGGGCAGATTCAGATTCAACAGCAGACGCTCCAGGCGGCGCGCGGCTGCGGTGGGATCGTGCAGAACATCCCGCGTGAAGGCGGCCAGACGAATCTGGGAAGAATAGAGGGACTCACTGGTGGGATGGACCTCGCGCACCAGAGCCAACAGATCGGCGAACCGGTCGGCCGCCGCGTGGGGATCCGAGCCCAGAGCTCCGACCTCCAGGGCGATTTCACAGACCTGGGCCAGCTGGTCGGCGGCGCGCAGCTTCATGACCTTGTCCTGGTTCGCCGGCCCGCAAAGACGCTCGAGCACCGCCAGCAGGTAGTCCACCGAGGGCTGCAACTGGGGGGAATCCCCCATCATTTCGAGCTCCCGGACCAGCAGACCCGAATTCTGCAGCAAGGACATGACCGCCCCCCGTCGCGCCAGGAGGGGGTCGACAAGGTCCAGCGCCGCGTTAACTTCACCGGTAGCCACCAGAAGATTGGCCACCAGCAAAGCCTCTGCCCCCTGGGACCCCTTTTCACCGGACCGTTTGGTCAAACGCTTCAGGAAAGTGCGGTGATCGGCGGGACGATAAGGGCCCTCCAAAAGATCGGTTCTCATCAAGGATAGGTTGAAAGGGTTGGACCGCATTTCGAGGGACACCTCGTCGGCGGCTTCGCCCTGACGGTCCAGCAGCAGCAGACCGACGGCGCGTTGGCGACCCAGCAGCCGTGGTTCGGCCAGGATGACCCGCATGGAATCGATGAGGGCCACGCCCATGGCTTGTTGCCCCGCAGACTGCAACAGGTCCACGCCCACCATGGTGGCGCTACGGCCGTTGGGATTGGTGGCGATGAAATGGCCGATGGACTCCAGGGCGCTGTCCGGCTGGTCGACCGCCAGCTGGGATTCGGCCAGCGATCGCCACAGACCGGGATTCATGTCCTGCTCGGCCAAAGCTTCCTGGCACAGGCGCACGGCCTCGGGGAAATCACCTTTGAGCTTGGCCAGCTTGATTCGGCGCGTCACCAGTTCCCTTTCGAGAGCGGAGTGCTGCTGCAGGTCCTTCAGCAACGACTCGGCCCTGCTGGTACTGCCCAGGGTCAGCAGGCGATCCAGTTCGATCAACCGCCTCCTCATATCAAGCATCGAAACATGATTCGGCGGCAGCTGGGGCCGGTGCACATTGGGGGGGATTTCCAGCCTGTCTTTGGGATCGGGCGGAAGCTTTTTGCTACGAGGCGTTGTCTGGCCACTTGCTTGTCCCGCCGAAAAAATCAGCAGGAGCCACAGGAGTATCAGGACCCGGGAAACACTCATGGCATGTCCCCTTCCTCGCCAGGTACCGCATCGGGCAACAGGCTCTCATCGAGAGCCCGCAGGGAATCCAGTGCGGTGAAGTAGCGACGAACCAGATCGCGATACTCCAGGGGAGCTTTTTCCAGGGGTTGGTAACGCAGGCGGAACGGTTGCTCGGTGGAATCCTCGGTTCCGCCGTCGCGGCCCTCCTGCGGATCGAACAGACGGTTGGCCGTTCTGCTTTCGCGACGGGTGGTGTAGTCACGGCGGCGCACGGAATTCCTGGCGTCCAGCATGCGACTGAGAATCCGTTCCTGGCGGATGAGCGTTTCTTCGCTGACCAGACCGTCCTCCAGTTCCCGGCTGATCGACTCCATGTCGCGGCCCAGCTGCCCCAGATCCCCGAGAACCCTTTCACCCTCCGGCCGCTCGCCCTGTCTTTCCTCTTCGGCCAGCTCGCCCATCTTGCCGGCCAGCCCCGCCTGCTCCTGGCCCAACCTCTTCATCTGGGAACGCATTTCCTGGCTCATGCCCCGATCGGCGAGCATGCGCCGCAACTCGTCGGTGGCGCCGTTTAATCCGGATTGTTGTTGCGCCATCTTCTTGAGTTGTTCACCCATCGAAGGCATGGGGCTGCCACCGGAGCCGCCGCCACCGGTCATCTGGGCCTCGGTCAAAAGACTGATCACCAGATTGTTGGAAGCCGCCAGGCTTTGGCGCGCATTTTTACGGGCGATCTGCGAACGGTTTTCTTCCATGGCTCGCAAACTGCGGCCCATCATCTCGACGATGGCGTCCACTTTCTTGAGCAATTTGATGATGCGGTTCGGGGCTTCCTCCATCAACAAGGCAAGGTTGTCCCGGACCCCCACCGCCGCTTTTTGCACCCGATGCTGGGCCCTGGTCAACTCCAGCGTCCGCAAGTCCCTCAGGTCCGGCGGGATCAGAGCGGATATCTCTTCCTGTCGGGTGGACAGGGCCAGCATGTCGGCGGCCAATCCGCGCAGCGAGGACACCTGCTCCATCTTCATGGCCATCTGCATGGCTTCCATGGATTTCAGCATGACATGGTACAAGGCGCCCAGATCACGCAAAGCCTGCTCCTGCATCTGCGCCGCCTGGCCGGGATCCATTTGCATCAGCTGTTCGGAAGCTTCGCTCATCTTGCTTTCGCTCTGCTGCTTCTCCAGCTTTTCGAGCGCTTCTTCAAGGGCGGTTTCCATCTGGTCCTGAGGGGAATTCTCGTCCTTGGAGGCGTTTTCTTTCTTCAATTCCTCCAGGGCCTGCTCCAGCTTTTCCTTCAGCTGCTCCAGCTCCTCTTTCAGGGCTTCCTGACGGCGGGCCAGTTCCTCGGCCGTGGGGGTTTCTCCATTTTCCGGCGGATTTTCCGAATCAGAGGATTCCGACTCCTGCCCTTCCTGATTTTCTTGTCCTTCCTGTCCTTCCTGATTCTCCTGCCCGTCCTGACCCTCTTTACCGTCTTGATTCTCCTGGCTTTCAGAATTCTGCTGGCCCTCTTCGGACTTGTTTTCGTTGGCGGCCTGTTCCTCTTCCAGTTGCCGGCTCAGGTCGGCCAGTTCCTGCTGTTTCTGGATCATCTTTTCCAACAGGGAGGCCAACCCCTCGAGTTCCTGTTCCTGCGCCATGCGTTTCAACATGGCCAGGGCCGCGTCCAGGCGGCGGGCCATTTCTTTTTGGTTGCGGGCCACTTCCTGCATGGCCCGGGCCACCTCGTCCGGGGATACCTGGCCGGACGCCTCTTCCATCTTGTCCAGAAGATCGTTCAGCTTCTCGCTTCCGGATTGGGAAAGCAGCTCGGAAACCTCATCCGCCTTGTTCTGCAGGGCCTCGGATGTGAGCTGGCTTTCGGCCAGCTGTTCCAGTTCCTGCTGAAGTTCCTGGGCCACCCTGGCCAGTTCTTCCTGGAGGGTTTTTTGGCGCTCGATGGCCGCTTCCATTTCCTGCTGGCGCGCCCAGTCCGGCACCGGGTTTTTCATCAACTCACGCGTCAGGCGATCGAGGTCGGCGTCGAGTTGGCGGCTGCGATTCCGCATCTCCTCCAGTTCACTGCGGCGTTCCTCGCTGGTCTCGGCCTGGGAGGTCAATACGTCGGAGGCCGAAGGCAGCATCAGGCGGACCACGCGCGAACGGGATCGGCCGGGCGGGCCGGGCCTTTTGTTGTCCACCGCTTCGATGACAAATTCCATCGCATCCCCGGACACCAGATCCAGGTCGCCGGCCTGGATTTCGAGCACAAGGCCGATCCTCAACTCGGACATGCTGTCCCTGGGTTCGCCGGGTCTGACCCGCAAAGGACCTGCGTCAGTGGTTATGGTGAGCCATTGGTCAGAATCCTGGGGCCAGATGCGGCCACCGGCCCATCCATCCGGGTTTCCAACGGAAGTTGCTACCTGTCCCCGACGTTCGGTTCGCACGAGAAGTTCCAACCCGGCGAGACCAAAATCATCCGCCGCCTCCACTTCAAGTGTGACTTCCCCGGAAAGGGGCAGGATCCCATCGTCGTGGGCCCGTTCCAACCGCACCGCCGGGATCGCATCTTCGGCGGCGGCGACCTCGTACTGCAAGGGCGTCAGGTTGTGCAGGCCAAAATCGTCTTCCAGATTCACCGAAAAGATCGTCGATTCATCGATGCGCAGGGAACCGGAAATCCCCAGAGAATCCACGTTCAGGTTCAGGGTGTCCTTGGCGGCGGTGACCAGCCAGGCCCGAGCCGCGACATGGTTCACGGTCCCGGACAGTTCAAGGACACTGCCGGCGGGAACTTCGAACCAGGCTGGCAATCGGGCCATGTCACGTGAGGGTAGACGGGTGTAGGCCGGGGGAATCACTCGCGCGGACAGCCCGGTCATCAGGGGATGATGGATGACCGACACCTGGCCAACTTCCGTGGCCATCGATCCACGCCGGAAACGCCAGGTGAAATCCTCACGCACCTCCGGAACAACGGTGGCCCATTTCCGGTAGGGAACAGGGAGTCCGGCCTCGGCGTCGTAAACAGGCTCCGTCCTGGTTTCCAGGCGCTGCCAACCGCCGCTGCCGATACGGATTTCACCAACCGCCCGGTCCCATCCTTCGGAAAAACCGAGGGCGGCGAAATCCAGGGCCGCCAATTCGATCTCCTGGCCCGCGATGACAAAATCCTGACCCCGCAGCCTGTACAGGCCCCCCTCCGGCACCATGACCTTGGCGGGTCGGGGATTGGCCAAGCGGGTCAGCCCCCGCCCAAGATCGGCCGGGCTTGAAAAAAACAGAATGAATCCCAGACCGACCACGCCCACCAGACCCAGACCCCAGGCCCTGGCGTGAGGTAGGGCCAGCACCCGATCACCGGTAAGGCCGTCCAGGATACCTTCGGCGCGCCGGTACATTCTGCGCCGCAGTTCGGCCCTGACCGGGTTCGATCCTGCCCACCTTGCGGGCAGACGTTCGGCCTCTTCTGCCGCAACCAATACATTGGCGAAATCACCCTGCCCTTCGATGGTCCGGACCAGGTTGCGGGCCCTGCGCCAGGGTTTCAGGGGCTGGACGAGGAAATGACGGACCACCAGGACCAGGACCGCCAGCAGGGAAAGGGAAAGGCCCCAGGCAATGAATCCAGCCGGCCGGGTTTCGGATCCCACGGCCCAAGCCGCCAGCAACACGGATCCGCCGCCAAGAACCAGCGTGCGCGCCAGGCCGTAGCGCGCCGCACGCCACCTCGTGCGGCTCAGCAGACGCTGAAGCCGGCTACCAAAAGATGAGTTTGAGTTCAAGGTTGCCATGGTTGTCTTGCCTGGTTCAGGGATGTGTCAGGGCGTACATCAGAATATTGACGGCCATTTTGGTGGCGGCCTCGCGAACTTCCGCCGGATCCCCGTGCACATCCGGATCCTCCAGCCCGTCGCCAATATCGGCGGAATAGGAATAGAACAGGACCAGTCGCCCATTCCTGAAAACGCCGAACCCGCGGGCGGGTTCCCCATCGTGTCTATGTATCTTCGGCAGTCCCGGCAATTCATAAAACGAATGATAGATAGGATGGTTGCCGGCCACCGGTTCCAGTTCATCGTCGGGAAACAGCTGGGCGACCATTTCGCGGAAGGACGGGTCCAGGCCGTAGTTATCGTCGACGTACAGGAACCCCCCGGCATCCAGATAGCGGCGCAATTCCACCAGTTCGGTGGGGTCCAGGGCGATCCGGCCGTGTCCCGAGACATAGAGGAAGGGGTATTTGTACAAATCCTCGCTGTCCAGGGTCACCACCACGTCCGTTGCGGCGGTGGGAATTCCGGTCCGTTTCTGGAACTGGGCCAGCCAGTTGGGTAGACTGCTGGGGTCGCAGTACCAGTCGCCTCCACCTTCGTAATGCAGTCGGGCGATCCGGACCTCGGGTTCGGTCGCGGTCCGGGCCGCGGCCACCGGTGACAGGATCGCCACCGATACCAGAATAACCAGGGCCAAGCTGAGGGCCCTCTTCCCTGATGGTTCAACAATCATGAAAGTCCGGAATCCCTTTCCACGTTGCCGTCGGGGGTGCTGCGGGGTAACGTCAATTCCGCGATGGCCCCAGGCCCGTCACTGCGGTTCGAAAGCGTGATGGACCCACCCATGCGGTCAGCCAGGTTGCGGCAGATCGCCAGACCAAGCCCGGTGCCTTTGCTCTTGGTGGAAAAATACGGGTCAAACAGACGATCGGCCACCTCGGCGGGCAGACCGGACCCGTTGTCCTTCCAGATCAGGGTGACCTGGGCGCAGGTAGGCCGCCAGGCAATCCGGACGGTCAGCTGTTCGACGGGACGGGCGGCATCCAGGGAATTCTGCATGAGGTTGCCGAGAATCTTCTGCACCGATTCACGATGAGCCAGCACCAACGGCACCGGTCCGGGTTCCAGGTCGACCTCCGGAACGGCAATACCCGCCGCACTCGCAGCGTCTTCATCGGTCCAACCCAAACCGCCGCGCGCACCGTACCCGGCCAGTACTTCACCGACCATTGACTCCAGGTCGACCGGCTCGGTTTCGAGTTCACCCGGCCGCCCCAGCAAGCTGAATTCCCCCGCGATGCTCCGCAACAAAGTGACCTGGTTCAGCACACGGTCCACGGTTTCGGTAACGATTCGATCCAGCTGAGGATGCTGGTCCCGCCAGGCCTGGCCCAGCAACTGGACCGATAGCTGAATGGGCGTCAGCGGATTCTTGATTTCATGCGCCACCTGGCGGGCGAGTTCGGCGTTGATCGCCATCTTCTTGTTGTCCAGGAACTCGGTGACATCCTCGTAGACAAGCATCGTGTCGGTGGGGCCGTCGGCCAGATCCAGCGGCGCCATGGCGCCCCTCAGGGTCCGGCGACCATCCTGGGTGACCAGCTCTCCACCCACCCTGTCGGCCCCCGCGGCCAGCCGGCGGAATCCCGCCAGCAACCAGGTGACACCTTCCTGGTCGTCCACGGCGGGCAGGCACCGTTCCAGGATGCCTCGTCCGGCGGGATTGAGGGTCACGATTTTTCCTTCGGTATCCAGGACCGCCACCCCTACGGTGACGCGGTCCAGAACCGTGGCCAGGAAACGTTCCCGGGCGGCCAGGTCGTCACGGGCGGTCTGAAGATCGTTGCGCATGAGGGAAAAGGCCCCCGCCAGGCGGCCGATTTCATCGGCACCGGGATCGGGCAAGGGGGCGCTGAAATCGCCCTGGGCCAGGGAGCGGGTGGCCGTCACCAGCAGGCGCAAGGGGCGGAAAATGTTCCAGGACATGAGCAGGGCCAGAACCAACGCCGTCAGAAGAATCAGATTGGCCAGTCCGGCCAGAAACAGCACCGTGGACCGCCGCTGAGCCATGTACTCACGCTCGCGGTCGGGGAATTCAAGGGCCAGGATCGCGGGGATCCGCCGCAGCTGCAACCGGTCGGATGCATCCCGGGCGAAAGCCGGCAGAGGCTGGGCACCGGTGAAAGCAAAGGGCCGGCCAGGAGCCGCGAACACGCCTTTGCCGCTGGGGTGATCCAGTAACGGCTCCATGGCCGCCGGCTCGGCCAGCAGGGGAGCTTCACCGGAAAACAGCGCCGCTGGTTGACTGGCGAGCACCGGAAGTCCGTCAAAACGAACCATGGCCTGTCCATCGACGAGATCGGCCAGGCTACCCAGCAGGCCCGCATCCATGACCTGCCTGTAGAAGAAAAATCCCTGGCTGGCGGTACCGGAATGTCCGAGTTCGTCCGCCGCGCCGGTGTCGGACAAATTGATGAAGCCCTCGAGGTCCAGAGGTATCACCGTCCCGACAAAAAGCTCGCCGGCATCCCGGACGATGACCAGAGGCGATTCCCGGCCGGCCTTCAACAAACTGCGGGCCTGCAGGTCGTCAAGGTCGCTGAGGGTTTCATCCAGAAGCAGATTTCCGTTCGCGTCAAAGACCATGCCCTGGCGCATATCCACCGGGCCCACCGGCCGGGTGCCGGTCAGTTGTCCTTCCAACAGGTCGAAAATGTATTCGCTTCCGGCCAGAGAGCGGGCCTGCTCCACCAGGAGATTGCGCAACTGCTCCACCGCCAATTCCAAACCGGCCCGCGTCTGGGTCCTCGCTTCGCGCCGCACCCGTTCATAGCCCACCTTGTCCACCGAGGTTCCGATCACCAGCAGCAACACCAGGCCCAGCAGCAGATACCCCGCCAGGAATCTTTCCTGGAACCCCGGCCGCCAGGTTTCGGAGCTGACCGAACCGGGGGCTCGAAAGACCCGGCGATGGATTTGAATCAACGCGAACAGGATGAACAGCAGCACCAGGTTCAGCAGCATCAACCGGGAAAGATCCAGGAGGTTTTCCCGGAAACTGGCGCGGCGCAATCCCAGCAGGAAACCTTCACCCGCAGTCCGGGCGGCGCCGGGCGGCAGGTCATTCCACCGGCATAGCCAGGTCCGGCCGGCGACCGATATTTCCGTCAGGGGAAACCGGCCGGAACGGAGATCCTCCACCAGAGGACCGGCCTGCGGACCCGGGAAACCGGTAGGGCCGGCTTCCAACCAGCCGGTGTCGTCGGCCCTGAGCAGAAGGATGGGCCGGTCCACCTCCACTCGTGGCCGGTAACCGCTGGTTCGCGAATTCGAACCGCCTCCCAGTTCCTTGATCAGCGTGGCGATGCCCCAGGACCGGACCGGCAATTCCACCCGAATCCAGCCCTGACCAGAGGCCCGGCCGACCTCCGCGGCCACCACCTCTTCTTCCCCGCCGGCATAGATCCGGCGTTCGGTCTGAAAAATCATTTCCCATTCATCGACCACCGGCTCTCCGTCCATCCGCACCCAGGGCGAACGGGCGACGATCTCATACTGGTAACCCCGCAGGAATCCCTGGGCGAACAGGCTTTCCTGATCGGCCTGGTCGTCGACAATCTGGACAAGGCAGGAATAACCCAGATCCCGCAGGGCGGAATCCCTCCACAGGGCCCAGGCGGGTTCGTCCCGCCATACAGCGGAACGCTCCGGCGACGATACGGCCGAGGCGGCGTCCCGCTCCCGCATCTCCTCCAGCACACTACCCAGCAGGATGCGGGTCCACTCCTGATCGGCCTGGGTGATGACATTTCCCTTGCGGTCCAGCCAGGACCGCTCCGCCTGGTCATAGACCTCCCGCAAGCAAGCGTAATTCCAGACCACGGTCACCAGCAGGATCGCCGGCCAGGCGAAGCGGCGCAGAAAATGCGGGCGGGACAACAGGGCCGAAGAAAGGATCCACAAGGCCACCGCCACGACCACGGTCAGAATCCGGCTGACCCACCAGGTTCCTTCAAGAAACAGTCCCATCAAAAAGGCCACGGCGCCCGCCGCCAAAGCTCCGCCCAACCACCCGGAAAATTCCTCACGGTTCGGCCACGACCGGCGCGCCAGAAGTCCCGTCAGCAGGGCGGCCAGCCCGAAGGCCATCAGCATGAGGGAAATCTGTAGCCCCCAGAAGGACAAGGAAGAAAGAGACACCCCTGTGCCGATCAGACGGGCATTGGCATTTTCGGCCAGAAGACGGGAAAAGAACTGTAACCAGAGCAGGGCCCCGCCCACCAGCAAGCCAAACACCGGCCCCTGGGCCAGACCCGGTATTTTCCAAGGGGACCGCACGGAGGAAAAATCCGTCCCTGCGACCACCCCCAGTCTCTGCAACAGGCGCCAGGATGTCACGGCCACCACCCCGGATGTCAAAACGGCGTCCGCCACCGAGGCGAACCAGCCGAAGGCAAATGGCGTGGCGAAATAGGCGGGATCCACAAGACTGAATAAGGAACCCGGATCCGCGGGGAAAGTCTGGTCAGGGAAGGCGGCGGTAATCCAGCGCAGCAGTTCTCCCACGGCCAGCATGGCGCGGCCGACCCAGAGGGCCGCCAGAAAAACCACGGGGCCGGCAAAAATCCAGGCGCCGGCGACAAGGACCACGAACCAGCTCAACAATCCGGCCAGGAGCAACCTGGCGCGACCACGAATCGAACCTGTCGACAATTCACCATCGGCCAGCTTCAACCGGACTGTGCCCACGTGTGGATTTTCCGAAAGATGTACGTCAGTCACTGGATTACCCTGGGCATCCACCAGGGCGGGGAGCGACTCCCCGTCCAGAACCTGCACCGTTACCAGAGCGGGGAAACCCGACTGCGGTCCTGAATCCAGAGGGATCTGGATTTCCAGTACCAGGCCGTCGGAAATGGCACCGACTTCTCTCAGAAACCAGCGGCCCCGGTTTTGGACCAGGCTTCTGTGGCCGACACCCTCCCGGTCGCGCGGGATGGGATCCGGCAGGAAGGCCATCGGTTCGGCCCCCACGGTCCAGGCAATTCTTTCGGGGCCATCCCAGAGAACGGCCACCAGAGGAAGGTATTCAGGGAAGGAAAATTCATCCTTCCACACCGCAGGCAGATCTTGAAGGAGGCGGAATCCGTCCCCCCCGGGAGATGGATTTTTGGACGGACTGCTTCCTGTGGAATCCTCGGAATCCGGGAACCGGCTGATCAGCCGGCGATCAAATCGGTCCAGGGCGGGTATCAATCCTTGAAGAGCCTGACGAGCCTCGGTCAGGTTTTGGGCGGGATCAGGACGAAAGGCCGCCGGCAGGACCCCGGTGTTGCGCGCGGAAAAAAAACCCAGCCCCACACCCAGCAGAACGACCGCCGCCAGCAGGGCGAGAATCCGGACCCCCAGGCCCGTCGGGGTTTGCCGGGCAACGGATGAGGAGGTTCGCCAGGATCGGACCAGGACAAAAATCTGCCAGGCGGTCAGGGCCAGGAACAGGGCCGGCCAGGGCAGTCGGGGAGCTCCCGCTCCGGTGCCCGCCAGATACAACAGAGTCCCCTGTCCAGCCAGACAGAGAACTCCGGTGATTGACAAAACCCGGGCCCGCAGCCAGGTCATTCGGCGGCCTCCTACCTGATCTTGTTGATCTCCACCAGCCTCCACTGGTCGCCCTGTCTGGCCAGCACGCAGACCAGTTTCAATTCCTTGATCCGTTCAGAATCGGGCCGGCGCCTTTTCCAGACAGCCATCCCATGGACCCTGTCTGCGGCCGGGGTGTCCTGCGTTTTTTCGAATTGAAAGAGAAGCGTCCGGTGGGTCTGGAACATGTTCTTGAAATAGTAGAAGGCCTGGCTGGGACTGTAATGAGTAGCCCGGTCGGCGGTGGCTCCAGAGGTTACCTTGAGACCGGTTTCATGTACCAGATCGGCCAGGGCCTGCTGGTCCCCATTCTGCCAGGCGGTAGCGATCAGGTTGAAGGCCTGCTGCGGATCACTCCCGGAGGACTCTTCCTCGTCCTTGACGATGCGGGCGTCCGTCGGTGCGGTCAGAGTCGCCAACAAACCCAGGATCACTAGACAAGCCAGGATGCCGGGAAAAAAGCGTCCGGCGGTCCCTGGATTGGGGATGAAAACCAGATAATTATCGGCAAGTCGGTTCATGATCTCGTTCTTGATCCCTTTCATGATCTCCCAGAATCCAGTCAGCTGGCGGCCAAACAACCAAAGGGGGCCCTTTTAACAGGGCAAGGCCCGTGCCACGAGCCCCGAAACCGCCGCGTACCCTGATTTTACCCCCAATCAGCCCAGAAATGCCATGCCGAAGGGAAAATTGTTTCCCGACAGCTGCCGGAATCACCGGCATCCCGGGGCCCGGCGTGCCCAAAAAAGGACGAATGGGTCGCAGGTGGGACACTCCGGCAGTCGGTTCAGGACATCACCTCCACCTTATCGCGATAGACAACACCTTTGGTGACAAGGGCCCATATAGAAGGCCCCCGGACAATCCGCAGCCCGTCTGGGTGAGGACGTCCGGGGGCCTTCTATATGGGCCCTTGCCATCAAAGGAAACTACATGTCCATGGCCATCCGCTTCTTGTCCCGGAAACCGCGCTCGTACCACCAC
>CBDUDB010000023.1:0-23152 GCA_965365795.1 uncultured bacterium | reverse complement strand
CGAATCTTGTCGCGGCTTCTTTCCCAGCGGGCGGCGCGATCGGGATCGTTGTCCATGCCCTCCAGCGGCGGAAAGAGTATGTCCAGAAGGTTGTTTTCGACGGCCTGGTCGATTTCCGCGGCAAAGGCCCCTTCGGCCCGGCGGCGAACCAGGGAGATGGCGTTTTCCACCAGGTCGCGCACCATGGAATCCACATCGCGGCCGACATAACCCTTCTCGGTGAACTTGGTTGCTTCCACCTTGAGGAAGGGCAGATCGGCGATCTGGGACAGTCGTCGGGCGATCTCGGTTTTGCCGACACCGGTTGGACCGATGAGGATGATGTTGTTGGGCACGACCTCGTTGCGCATCTCTTCGGGAAGCTGCATTCGCCGCCAGCGGTTGCGCAGAGCGATGGCCACCGATTTTTTGGCGTCCCCCTGGCCGATGATGTAGCGGTCCAGCAAGGCGACTATTTCCGGACAAGTCCACATGGGCTTGTGCTCAATCTGTTTGATCTTCAACTTCGTCACTTCCTTCGGAATCAAGTTCCAATATGGTGATGTGGGTGTTGGTGTAGATGCAGATTTCACCGGCCAGCTGAAGGGATTTGCGGCAAATATCCGCCGCACTCAGGTCGGTATTCTGCATCAGGGCCCGGCCGGCGGCGAGAGCGTAAGGTCCGCCCGAACCAATGGCGGTCAGGTTGTCGTCACTTTCGATGATGTCGCCGTTGCCGGAAACGACGAAGATGTCGCTCTTGTCCATCACGACCATCATGGCCTCGAGTTTCCGCAGAATGCGGTCACTTCGCCATTCCCGAGCCAGCTCAACGGTGGCGCGTTTCAGATGGCCCCGGTATTGCTCCAGGTAGCCCTCGAATTTTTCGAAAAGAGTGAACGCGTCGGCCGCGCCGCCGGCAAAGCCTACCAGAACTTTCCCGTCGAAAAGCTTGCGCACCTTCACGGCGCCATGCTTGACGGCGGTGTTGCCCAGAGTGACCTGTCCGTCACTGGCGATGGCCCCGCGGCCGTCACGAACAACGGCCAGGACTGTTGTCGATCTCAATTTCATGGTCCACTCCTTGGGGCGGTGAGCCCCTATTTGTCCCCGGGTTTTTTCTTGGCCCGAGGATGGGCCGCGGTGAATCCAGCCCGCAGTTTGCCCCGGTCCAGATGGGTGTAGATCTGCGTGGTCGAGAGGTTTCGGTGCCCCAGAAGTTCCTGGACGACCCTGATTCCCGCCCCGCCATCCAGCAGATGGGTGGCGAATGAATGGCGCAGGGTGTGGGGAGAAACCCCGGCCAGTCCCGCCAGTTCCGTGGCGTATTTACGAACTCGGTCCTGGACGGTGCGGTGGGCGATCCGCCGGCCGCGGCGGCCTTCGAATACGGGGCTGACGGCGCTGGTACCGCGAATCGTGCCGTCGACAAGATCCTGCCACACAGCCGGTTCCAGCCTTTGTTCAAGGTAATCCCTCAGGGCGTGGTCCGCACAGCCGGCCAGAGGAAGGATTCTTTCCTTGTTTCCCTTGCCCAGCACTTTTACGCGTCCGGTGTCCAGGTCGAGATCGCCCAGATCAAGGCCCACCACTTCCGCCAGTCGCAGGCCCAGGCCGTAGATCATTTCCAGAAGGGCCCGATCGCGCCGACCTATCGGCGTGGCCCCGGTGGGCATTTCCATGAGCCGGGATGCCATTTCCAAGTTCAAATCACGGGGCAGCCTTCTTTCCCGGCCGCCTTTGCCCGCGGTCAGGTTGGCCGGAACCGAGGTCACCAGGCCGGTGGTCTGAAGGTAGCGATAGAAGGAACGGATGCCTGCCAGATGGCGGTCCAGGGTCGTCAGGCGCCGCTCCTGGCGGCGCAGAACGGCCAGGTGCCCCCTGATGATGGACCGCTGTCCATCCAACTTTTTCCACTGGGAGCTGTCGGGTGGATTGTCGAGGATCCCGAACGCGACCGCCGTGGCCAGAAAACCCGTGACATCACGCCCGTAGGCTTCCACGGTCCGGGGACTCATGCCCCGTTCCAGTTCCAGGTAATCGAGATAGGGTTGGAGAGGATTATCCGTCATGACCGTCTCCACGTCCGTGTCGGGGGTCTGCTTCCGGTCGCGCCGAATGTACCATCACCCCGGGGCCGCGGCAAGGAAGCGGGCCACGGAATCCTGCCTGCGCCACCGGGAAAGAGAGGCGAGGGCGCGTTCGGATTTGGCCAGCTTGCGCTCCCGCTTGCCCAGTCTACGGCCGGTCAGGTCGGGGAGCAGACCGAAGTTCACGTTCATGGGGGAAAACCTGTCCGTGGTCTGATCGAAGAGAAAATCCCGCAGGAGGGATCCGGTCATGGACTCCAAAGGTAGACCGGGAAGCTCGAGTCCATGGATGCGGGCGGCCATTTTCCAGGCCGTCACCAGACCGGAAAGCATCGATTCGACGTACCCCTCCACGCCGGTGATCTGCCCCGCGACCCACACGTCCGGCCGTTCGCGCAGGGAATAGTCGCGGGCGCAGCAACGGGGGGTGTCCAGGTAAAAATTCCGGTGCAGTTGTCCGTAGCGGACAAATTCAGCCTGGACCAGGCCGGGGATCATGCGGAAGACGCGCTTTTGTTCGCCGAATTTCAAACGGGTCTGGAAACCAACCAGGCCATACAGGGTGCCGGCCCGGTTTTCCTGGCGCAACTGGACCACGGCGAAAGGGCGTTGGCCGGTACGCGGGTCGTGCAGTCCTACCGGACGCAGCGGACCGAAGGCCAGGGATTGGGGTCCCGAAGCGGCGATCTCCTCAAGGGGTTGGCAACCATCGAACAGTTCCCCACGATCGAAGGTGTGGATGGCGGCCTTTTCCGAGCTCATCAGGGCGGCGTAAAAATCTTCGTATTCGGTCTGATCCAGGGCGGCGTTGAGGTAGTCAGCCTCTCCCCTGTCGTAACGGGCCGCCCGATAGAGAATATCCTGGTCGAGGGATTCCAAGGTCACCGTGGGTGCAATGGCGTCATAAAAATGAAGAGACGGGCGGCCGGTGATCCGGCCGAGTTCGGCCACCAGCTCATGGCTGGTCAAGGGGCCGGTGGCTACCAGCCAATGATGGTTTTCGCGGCAGGGAAGACAGGTTATTTCTTCCCGGGTGATCTCGATCAGTGGATGGGCGTCGATTTGCCTTTTCACCAGGCCGGAAAATTCTTCCCGATCCACCGCCAGGGCGGCGCCGGCTGGGACCGAGGTTTCCCGGGCACAGTCCAGCAGACGGCAGCCGAAGAGGTCGAGTTCGTCTTTTAGCAGGCCGGAGGCCGTAGCGGGCGCGGTGCTTTTGAGGGAATTGCTGCAAACGATTTCGGCGAGGCCGTCACTGCGATGGGCGGGCGTCTGGACGACGGGCCGCATTTCCACCAGACGGACCCCAATGCCGAAGCGGGCCAGCTGCAGGGCGGCTTCGCATCCGGCCAGTCCACCGCCGACGACCGTGACGGTCGCCCGCTCGGCCGGGGTCATCAGGAATCGTCCGGACTGTCCGGCCGGGCCGGTGCTTTTTTGACCGTCTTCTTGCTGGTCTTTTTCTTGACGGTTTTTTTCTTGCCTGCCGTTTTCTTTTTCGCGGACTTCTTTTTGGTGACCTTCTTTTTCACGGTCTTTTTCTTGGAGGTCTTTTTGCGGAGGGCTGCGTCCTTGAGCAGGGACACGGCCTCCGTGACGGTGACTTCCTGCGGGTCATTGTCGCGGCCGATCGTGGCGTTGACTTTTCCGTCAGTCACGTAGGGCCCATACCGCCCCTTGCAGACCGAAAGCGGCTCCCCCGTCTCCGGGTGCTGGCCCAGATCTTTCAGAACCGTCCGTTTGTTCTTGTTCCGGATTCGTTCCAGAGCTTCATCCAGGGTGATGGTGAACACCGTGTCGATCGTCTGGACACTGGCGAAGACGCGCGCCCGCTCCACGTAGGGTCCGAATCTTCCCAGGCCGGCCCGTACGGGTTTGCCGGTTTCCGGATCCGTGCCAATTTCCCGGGGCAACGACAGTAGTCGCAGGGCGTAATCCAGATCGATCGTCGAGGGGTCGGTCTTTTTCCCCAGACTGATGCGCTTGGGTTTGGAATCTCCCTCCTGCTCCCCCAGCTGCAGGTACGGCCCGAAGGGACCGGTCAAGGCGTAGATGTTCTGGCCGGTATCCGGGTGCTGCCCGATCGGTTCGCGGGATTTGTCGCGTTGAACGATGAGGTCCAGGGCTTTTTCGGTGGTCAACTCGTCAATGAGGAGATCCACCGGCAAGGTGGCACGGCGATCGTCCTCACCCTCGACGTGGACCGAGACGTAGTTACGGCCGATCCGCAGAACAATGGGTTTTCCGGTCCCAGGATCGTCCCCGATCTTGATGCGGGGAAATTCGATCTGTTCCATTTCCTGGTCGATGTCCTGCTCCAACCCGGACTCGCCCTTGCAGCCACGAAAGAAACAATCCAGGAATTCAACCCAGTCGATATCTCCGGAGGCGATCTGATCCAGCTCCTCCTCCATGCGGGCGGTGAACTTGAGGTCCACGTATTTGTTGAAGTGCTCGCGCAACAGGTGGGTCACGGCGATTCCTATGTAGGTCGGCAGCAGGGCTCCGGATTTCTTGACCACGTATTCACGACTCTGAATAGTGGTGATGACCGAGGCATAGGTTGAGGGGCGGCCGATGCCCTCTTCTTCCAGCTTCTTGATCAGGGAAGCTTCGGTGAAGCGTGCCGGCGGCTGGGTCTCGTGGGCCAGCGCTGCCACGGCGCCGATTTCCACAGCGGGCTTGCTGTCCTGCTGGGGACCCCCTACCGTCTTGCCCTCGGAAAATTCGGGGAGAAGGGAATCCTTGCCCTTGTCTCCGTAAACCCTCAGGAAACCGGGGAAACGAACCACCGATCCGTTGGCGCGAAAAATCAAAGTGCGGGCGCCGGCAGCGGCCTCTAGATTGACGGCGGTTTTATCCAGCTTGGCGTCGGCCATCTGCGAAGCTACCGCCCGGTTCCAGATCAACCGGTAAACAGCCAATTCTTCGCTGTCCAGACGATCAGCCACCGATTCGGGCGTGCGGGCCACGTGGGTCGGCCGGATCGCTTCGTGGGCCTCCTGCGCCCCCTTGGCCTTGGTCTTGTATCGCCGGGGACCCTTGGTGTAATCGGGGCCGAAATTTTCGCGGACGTGGTTCTCCATATCAGCGAGGGATTTTTCACTGAGAGTCAGCGAATCGGTCCTCATGTAAGTGATCAAACCGTCGCGAACCGCTCCGACGCCTTCGTACAGACGCTGGGCTATCCGCATGACCCGTTGGGGCGACATCTTCAGGCGACCACTTGCGGCCTGCTGCAGGGTGGAAGTGGTGAAAGGGGGCGAAGGCCGCTGGGTGGTTTCCTTCCGGGACACCCGGGCCACGCGCCAGGGAACGCCGGCCTTGGCGCCCGTGGCCAGTTCGGAGGCGAGTTCATCACCGAGGTGGAATCTTTTGCCCGGATCTTTGAGTTCCCCGGTATCGGGATCAAAATCCTTGCCGCCGGCCAGCTTGACCCCGTCGACTTCCGTCAGCCGGGCCGGGAATTCCAGATCCCCGCTGGTCATGGCCGCTTCGATATCGCAGTACTTGGCCACGTGGAAACTCTGCCGCTCTTCTTCCTTTTCCACCACCAGCCGCACGGCCACGCTCTGCACCCGGCCGGCGGATAGTTTGGTCCGCACCTTTTTCCACAGGACCGGGGAAAGGGAATATCCGTACAAACGGTCCAGGATGCGGCGGCCTTCCTGGGCACGGACGAGTTTCATGTCCACATCGCGGGGACTATCGAGGGCCTTGTTGATGGCCGATTTGGTGATCTCGTGGAAGGAAATTCGGCGCACGGGAACCTTGGGGTCCAGAACTTCCAGAAGGTGCCAGCTGATCGCCTCCCCCTCGCGGTCCTCATCCGTGGCGAGTAGCACTTCATCCGCTTTTTTCATCAATTTTTTGAGTTCGGCCACTTGCTTTTTGCTGTCGGCCGAGACCACATAGATCGGTTTGTAGCCGTCATCGAGGTTGACCCCGTAACGACGCCAGGGCTCTTTCTTGTACTTGGCCGGTATTTCCTTGGCCGAGCCCGGCAGGTCCCTGATGTGTCCGTAACTGGAAGTCACGACATAGTCGTCGCCAAGGAACCGGGAAATGGTACGGGCCTTGGCGGGCGATTCAACGATGATCAGTTTCAAGTATTGTTCCTTCCAAGCAAAACCCGGCAACTGAATTCAGCGGCCGGTCGGTTGTCGCTCCCGAGTGCGGGGCTACTAATGGATGTTCTCAAAACCTTCGGAGGCGCCACCGGTCATACCCGGCCTGTCCGGACGGAACAGGACCTGCTCCAGAACGGACTCCAGTTCGAAGGGTTCCAAAGGTCTCAGGGCGATGAACGAAGAATATTGCAACAGGGCCTCCAGCTGGGCCCGATTGATCTGCCGGTCATTGAACAATTTCAACAGGAAACCCAACCCCGAGGGCGACAGGTAATCCGTGTCCGCCTCACTGAAATGCCGAAAGGCCTTCTCAGAAGGGGCGTCCGGCATGGGGTCCCGATCCCACCCGGGCCGGTCGTCGCTCAACCAGTGAGATTCGATCCAGTCCAGAAGACCGTGGACGTCCCCTTCATCAAGCCCTGCGGCTTCGGCCTTCTCCTGGATACGGGTCGTGATGGGCGGCAAGGTTTCGGGCGAACCGGAAAGGGCCTCCAGGAGAATGATCAAAAGGTGTTTCAGTCTGTCCCTTTCAGGATCCATGTTTTATCGCTTTCCTTGCCTTCACGTTAAATGGCGTTCCCGGGGCAACCGACCGCCGAGGCGGCCAAAACCTAGCATGGCCTGCCCCGCACGGCAAGTCCGAGCCCCAGGACGGCCTAGGAACCGGCAGCCCCGCAGCACTTCTTGTACTTTTTCCCGCTGCCGCAGGGACAGGGGTCGTTGCGGCCCACCTTGGGGGCCTCGCGCTGAACCGTACGGGCCCCGGTGGGGCCTTCAGACGCCGGTCCGGAAGCCTGCTGGGCGGCAGCCGGAGCGGGTCCCTCCTGGTAGGCGGAGACTTCCTTGTGGGTGACTTCCAGCTTATCCAGTTCGGGTTCCTTGCGTTCGGGAGGCGGCGCCAGTTCCGCCCGGAAAAACAGGCTGACGGTGGACCTTTCCAGATTGTCCATCATGGACTGGAACAGGTTGAAGGATTCGGCCTTGTACTCCACCAGGGGGTCCCGCTGGCCGTAGGACCGCAGGCCGATACCGCTGCGCAACATGATCAGTTCGTTGAGATGGTCCCGCCAATGTTCATCCAGGACCTGCAGCAGGACAAATTTTTCCAGTTGCCGCGCCAGGTCCGGACCCAGATTGGTTTCCTTGGCCTCGTATTTCCGGACTGCGAAATCAACCAGCTTCTCCTCCAGGGCCTCAAAGCCGGTATCCAGATGTTCGTCCTTGGTCAGGGGCAAGGGAGCCAGAACCAGGCCCTGATAGAGCAGGGCGATCTTGTCCATTTCCCAGAAATCCGGTGCATTCTCCCGATCCGCGCCTTCGGCCAGGATTCCGACCACGGCGTTTTCCAGAAAGTCCCGGAACTGGTCGCGCAGGTCCGTACCGACCACGGCATCCCGGCGCAGGGAGTAGATGACTTCCCGCTGCTTGTTGACCACGTCGTCGTACTGGAGCAGGTGCTTGCGGATTTCGTAGTTCTGGGTCTCCACCCGGACCTGGGCCTTTTCGATGGCCTTGGTGACCATGGAATGGGTGATGACCTCGCCCTCTTCCACGCCCAGCCGGTCCATGACCTTGATGATCCGGTCGGGGCTGAACAACCGCATGAGGTCGTCCTCGAGGGACAGGAAGAAGATAGCCTGCCCGGGATCGCCCTGCCGGCCGGCGCGGCCGCGCAACTGGCGGTCGATCCGCCGGCTTTCGTGGCGCTCGGTGCCGATGATCTGAAGTCCGGTGGCCTGCCCGGAGTACATCTCGGGATCCAGTCCCATGGAGGGCCATTTTTCGGGCAGGGCCATGATTTCAGGCGCCAGTTTGATATCGGTGCCGCGGCCGGCCATGTTGGTGGCGATGGTGACGGCCCCCACGCGGCCAGCGTCAGCCACGATTTCCGCCTCGGACTGGTGGTGTTTGGCATTCAGGACGTTGTGGTTGATCCCGCGAAGTTTCAGCAGACGGCTCAACAATTCGCTGACTTCCACGGTCGTCGTACCCACCAGAACCGGCAGCCCGAGAGTGTGCAGGCGGTTCACCTCTTCCACGATGGCTTTGTATTTTTCCTTCTTGCTCTTGTAGATGACGTCTTCGAGATCGACCCGGGCAATGGGTCGGTTGGTCGGAATCACGACCACGTCCAGCTGATAGATTCCGCTGAATTCACCCTCTTCGGTTTCGGCGGTACCGGTCATGCCCGAGAGCTTGTCGTATTTCCGGAAGAAGTTCTGCACCGTGACCGTGGCCAGGGTCTGGGTTTCCTTCTGGACGGCCACGTTTTCCTTGGCTTCCAGGGCCTGATGAAGTCCGTCGCTGAACCGGCGGCCGGGCTGCAATCGACCGGTGAAGGTATCGACGATGACGACCTTGCCCTCCTGGAGGACGTATTCGACATCCTTTTCATACAGGGAGTAGGCCCGCAGCAGCTGATCAACGTTGCTGATCAGTTCATTCTTGAGAGCGTATTGTTTTTCCACGGTGGCCAGGCGTTTGGCTTTTTCTTTAGGATCCAGGTTATCGTCCCCCTGGATCTCCCCCGCCGAAACGGCCAGGTCAGGCATAACGAAAAAATCGGCATCGCCGCCGGCAAAAACCTCGCGTCCTTTTTCCGTCAAATCCACATGGTTGTTCTTTTCTTCGACCACGTAGAGCAGATCGGCGTCGGCTTCCCACATGGCCTTGTCGCGCATGTAGGCTTCTTCGGTGCGCTGGACGGTTTCGAGAACGCCGGGAATCTGGGCCAGCTTGCGGAAGCGGGGATTCTTGGGCGCTCCGCGACTGATGCGCAGGAGTTTGAGGGCGGTATCATCGTCGATATCCACATCCTCACCCTTGAGGGCCGGGCGCATGACCCGTTCCACGTCACTCAGCCAGTTGTTGACGATTTTCAGCTGCTGGCGAACCACAGTGACCACGCGGGGATTGAGTTCGGTGAACTGATGCGTGGATTTGTCCACGGCGCCGCTGATGATCAACGGGGTGCGGGCCTCGTCGATGAGAACGGAGTCGACCTCGTCGACGATGGCGAAGTGGAAATCACGGTGCACCAGGTGATCAGCGTGCACGACCATGTTGTCGCGCAGGTAGTCGAATCCAAATTCGTTGTTGGTGCCGTAGGTGATGTCGCAGCCATAGGCTTCGCGCCGTTCCTCGGGGGTCATCGGCCCGAGAATATATCCCACCGAACAGCCCAGGAATTCGAGGACGCCGCCCATCCACTGGGCGTCACGCTTGGCCAGGTAATCGTTGACCGTTACCAGATGGGCGCCGCGTTCGGGAATGGAATTGAGATAAAGGGGAAAGATGGCCACCAGGGTCTTGCCTTCACCCGTGGCCATTTCGGCAATCTTGCCCTCGTGAAGGACGATGCCGCCGACGAGCTGCACGTCGTAGGGAACCATGTCCCAGACCTGGTCCTGGCCCCACACAACCCAGGAAGCCTTGCGTTCGGTCAGCCGACGGCAGCCCTCCCAGACCACCCCGAAGGCCTCGACCAGCATATCGTCGAGGGACTCCCCCTCGGCGTACCGTTTCTTGAACTCGTCCCGCTTGGCGCGGAGTTCATCGTCGCCCAGGTTCCGGTATTGCTCCCGGTTTTCCTTGATGCGTTCAACGGTCGGCTGAAGGCGCGCGATGTCCTTTTCCCGTTTGCTGAACAGTTTCGAAATCCAGCCCGTGAGGCCCGAGGCCATGGCCATGCTCCGTTCATGAGGTTTCGCGAGTTTTCGTGAGATTTCGCGCCGATAACTACCTTGAAGATTCGGCGCGAATGATCCAATCGTAAATCTCGCGGTCGATCAAGACCTTTTCAACATAGTGCCGGGTTTCGGGATAACCGATCCAGGCCAGATAGATGTCCCGGTCCGGCGATCCCCCCAGTTGCCTTTCCCACCTGGAGGCGGCTTCGGGACCGGCGTTATAGGCGGCTACCGCCTGGTAGGGATTCCCCCCGTATCGGCGGCTGTTTTCCAGCAGCAGGCCGTCGCCCCGCTGGATGGAGACCCCGGGATGCCTCCAGTTGCCAAGGCCCGAAAGGGCGCCCCGCTGATCGTAGTGGAAGGGCATGATCTGCATCCAGCCCAGAGCCCCGGCCCGTGAGCGGATCGAAGGTTCGAACAGGGATTCGTTGCGGGCCACCGCCAGCAGTAGAGCCGGGTCGCTGCCGGCCGCGACAATGGCGTCGAAGATGGCCCCTTCCACCGGAAGAGGGTAAAGAAAACGTCTTTTTTCGTCAGGAGTCAAACCCCTGCCCTCAAGTTCCACCGCCACGGCCAGAATCCCGCGCATGTCCCCCACCGCCAGGGCGAAGCCCAGCAGGGCGTGTCTGTCCAGTTCGCTGCCGCGTAATTGGGGCAATAGATCCGGAACCACCGAAGGCTCCGGAGGAACTGTCCAACCGCTGGCCAGCCCCACATCCCTGTCGAAGGCCTGGGCGAGTAGCCGGTCGAATACCGAACTGTCGTCCAGTCGTGCCGCTACGATTCCCAAGGCTCCTTCCAGGATCAAATCGGGGTCGATCTCGGTTTGCAAACTGACCAGCAAGTCGCGGTAAATGATCGCCCGTTCCCTGGTGACACCCTGAACAGCTTCGGGATTGGCCAGAGTGATTCCCCAACGGATCCAGAGGTCCCACAATGGCTTGGCAGCCGCCCGGCGGAACATATTGCGGCGGGGTTCGTCGACGGGCTTCAGATCCGCCACCTTCCCCCTTTCAACCCGGGACCTTGCCCGGTCGGGAATTCCTTCGAAGGAGGTAGGCGTGATACTGGCAGCCGCATCCAATCGGGGCGCCCAATGGGAAGTTTCTTCCCCAAAGGCTTCCAGGTCCTTGTCTCGAAAATGTTCCCGACCCAGGTCGTGAATTTGATGGGCAATGCTCAGGTTGTTCTGGGCCAAGGCCAGGACCAGGGCCTGCTCGTTCCACTGCCGCAGACGGCGGCGGGTGGTCCAGTGTCCCTGCCCCTCCGAAGCCAGAACCAGGGCCTGGCGTAGATCCTTCAGCCCCTGATCCCATTGCCCTTTCAACAACCGGAGCTCGGAAGCCCGGCGCCAGACATCCATTCTCCAGCCGGGATTCAAAAGACCATTTGCGGCCAGGTCTTCATAAACGGCGGGTGCGCCCCCGGACTGCAGTCGGCGTCCTCGGACCCAGAGCCCCTGAAGAGCGTTGTCCGAGGGAGGGTCGGGAAATTTAAGAAAGTGGGCATCACGTTCCGCACCCTTGAAAAAAACGGCCCCCAGACCGGCCTTGAATTCAGAAGAAAAATCCGAATCATAAAGTTCCGCGGGAGTCAGCCACGATTTCGAGATGCCGGCCAGATGGCGCCCCCAGTTCTCGGTGGTCATGACCGCATTGAGAAGAGATGTTTCGTTGATCCGGCAGCGGGCGGTCCACAGGGCCCAGGCGCTTCCCTTGTCATAGGACCCCAGGTCGAGCATGGTGGGCCAGGTGGCTCCGGAAGGTCCGGTCTTGTTGCTTGCCAGACGGATGAGCCTTTTGGCCCTCAGATCCCAAATGAAAACTTCCCTATCCGCAAGGCCCCGGGATTTTCCCTGATCACGCAAAACAACGGCCAAGGCAGCGGCCCGCAGATAACGTCCGGCCTTCATGTGCTGGAAAACGGCACGCGACGCCCGCGCGGTCCACAGGGGGTCCAGGTCCCTGTCGGGGGTTTGGGGCGGGAGTCCGGATTCCAGATCGTCCAGCACCACGGCCAAATTGCTCTTCCAGTCCATGGCCCAGGATTCGTCATCTGAATCAGGAAACAACATCCAGGTGACAAAAGGCCCATCCCCTGCGTCGGTCAGGACGCGGCGAGCGGCCCTGGTCCAGGCCGTGTCAACCAGGACAGGTTCCAGTAGGTCGGCAGGGAACCCGTCCACAAGATCGATTTCCCGGGGATTGTTGTAGGTGCCAACCTGGAATCGTTCCAGAAAGGGATCAAAAAGAGGTCCGGCCCAGGCCCGGCCGGCCAGCAACGACAGACCGATCAAAAGGAGGAAAAAAAAACGAGTCAATGGAGAATTACCACCTTGTGCATGACAACCGGACCGGATCCTACCAGCCGAATAATATAGGTCCCTGAAGCCACAAGACCACCCCGGTGGTCCCGGCCATCCCATTCCAGGAGCTGATTGCCGCCGCCAAGGGATCGTTTCAGGACGCGGCGGCCCCGCAAATCGAATATTCCCAGATTCGCCTTTTCCCCGGCGGGGATCTCCACCAGGAAACGCACCGAGTCGCGGGCCGGATTGGGCCAGGGCAGACTCAGGGCAATGTTATGGCCATCTCCTCCATCAGGAAAGGCAACAATGGCACGGGTGGCCACTTTTCCCTTTTCCATGAACCCCAAAACACGCAGTTCATACCGCTGGCGAAGGGTGGGGCCCAGATGAGGATAGACCCGGTGCGCCGGAAGTGAGAAACCGCCGTCCGGGCCGTCGGCGGAAAAAACCTCGTCGGCAATATCCTGCCAGGTGGCGTCCGGTCCATCCCGGTGCTGCACGATGAAGCGCTCCGGCTGGCCGGCGCTCCAGGGCCAGGTCCAGGTCAATTCCCCGGCCTGTCCGCTTATCCACGAAGCCTGGAAGACAGCGGCTGCAGGGTCGGAATAGATAGGATCAACACTCGCGATGAACCAGCCGCGGAACCGCCACAGGGAATTACTGCCGAAGGCCAGTTGCAATTGCCAGGGGCCGGGAGCCCCTTCGGGAAGGGGAATGATATCCGTATGCCACACGGGGATATCACCATCCAGTTCCAGTTCTTTCTGAATAAAGGCGTCATGGCCGTGAAGGACGTTGAAGGCCTGGGAAGATATTTGTCCGGTCCAGCCAGAAACCGGAGATGCGGGCACTTCGGTACCCTCGGAACTCAGCCATGAGGCCACGCCGCCGTCCATGGCGACACCGGCGGTGAGGATTTCCACCTCCATGGCATGAACAAGCCGAACGGCCCGAATACCAGGCCCCAGCTTCCCTGAGGTGAGGGTGGCGAAACCGGAATTTCCGTAATTGACCTGAGGCCAGGCAGCCGCATCCTGGAAATCGAAACCGGTGCAGGCCATCACGGAGGTCTGATCGGCAGTCAACCAGGGTCCGCCATCCCAATGATGCCAAACAGTGTCGAAGTTTTCCCCGGGCGCGGCGCTGGTCCAGCCGCTGGGCGCGAAAGGTTCGAAATCGAGAATGTCGCCGTTATCCTTCCAGTACCAGGTGCGGGTGACCGGTTCGGTTCCACCATCGTGCTGGAAGGTGTAAGTGAAGGTGGATCGAGCGTCAGCAGGAACCATTGCGTCGGGCAGCCAGATCACCGGATCGGCCGGTCGCCAGACTCCCTGGCCGTCGTCCACCATGGCAAAGGCGACCGATTGCTGTCCCCCTGAGAATGTGCCCCAGGTAGGCGACCCGACCACGGATACAACACAGCTGAGATTGGTGAAGGGCACTCCAGTCGACGAGGCCTCAACTTCCAGAATAACATCGGGTTGGCCGCGAAAGCCTGCGAGGAATTCGAGATAATGTTCGGAAGAAACAACCGTTTGGTAACTTACCCCGCCGGGAACTGGAGTGATTCCGCTCAAAGCCACGCCGGTGGAGGCTTGGTAACCGTCGCTGGACGGGACGGAAGACGGCCCAAAACCGGCTTGCCCCAGGGGCCCCGGAAAAAGGTCTTCTGCCCGGCCAGGGTCCTCCCCATTACGCAGCTTGAAATCGTTGTCCGCCTCCACGATCGAAGCCCGCAGGTGCCAACTGCCCGGCCCGTCACCGGACCGCTGCCCCTCGGGGAGGGTTTCGTCGATGTGGTAGATCACCAGGTTGTCGCCGGGGATGTCCGCATCGAAAGGATAGGCGGCCGCCGGATCCCGGACTTCCAGGAGAAAAAATTCCGGGCCTCTTTCACCGCGTGTCCACAGGAGGTCGATACTTCCGGAGACCAGACCCGACAAAAGCGTATCGGGCTGCACCTGGCTGTTGGACAGGACCCTTTCTTCATACCAGCCCAGTTGAAGACTGGAATAGGCATCCGGCAGGGCCGCCCCGTAACCGCCCCCTGTGCCCCAGGCGCCGGAGGCCATCAAACTGAATCTTCCCAACCCGCCGAGAGATAGAACTTCACTTCCTCCGATGGGCACCAATCCGGGATCGTAGCGGTCCTCCAACCCCAGTAGATGGGCCGTCTCATGGGCCCAGATTCCAGGGCCGCTGCTCAGACTGGCCACGGCGTAGAAGGTGGCGCTGACACCCTGGGAAACCACCGGCTCATCGAGGTAGAACTGAAGGGCCTGAACCAACCCATCGGCTGCGTCGTTTTCCTGTCCCACACCGGCGTGGAGAATGAGGACACCGTCGACCTCCCCATCGTCATCGTCTGTACCGGGAATACGGTCGGGGCCGTCCATGTCCAGACGACGGAACTCGAGGCCCAGGTTCTTTACCGCCTCCAGCGATTCGGTGGCCAAGGCCCGGGTGCGGGTGAATCCGTTGTAGCCGATATCGGAATACTCCCGCCGGGTGCCCGGCAGATGGACCACGGGAGTCTGGGTGACGCGAAGGTCGAGCCGTTCACGTGAGGCCACAGAAAAATAACGACGCAACGATTCCCCGGACGGCGAGGTGAGTCGGTTGCTCAAAGCAGTTCCATCCCAGGAGCCGGACAATCTTGCGTCGGCGAAATCGACAGGGATGACCAGCAGTCCGAAAAGGGAAGGTCCGTCGGCTTTGTCGGCCGAGATATTAGTCGCGCGAATGGCGGTCCTTCGCTGGGCACGCATGGCGGCGAGTTGGTCCGAATCATTGGCCAATGCACTCGAAGCGATCCCCGAACACAGGCAGGCGACGCAAAGGAAAAGCCCCGCGAAAAAAAGAAATCGGGAATGTCTTGAAACAATCAACATGGCCTTTGAGAACCGGCCCGGCCGGGAGGAGTTCCCGACCGGGCCGGCACCATGAATATAGGGCATTCGGTCAATGATTGAAATGCCGTCGCTCGGTCAGGATCAGGGTGATCCCCAGTTTCGCGGCGGCGGCGGCCACTTCGTCGTCACGTATTGAGCCGCCGGGCGCAATTACCGCCCGGGCGCCTGCCGCGGCCAGTTTCTCGATTCCATCGGGGAACGGGAAAAAACCGTCCGAGGCGGCCACGCAACCCTTCAGATCCAGGTCCTGGTTTCCGGCCTTCATAACGGCCAACTCGGTCGAATCCACCCGGCTCATCTGCCCGAAGCCCATTCCCAGGGTGGCCGTCATGTCCCCCAGGACAATGGCGTTGCTCTTGCCGTGTTTGCAAACCTTCCAGACCATCTCCAGGGCTGTGCGGGTGGCGGCGTCGGGTTCGTCCCCGGCCACCACGTTCCAATTGTCGAGTTCCGGGAAACCCTCATCCTCTCCCTGGGTCAATACCAGGTCGCCCCAGGTGCGGCTGCGGCTCTGCGTGCCGGAAAGGAATCGCTCCATATCCACGGTGAGGACGCGGACGTTTTTCTTCTTCGCCAGCCGGGCCAGCGCTCCAGGTGTGTACTCGGGGGCCACGATGATTTCCAGGAAACGCTTCGCCAGGATCTCGGCGGCCGCCATGTCCACCGAGCCGTTGAAGGCGAATACTCCGCCGAAAGCGGAGACGGGATCGCACTTCAGTGCCCGCTCAAGACCTGTCACGCCTTCGCCCAGGCCAAACCCGCAGGGGTTAGTGTGTTTCAGAATGCCGCAGACAGGTTGCTCAAAATCACCCACCAGTTTCACGGCCGCCACCAGGTCGACAATGTTGTTGTAGGATAAATCCTTGCCGCCATGCTGGGTCAAGCCAATGCCTTCCAGCGGGGCCGAACCGGCCGCAGCCGGAGGCAATCGCAGGGTGGCTGCCTGGTGTGGGTTCTCACCGTAACGCAGCGGAATGCCTCCGGTCCCTTCGAACCAGGAGGCGATGGCATCGTTGTAATCGGCGGCCAGGCGGAAGGTGATACCGGCCATCATTTTTCTGAATTCCAGACTGGTGGACCCGTTGCCCTCGCCCAGTTCGGCGATGAAGGCATCATAGTAGACCGGATCGCTGACCACGGTGACGCGGTTGAAATTTTTCGCAGCGGATCGCAGCATGGACGGTCCGCCGATGTCGATCTTCTCCACCGTTTCGGCTTCACTTGCACCCGCGGCCACGGCCTCCTTGAAACGGTACAGATTCACCACCACCACATCGATGGGCCCGATGCCAAGCTCGACGGTTTCAGCGAAACTTTCGGCGGTCGGCCCAAGAAGGCCCCCATGTATGGCTGGATGAAGTGTCTTGACCCGCCCGGAAAAAATCTCAGGGTAGCCGGTCAGTTCACTGACCCCGGTGACGGGCACATCGTTATCACGGAGATGTTTGGCCGTACCACCTGAGGCCACGAGTTCGTAACCGTAGCCATGCAACAGCCGCCCAATTTCCGTCAGCCGCGTTTTGTCCGTGACGCTCAGAAGCGCCCGGCGTTGGTTGTCTACAGGTGCTTGCGCCATTTGGCTGCCTCCGCGGGGAACAGGATTTCCAGGACTTCGTGATAACGGTCCGAGGTTTTTTCCAGGATCGCGGCTGGCAGTTCCGGCGGAGGATAGCTGTGATCCCAGTCGAGGGTTTCCAGATGGTTGCGCAGTATCTGCTTGTCCCAGCTGGGCGGTTCGTGGCCCGGCTGATACTCGGCCGCGGGCCAGAAGCGGCTGGAATCCGGGGTCAGTACCTCGTCGATCAACGTCAATTTCCCATCGACCATCCCGAATTCGAATTTAGTGTCGGCCAGGATGACGCCCCGCGGCAAGGCGTAAGCGGAACCTTCGGTATAGAGTTTCAGGGAGATGTCGCGCAGAGCTTCGGCATGCCCTGTCCCCACCATTTCCACCACGGTTTCATAGGGAATGTTGATGTCATGCCCTTCGTCTTCCTTGGTCGAGGGAGTGAAGATGGCCTGGGGCAACCGGTCCGCGAGCACCAGGCCCTCGGGCAACTGGTGGCCGCAGATGGTGCCGTCGGCGCCATAGGACTTCCAGCCGGAACCGGCGATGTATCCGCGAACCACACATTCCACGGGAAATCGTTCGGCCTTGTGGACCAGAACCGAACGGCCGGCCAGGGCATCGGCATGGGCGTCGAAGGGCGCGGGGAAATCCGACGCGTCGGCGGTGATCAGATGGTTGGGCACCACCTGGGCGAAGTGATCGAACCAGGCCAGGCTCATCACGTTCAGAACAACCCCGCGGCCGGGCACGACGTCGTCCATGATGACATCAAAAGCGGAAATGCGGTCGGTGGTCACGATCAGGAAACGATCGCCCAGATCGAACATGTCCCGAACCTTGCCCTCATAATCGGGGACAAGGCCGAGATCCCTGGTACTGCGCAAGGCTGCCACGGAGACTCCCTCGGGGTTGGCCGGGAAAACTGTCCCTCCCGGTGGGGAAGCGGAAATTATCGTTATCAGGAGGTGCAGGCGGCATTTTAGGCAGGCTGCCCGGCGGTGTCAAGGAAGGCTGATTATTTGGGTCCCCGAGACCATGGACCGCCACCTGAGCTGGCCGTCCGGATCCCATTCCATCAAGATGCTTCCTTGCAAGTCGGTCCGGGCAATGGCCACGGTATCGCCTCGGGCCACATAGGTCCCGTGGCTGGGGTGGCCGTAGGTATTGCCGACCCCGCAACTGAGAAGGATGAGTTCAGGGTGGAATCTGGTCAGCAGTTCGTCGGACCCTGAGGTATCGCTGCCGTGGTGGCCGGCCTTCCAGACCTGAATGTCCCGAGGTGCCCGGCCAGCGGCGAGCATCAGCTGTTCTCCGGCCAGTTCCAGGTCCCCGCTCCAGACGGCCATGTCGCGGCCGTCCCGGCGCAGAACCACCACCAAGGAACGGTCGTTTTCGTGCAGGTGGCCGGGTAATTCCCCTGCTGGATAGACGAGGGCCAGCTCCCATTCATGCCAACGATGCAATAGATGGCCGGCCCCCGGACGCACAATGGCGGCGGTGTCCACGACCGCGGCCAGTGATTGTTCGCCCCTCCCCGACACGTACCACCGTTCCACCTGCAGGGCCTCCGCCAGGGCGACGGCTCCCCCCGTGTGATCAAGATGACCATGGGTCAGGATGACCGAGTCGATCTTTGTCAATCCGCTTCGGCGCAGAAAGGGCAAGACCGTCCGGGAAAAGGGACCGTCCTTTTCGTCCTCGGAAAACCCGAATCTGCCGCCTGTGTCGATGAGAACCGACCAACCATCGGGAAAAACCAAGAAGGAACAATCACCCTGTCCAACATCGAATTGCCAGGCGGTGATTTTTGAAGGTGAGCGAAGATTCCAGCCGAACGGTCCGAACACGAACAATCCCAGGGCAATAGTGGCCAGAACCAGAAGCAAGGCTCTGCGGCCCGGCATCATACCCGCCCCATGACGCAGAAGGACCAGAATTCCCGCGGCGGTCAAAACGACCCAGGCGCTCAGGGCCCCCAAACCGGGTACGGGAAGTCCCAGGGGAAATCCTGCCGAGGACCGGGACATGGACCCCGCCAGGCCGGCCAGAAAGCGAAGCAGAAGCCAGCCCAGGGCGGCCGCAGCTTCCGCACCGCCAGACCAAAACGAACCCACCGCCACAGAAAGGACCACACACCACACCGCCAACCCGAACAGGGGAACGGCAATCAGGTTGGCCAGCGGCGACAGGAGGCTGATCCGGCCGAAGGCGCCGGCGACCACCGGAAGGGTGAACCACTGAGCGGCGGCACATACAGCAAGGCCCGTACATCCTGTTCTGATAACAAGATGTCGGGAAAACTTAAACCCATTTGTCAAGGAACTCACTCCGAGGATGCCCCCGGCAGCCAGGTAGGATAGTTTCAACCCGACGTCCAGATTCTGGAAGGGATCCCAGATGGTCCCCGCCCAGAACAATAACCCGATCAAACGCATCGAATGGGAAGGTTTGCCCAGGGCGGTGGCCAACAGTGTCAGGAATCCGAGGGAAGCCGCTCGTACAACCGACCCGGGCATGCCGGTGATCAAGACGTAAGTGGGTAACAGGACCAGGAGGGGACCAACCTTCCACCCGGCGGGAAATCCCGCCCATTTCGCCGGGAGAAGAATAATCCCCAGCAGGATGCCAACGTGAAGCCCACTGACGGCAAAAAGATGGGCCAGGCCCAGGTCCGCAAAAGGGCGGCTGGCCTGGCGCGAGTTCTGGTCCCGGATTCCCAGCAGAATCGCACTGGCCATTCGGGCCTCAACGGTGGGCAGATTTTCGTTGATCCGGGATGCAAGTCCTCTCCGCAGCGGTGTAAATATCTTTCCCCCCATAGCGGTGACCAGGTCGGTGGAAGGAAGGGTTTGGCACGGTTCCAGTTTTCCTTTCCAAGCCAGCCCGCGACCGGCCAAAAACAACCGGTAGTCAAAGGCCCCCGGTAAGTTCGCCGAAGGCGGGGGTGACAATTCCAGGAGCCCGGTAACCAGGGCCCCCAGTTCCGGAGGATCCCCCTTTCCCGCGACCATGACCCCCCGCCCCAGTTGCAGGGGGGCGTTTTCGAACGCCATTTGGTCAGGAAGGAAATCAAGGATGCGGGCGGGCGAGCGCCAGCGGTCGCCACTGGCCGCAGAGGGCCAACCAGTGATCCTCAGAAGGGCCGGACCCGTCCAGGTAAGTGGAACGGCCACGGAGTCCGGCCGTTCCGATCGGGCAATGATCCGCGAATGGCGGGCCCCCGCTTCCAGTGAGCCAGCGACCATACCCCCGGAAAATATTCCCAGCCAAACCGGCCACACCAGGGTGCCGGGCCCAACGGCAAAAAGAACGGGAAGAACGGCCGAAGTCCGGGCCAGGGTTTTGCTCCAGAAAGGGGCGACCGAAATCAATTCCCCGGAAAGCGGAGCGGGCAGACTTCCCCCCAGACCAAATCCGCCCATATAGATCAACGCCCAGCTCAGAGGCCAGTTGCGTACCGAGAAAAAGAGGAGGTTTCCAAAGAGACGGGTCAGTCGTCTGAGTCCGAAGGTAACAGCTGGATGTGATCGCCCTCGTTGCTCCAGAAATGACATCGATTGCGGCCCAGATCCTTGGAGAGGAAAAGCATGCCATCGGCTTTTCGGTAAAGTTCGAAGGGATCCGCACCCGCGATGGGAAAAGTAACCGCGCCGAAGGAAAACGTAACTTTAATTTCGACCGTTTCACCTTTGTGGTTCACACTGGTTCGGAACTCCGAATCGAGCAAACGACCCATGACTTCCTGGGCGGCCTCCGGGGACGTGACCGGAAGGATGAGAGCGAATTCTTCACCCCCGATCCGGCAGATATGATCAATTCGCCGCAACTCTTCTTGCAGGCGGCGTGCCACCATGCTCAAGACCGCGTCGCCTGCCGGGTGGCCATAGGTGTCGTTGATCCGCTTGAACTTGTCCAGATCGGCGATGACCAGGGTAAGGGGCACCTCGGAACGGCGTGCCCTTTCCAGTTCCAGAGTGAGCTGGCTGTCAAAAAAGGCCCGGTTAAAGACGCCGGTCAAACCGTCAACATGAATACGCTGGTTGACTTCCCGCTGATGTCGCCAACGTCGGGAGACGAATCGGGAAAGTCGTTCCGCAAGGCGAAGGGTGGGATCCCGGCCCAGGTCGTCGGATGTCATCAGGAACAGAAGGCCCGATTCCTGGGCGGAAGAAGCCACCTTGTCATTGCTGTCGGGTTTCCACAGCGGTACGGCAACGGCTGAGCTGAAGGTCGGCGCGTCCGCCCGTCCGCCCGTTGACTCGAGGATATGCTGGGGCAATTCCCCGGGGTCGGGGATCCAGACCGAGTGGCCCGGTGTCCGCAAGGACAACCAACCTTCGCCAGCTTCAGTCGCATCAATCGTGAAAAGCAGTTCCTGTCCCTCGGGCACGGGATTATTTCCGTGAAGCATGATGAACATGGGAAACTGGGGCATGAAGCGCTTCAGCAACTGGAGTATACTGACGAGGATGACTCCCATTTCCCCGGAACGGGGATCACCGATGGCCAGATCCTGGGCATGTTCCATGGCGATTATCAACCCGGTCAAGGAATCAAGGCCGGCAGGAATTTCCGGCGAAACAGATGGGGTTGCCCCGGCGATAGGATCGGGGTCCTTGAAGCGGCGCGTCGCCTTGCCCAAGAAAGAAAGGTCGAGAACCTTGTTCGTGCCCTTCACCATGCAGAATGGTCCGGGGCCGGCCGGGGTAGAAACCCCACCTTCGATGGCCACACTCAACAGTTCCCCGCGCCTAGCCAGTTCATCGATGACCACCTTGGCCGCCAGTTTCATTCGTTCCAGATCCCCGGAGTGCAGGGCCCGACGGCAGGCATGACGAAGATGGGGCCCCACCCTGTCCAAGGGTAAGTCACTAGCCAACATTCGCTTGAGTGTGTTTTCGGATGCAGTCATGTCCTGGTATTCGGATGTCCGTCCCCGGTTGCACGTCTTAGGAGTCAATTATGACATATCATTAGAATTTTTTCAAGACTCGTGATTGGCTCAAAGGCCCGAATTTTGCTATTTTCCGAAAGCATTACCCCCGATATTCTGGAATTCCCCTGGGATTTTCTCCCACATTGGGATCCACTGGGGAAAGGTTCACGGTTATTTAAAGAGAAGGACAGGTCACGGATGACTTTCAGGGCAGGCTTTTTCCCATCTCAATTGCCATTCCCAATCTTCTCCCGCTTGCAACGGGGATGGTTTTTAATTGGTGTGTTTGCTCTCCTGGTGTCCGGGGCCGGCTGCGCGGGCCGCTCCCAGGAAAACATATCAAATACAGACTCGGCAAAAGGACCAGGCCTTACCATCGTCGACGCTCCCATGGACACTCTCAAGCCGGTGGTTCTGGCCTCCGCACCGGTGGTCCATTTGCCGGTTGGACCGGACGGGTTCGCCTCCCTGGAAGATCTTGAAGGCCTGTGCGATACCGCTTTGATCCTGGCCGGGCGGGGGGATCTCGACCTGGCTCAGGACCATCTTTTCACCCTTCAGGATCAGGTTCGTTTGCCCCGCACCGCCGCGGAGGATTCCCTGTACCTGGCGCACCTTCGCAGCCTCGACCGCCGGGTCTGGCTGCTGGGCGGCATCATTGCCGAACAGGCGGCCTTTCGAGCTGATCCCAACCAAGCGGATTCGCTGCTGGCCACAAATTATGTGCGGCTGGCCCAGAGCGATTTTCCCGACTCCCTGGTGCCGGCTACTGGGGTCACCCTGCCCGGTTTCACCGCCGACCTGATGAAGCTCGACAACCAAGCTGTGCGAAAATGGGAAAATTATTTCACCGGCGAGGGCCGCCGCAATTTCCAGTTCTGGCTGGACCGCAAGACCGCGGCCGAACCCTTGGTCACGGGGATACTCGAGGAGAACGGTCTCCCCCACGAATTGATCTACCTGGCCATGATAGAAAGTGGCATGAATCCACGCGCTGTTTCCAGCGTTAGCGCCGTCGGTCCATGGCAATTCATGGCGGGCACAGCCAAGGATTATAAACTGCGCCGCAACTGGTGGCTGGATGAACGGCGTGACATGGAGATGTCGACCCGGGCGGCGGCCAGGTACATTCAAACCCTGCATAACCGTTTCGGTGACTGGGCCCTCGTTCTGGCTGCCTACAACACGGGCGGCGGCCGCATTGCTCACAAGATACGCCTGCATGGCCACGACAATTACTGGAAAATGCGTTTGCCGAGCCAGACAGCCGACTTTGTTCCCAAGTTCATCGCCGCGGCTCGTATCGGGGAGAATCCGGAAAAATACGGTTTCCAGGATCGGGAGGTTCCGCCCCTGCAGTATGATGTGCTTCCGGTGAACGACGCCACGGATCTGGACCTGATTGCCAGATGCGCCGGCGTGGCCACCGCCGAGATTCGGGACCTGAACCCAGCCTTGTTGCGTGGGGCCAGTCCTCCGGACATGAAGGAATATCCGGTGAGGGTTCCAGTGGGCACGGGACCCAAAGCGCGTCAGGC
>CBDUDB010000022.1:0-23400 GCA_965365795.1 uncultured bacterium | reverse complement strand
CCCAATTGTAAGATTATTTGCAATCTAGTGTAGAGATGTCAGTTAGCCTCTGATCCTACTGAAAAGCACTCAAGCCCGTTCGTGACCGTCCGAAGGATTAGGTCAGGGACGGGCTTTCGGTTTGCAGGGGGAAACTCGAAGCGCGGACAGGAAATTCCCAACCAGGATTCCGGAACGGATTCCGGACACGGCGGCCCTGTGGCGCCAGAGACAAGGATGACACCGCTTTGAAGACCCTGCGCAAGGAAAAACGCAACGAACAGCTCGCCCGGTTCACCACTCACATGAACAAGATCGTCGTCGGCCAGCCGCAGGCCATCGACAAGCTGTCCGACAGCTTCAGCAGGCTGATAGCCGGGGTGCACGACCCCGAGCGACCGCTGTTGACCATGATGTTCATGGGACCCACCGGGGTGGGCAAGACCGAAACGGTGCGGGCTTTGGCCGAGACCATTTTCGGCAACAAGCGCGCTTTTACCCGGGTCAATTGCCAGGAGTATTCCGCCCACTACAACATTTCCAAGCTGCTCGGTTCGCCTCCCGGATATGTGGGTGGAGAGATCCGGCCCCTGCTTTCGCAGGAGAATATCGACCGCCACCACCGCAAGGCCCTGGACAACCAGTCGGGCATGATTTCGGAAACCGACAGCAAGCTCAGCCGCCTCTACCCGCCCGACAGCGAAAAATATCTTTCCATCATCCTGTTCGACGAGATCGAAAAGGCGCACCCCAAGCTGTGGAACCTGCTGCTGGGCATTCTCGAGGACGGCACCGTGGTGCTGGGCAACAACGAGGAAGTCGACTTCCGGCAGTGCATCATCATCCTGACCACCAACGTGGGCAGCGATGCCATGGGGGCCCACCTGGCGCAGTCCGGCATCGGCTTTTCCACCGGCGTCACCGATGCCATGATGGACCGGGACATCGAGGAAGCGGCCCTGCGCGAAGCCAAGAAGGTCTTCCCCTTCGAGTTTTTGAACCGGTTCGACGACATCCTCACCTACCACACCCTCAAGGAACAGCATCTGTACAGCATCCTGGACATCCTCATCGCCCAGGTGCACCACCGTTCGCTTTTGTGCAGCGAACCGTTCCTGCTGGAAATCACCAAGGAGGCCAAACGCCTTCTGGTAGAGCAGGGCACCGATGTCCAGTACGGCGCCCGGCCACTCAAGCGCGTGGTGGAAAGGGAAATCGTCACCCCGATCTCGCAGTACATCTGCAGCGAGCAGATCCGCAAGGGCGACCTGATCACCGTCGACGTGGACGAGGACGATCCCGAAGCGGGTCTGATCTTCCGCAAGGAAACCGGCGTGACCAGCTGGGAAGAGCTGGAAAGCCTCGGACCGTTTCCCGAATCCCAGTGGGCCAAGGAGGACCTGGGGGTCAAGGACGACGGCGGCGAGAAGAAGGAGATGGTGGAGGAGATCACGCAGGTGGTGGCCAACGCCGGTGTCATGACCGGGGCTGAAGACTGAGGCGGCCGGCACCGAAACCGAGATCAAAAAAAAGGGCCCCCGGGGGCCCTTTTTTCATGGAATATTCGGAGCGTCTAGGGCCAGTAAAGCAACCGTCCGCAGCATTCGCACTTCTGGACCTTGTTCACGTTGGTCTTGCTGACGAACGAAGAGGGGATGTTGGCGAAACAACCGGTGCAAAGATTGCCGACTACCGGAACCACGGCGTGGCCGAACTTCCCGGTCAAACGGCGGTACCAGCTGCTCAGGCTGGGATCGATCTTGGACGCCAGTTCCTCCCGCGCCTTTTTCAATCCATCGAGCCCGCCGTGCTTGAAGCCCAGCCCCTCGAATTCTACACCCTGTTCCTCGGTCTCCCGGAGCATTTCGTCCATGTCCTGCAGGGCGACCAGCAATTGCAATTGGGGATGCATGTCCTACTCCCCCTTCATGGCCGCGCAGAAGGATTCGTAATCCTCGGCGCCCATCAGTTGGTCCCGTAAGTCGGCATCCTGGATACGATCGATGAGTGCGGCCAGCGACTTGATGTACTGGTGCCCGGTATCCTGCGGAGGAGCGATCAGCATGAAAAACAAGTGGGTGGGATTCCCGTCCTCGGAGTCGAAATCCACCCCGTCGGTACAGCGGGCCATCAGGATGGTCAGGCGCTGGACGGCCAGCGTACGTCCGTGGGGAAAGGCGATGCCCGGGCCCACGGCGGTGCTGCCCAGGTTTTCCCGGCTCTGCAACATCTGCAATATGGTGTCGGGGTTCTTGATGTCGGTCCCGGCGATGAGGCCTTCCACGAGGCCGGCCAGGGCGGAGGCTTTGTCGGTGGCTTTAAGGTCAGTGATGAAGAGGTCAGGTGAGGTATGTTTGAGAACCTCGGCAATGTCCATAACGTGGCTCCACCTTGTGTCAACGAGAGAAATGTGCTAGGACTTCATACCTGCAAAAAGCTAACCCATAAAAGTTGGATTAACAAGTCGCAATGCGGCCGGGATCGGCGCGGACAGATCCGCCCAGGCCCGCGGGAAAGGTGTGGCATCAGGTTGATTGGCGAGGACGGGACCAAGTCTGGAACCGGCTGCTGGCCGGGCGATACCCGGGAAGGCATTGTCATTCGCGCCACGTCAGGGAGGTGCCTGGTCTCCTCTCAGGGAACCGTGTGGTCCTGCAAGGTGAGGGGGCGATTGAAGAAAGGGCCCAAGCAGACCCAGACCGTGGCCGTGGTTGGGGACCGGGTCCGGTTCCTGACCCTGGATGGCGATCCGGAAAACCCGATGGGCGTCATCGAGGAAATTCTGCCCCGCCGCAACCGGATATCGCGTCTGGCCGCCCGTCGCAGCGGAGGCCGCACTGAACAGGTCCTGATGGCCAACCTGGATCAAGTGGTGGCCGTCCAATCCCTCCTGGAGCCCGCCCCGCAAAGGGGTTTCGTGGATCGCCTGCTCGTGGCTGCGGAGAGATTCCAGGTCGCCGGGGTTCTCGTCCTGAACAAATGCGATCTGGCCGACGACCTCGAGGATGGGGCCTTGGAAATGGGAAAGTGGGACTATTTCTCGAGTCTCGGCTATCAGGTGATCCGGGCTTCGGCGGTTACGGGCCAGGGGATTTCCGAATTCCGCGATGTTCTGAAAGACCGCATTTCCCTGTTGATAGGTGCTTCGGGGGTGGGCAAGAGCACCCTGTTGAATATCATCCAGCCGGGTTTGAAGCTACGGGTCAAGGAAGTCACCGAGAAAACGGGCCTGGGCCGCCACGCCACCACCCGGACCGAACTTTTCCCCCTTCTGACGGGGGGGTTCATCGCCGATTCTCCGGGTATTCGGGGATTCGATCCCTGGGACATTGATCCTCAGCAGTTGCGCGATTATTTTCCCGACTTCGCCGACGGCTGGAGCCAATGCCGATTCAGGACCTGTCTGCACCGGGACGAGCCTCAATGCGGGGTCAAGGCTCTGGTAACCGCGGGCAAGATCCCCCCATGGCGGCACGAAGCTTATCTGGCCTTGCTGAAGGATCTGTCCGAACGCAGGGGCAAACCCTGAACCACCCAGGAGCCATGAGCGCCCATCCTTACCGCACTTCCAAACGCTGGCTGAGTAGCCTGATGGCGCGCCTGGCGCACCGCCCCGCCCTGACTTCGTCCGAATTGCTGGCTCTCAAGCCCGCTCGGATCCTGATCGTTCGGCAACACAACCAGATGGGGGATATGGTCTGCGCCACCCCGGCCCTTCGGGCCATCAAGGAAACCTTTCCCACCGCGGAGATCGCGTTGGTGACCGCCCCGGTGAACGAGGAGGTGGTCCGACACAATCCCCACCTGGATCGGGTCTTTACCTTCGACCGGGGAATGTGGCGTCATCCCGGCATGTTTTTCCGATTTCTGGGCGGAGTGCGAAACTTCCGGGCCGAGGTGGCGTTTGTTCTGAGCAGTGTTTCTTTTTCGGTGACCAGTGCCACCATCGCCCTCATGTCAGGCGCCCGGTATGTGGTCGGGGGCGACAGCAAGCCATTCGGCTGGGATATCAGCGGTCACGCCTTTTCCCTGGTCATGCCGTCCGAACCGATTCCGACCGTACCGGCGGTGGAACACAACCTCGCTCCGTTGCGGGCGGTCGGAATCTCAACCGGCGATACGTCCACAGTGGTGGTCCCTGCGCCCGAGGAAACGGCCCTTGCCCTGCGGATACTGGCGGATCTGAAATTGTCTCCCGGATTCTGGGCGCTCCATCCGGGAGCCGGCAAGAAGCAGAATCTCTGGCCCGCCGAGCGGTTCGCCGAGGTGGCCGCCCGGGCGGTGGCCGCCGGAAACAAGGTTCTGATTCTTCACGGGCCGGCCGACAGCGGGCCTCTGGCCGCGCTGACAAAAAAAACCGATGCTATCGGAGTCCAAGTTGCTCCCGCCTGTCCGGTGGGGGTGGGAGCGGCTCTGCTGCAGCTGGCCGACCGGTTCCTGTGTAATGACACCGGCGTGATGCACCTGGCCGGGGCTCTGCGGGTGCCCACGGTGGCCCTGTTCGGGCCGACGGATCCGGCGCTCTGGAAACCGCCGGCGAACGAGGTGGTCGTGGTCAAGAGTGGTGGCCGGGTTGACGACGGTCGGGGACCGGAATTCGGTTGGATGGAAAATATCGGCGTGGACGCGGTCTGGGAGGCCTGGCAAAGTTTGCCCGGCAACAGGATACATCATGATTGAAAAGGAAGCAGGTCAGGTTTGGAACTGATTGCCGTACAAGTTCTGGTTTTGGTTTTTTCGGTGGTTGTGCACGAGGTGGCCCACGGCTGGACGGCCTGGAAGCTGGGTGACAACACCGCCCATGAGGCGGGGCGTCTGACCCTCAACCCTTTGCCGCACATCGATCCGGTGGGCAGTATAGTCGTACCCCTGGTGCTTTCGTTCACCGGAGGCATCATGTTCGGGTGGGCCAAACCCGTTCCGGTTAATCCCGGGCGACTGAACAACCCCATGGACGATTACCCCAAAGTCGCGGCCGCCGGCCCTGTCAGCAACTTGCTGCTGGCCTTGGTTTTTGCCGTTCTGTTGGGATTAACGGTCGGGATCGGCGGGTATCCCCTGGCGGGACCAGGCGGACAGAGCGAGCCTTCGGTGCAGAGGTTCCTGTTCACGATGTTCCAGACCGGGGTGATGATCAACGTGATCCTGGCGGTGTTCAACCTGCTGCCGTTGCCCCCCCTGGACGGGAGTTGGATCCTGAGCCGGTTTTTGCCGCGTGAGGCCCGGGCCAATTTCGAGAATCTCCGGCGTTACGGCATGCTGATAGTCATCGGGTTTCTGGTGCTGGTCAGGTACACGCCCGTCGGGGCTTTCTTTTTCTCGGCCATCATGGCGGTGGTCGACCCGTTCCTGGGAATCGCCGAGTCCGTGGCGCGCATGACCGGGGCCTGAGCCTCGGGATCTTTTAACGGGTAAGGCCCTCTGTCTGGCGACGGAGGGCCTTTTTTTGATCACCCAGCGAACGGGAGCCATTTCCGGATCAGTCTGCTACCGGCTCAGGGAATCAGTCCTGTGGCTGAGAACGACCGTCAGGGTCACCGTCGCCACGGCGCTCTCGTTGCCGGACTGGTCCACAGCGTACACATGGTACTGGCTGATGCCGCCCTGGGGGTTTGGATCCTCATAGCTGGTAATCATGGTCGGGGTGCCCACGAGAACCTGGGTGATTCCGTAGCGTTCCCGGGTCACGATGTAACCGGCCAGGTCGAGATCGACCGTGTTCATGTCCCAGTTGATCTGAGCATTCTCAAAGTCGTATTCCACGTTCAGATTGGCGGGTACGGCCGGAGGCGCGGTGTCGATGGAAGTGGTGGGGGTGACCGGATTATCATCGCTGCATCCGGCGCCGACCATGGTGGTGGCGGCGATGAGCATGAAAGTCACGATCATCTTCTTGCTGACCATTGTGGTCCTCCTTGAAAGTTCGCTAAGTTGCCCGATGGTTTTATGAACGGGCCGAAAGGAATCTGATGTTGTGGCACTGTTGCGTGATGACAGCCCTTCCGGCCACGTTCTAAGGCGGGTCATCTGCAAAGGAGGTGCCAATTGAAGGAACCGTTTCTGAAACCCCCTAAGGCCCTTAAAATACAAGCAATTAAAGTCCGGTTAGAGAAGTCGCGCGGAATAATAGGAACTCAAGAGGAATCCTGGCCCATTTCGTCTTGCGCGGTTCCGGTTGCCCGAATCATGCAACTTGCCCTGATTCAAAGAGCGGTTCCGGGCCATGACCGGGCTGACTGAAATGACATAAAGCCCTTGACATCTCATCGTTTATGCTGTTACATGCTAACGGAATCCTGAGATTTTGTGGGGTGTTACGGAGGAAACCAGGAGGCTTGTCATGACCAAGGCCGATATTGTAGAAGACATCGCCCAAAGAACGGGTCTTACCAAGAAAGAAGTGGCCGAAACGGTAGATCTTTTCCTGGAAAAGATCGGTGACCTGCTGGTCAACGGTCAGCATCTGGAAATACGAGGGTTCGGAACTTTCAAGGTCAAGGAACGCAAGGAGAGGATGGCCCGGAATCCCCGTACAGGGGAGGCCGTGCCCGTACCCTCCCGTAAGGTGCCCGTGTTCAAGGTGTCCAAGATGTTGAAGGACAAGGTTGCCGCCGCGGGTTGATGGTCTCGTTTTAAGTTCGACGGTCACCCAGAGTCATTGAAACCGGTTTTCCGGCCTCAAAACCGGAGGACCGGTTCTTTATGTCACCCATGGAACCAGCGGGGATGAACCATGAATAGTCCTGTTCGGTCAAATTCCCGGATCGACATGCGCAGCGACACCGTGACTCGCCCCACCGCGGGTATGCTCGAGGCGATGATGACCGCCGAGGTCGGTGATGATGTCTTTGGCGATGATCCGACGGTCAACCGGCTTCAAGAGGTGGTCGCGGACCTGCTGAGCAAGGAAGCCGCGCTGTTTGTCCCGAGTGGAACCATGGGCAATCAGCTGGCCCTCAGGGCCCAGACACGGCACGGTGACCAGATCGTCCTGGAGGACGGAGCCCACATCTATCGCTACGAAGCCGGGGCGCCCGCGGCCTTGAGCGGGGTGCTGGTGACCTGTGTGCAAGCGCCCGGCGGCCTGCTGGAGTGGCCCCTGGTGGCCGCGGCTCTCAATCCCGACAATGTCCACTGCGCCACGCCATCTTTGATCTGTCTCGAAAACACCCACAACCGGGCCGGCGGCCGCATCCTGCCCCAATCCGCCCTTCAGGAGATTTCCGTCCAGGCTCATGCCCGCGGTTTGCGGGTGCATCTGGACGGGGCCCGCCTGTGGCACGCCCACGTGGCCACGGGAATGGCCCTGGCCGAACTGGCCGCTCCGGCCGATTCGGTGAGCGTCTGCTTTTCCAAGGCTTTGGGGGCACCGGTCGGTTCGGTGCTGGCTTCGGACATGGCGACCATCACCCGGGCCCACCGCTTCCGCAAGATGTGGGGTGGGGGCATGCGCCAGGCCGGTATCCTGGCCGCGGCCTGCCTCTATGCCCTGGATCATCACCTGGTCCGGCTGGCGGTCGATCACGAAAACGCCCGGGCTCTTGCGGCAGGTCTTGACCATCCGGGTCTGAGGGTGAATCATCCGGTGGATACCAACATCGTGATCATCGATGTGGACGGTCCGGGACGGGATGAGGCCCTCCTGGCCCATCTGGAAAGTTGCGGCGTTCTGGGAGTCGGGTTCGGGCCGGGCCGGGTTCGCCTGGTGCCCCACCTCGAACATTCGGCCGAGGATGTTGGCCGCGCCGTCGAGGTCCTCAACTCCTTTTCGGGAGCTCACTCGTGAAAATCGTCATCATCGGCGCGGGCGCGGTCGGCTTTCAGCTGGCCCGGATTATCACCCGCCGGGAACACGATCTGATTCTGGTGGAGATGGACCAGGAACAAGTGGACAAGGTGAGCGAAAAGCTGGACTGCCGTTTCGTGGTAGGCAACGGCGTCAGCCCGACCATCCTGAGCGAGATCGGCATGAAGGACTGCGACCTATTCGCCGCCGTCACCGACCGGGACGAGATCAACATCATCGCCTGCCAGACGGCCCATGTCCTGGGGGCCCGCGTGAAGGTGGCCCGGGTGCGGCAGGAGGAGTATTACCAGGACAATCGCCTGCTCCTGGACGGGATCGATCTGGCCATCAATCCTCTGCACGAGGCCGTGAACTCCATTCGCGAGGTCCTCTTTCAGACCGGGGCCACCGAGGTGCATGAGTTCGCGGGGGGCAAGGTCCGTATCATCGGCGCCCGGGTGGACGCCGGCTCCATGATGGACGGCAGATCCCTGGCCGAGATCAACCGGACCTTGGGCAGCAACATCGCCCTGGTGACGACCATCGTCCGCGGCGAGGAGACACTTATTCCCCGCGGCGACACTGTGATCATGGCCGACGACCAGGTCTTTCTGACGGGCACCCGTCGTTCGGTCGAACGGTCCTTGATATATTTCCGCCCGGACGATCGCCGGCTGTCCAAGGTGATGATTTTCGGAGCCAACGCCATGGGCCGGGAACTGGCCCGTGACCTTTTGGCCGCTGGCGTGAAGGTAAAGATCATCGACCCCGACGAGGACAAGTGCCGCCTGGCTTCGGAACAGCTCAGGGGTGCCCTGGTCCTGCACGGGGAAGGTTCGGACACCGAATTGCTGGCCAGCGAGGGTGTCAGCGAAATGGATGGTTTCGTCTCGGTCAGCAGCGAGGAGGAGGCGAACATCATGGCCTGCCTGCTGGCCCGTTACCACGGGGCGGCCAAGACCGTTTGTCTGGTCAACCGCTCGGACTATGTTCCTCTTCTGCCTCTATTGGGTGTGGACTCCGCGGTTTCGCCCCGGTTGTCCACCTCCACCTGGATCGCTCGCTTCGTCAAACGCGGCGCCGTCATCAACGCTCAGAATCTGGGGCATACCGGTGCGGAGATCCTCCAGTTGCGCGTGGGCGAAAGCTGCGGCTGGCTTGGCAAGAAATTGATGGAGCTCGATTTTCCCTCCCACGCGGTGATCGGGGCCGTCCTCAAGCGGGGCCGGGTCGTCACCCCGGGTGGGGACACGGTGCTGGCCGCCCGGGATGAAGTGGTGGTTTTTGTCTTGCCGGACGCCGTGGATCAGGTCGAAGGATTTTTCGCCGGCGGCCAATCGTGAACATCGGGTCCGTCGTAAAAGTCCTGGGATTTTTGATGCTGGTCACCGCAGGTTGCCTGCTCCTGCCGGCGCTGGTGGCCCTGCTCTACGGGGAAAACGACTGGATCTGGTTCCTGGCCTCCGCAGGTATGGGCGCGGTGGTCGGCGGCGGTACCCTGCTGATCCTGCGCGACGCTCCCGAATTGCGGGTTCGCGAAGGATTTGCGGTGGTCGCCTTCGGCTGGCTCTGCGTGGGCCTTCTGGGCGCGGTCCCATTGTGGCTCAGCGGGCAGATCCCCTCCTTTACCGACGCGGCTTTCGAATCCGTTTCCGGTTTCACGACTACCGGGGCCTCCATTCTCACCGACATTGAAAGCCGCAGCCACGGTACCCTGTTCTGGCGCGCCTTGACCCACTGGCTCGGTGGCATGGGTATCGTGCTGCTGGCCGTGGCCATCCTGCCACTGCTCGGAGTTGGAGGTATGCAGCTGTACCGGGCCGAGGTTCCCGGTCCGGTGGCCGAGCGCCTGACCCCCCGCATTCGGGAAACGGCGAAACGATTGTGGGCGGTCTATTTTCTTTTCACCGTCCTGGAAGTCTCCGCCCTTATGATCGCGGGCATGGGACCCTTCGATGCGGTCTGCCATTCCTTCGCCACCATGGCCACCGGGGGATTCAGCAACCACAATGCCAGCGTCGGGGGATATGCCACGCCCGCGGTGGAATGGATCATCATCGTTTTCATGCTACTGGCCGGCGCCAACTTCTCCCTGCACTATCTGGCGCTGACGGGACACTGGCGGGTCTACCGGAAAGACGAAGAATTCCGGTTCTACCTGTCGATCATCCTGGTCTGCACCCTTTTGCTGGCCGGCGTTCTCGCGGCGAACCACTTCTACGCCTCCTGGCACGACACGGTGCGGCACACCCTCTTCCAGGTCGTTTCCATCATCACCACCACGGGTTTCGGCACCTCGGACTACCTGTTGTGGCCACCGGTGGGTCATGCCCTGTTGCTGCTTTTGATGACCATCGGCGGTTGCGCCGGAAGCACCGGGGGCGGGATCAAGGTGATGCGTGTCTTCATCCTGCTCCGGCACGCCAAGCTGGAGCTTTTGAAGATGCTGCACCCACGGGGAGTGTTTACCTTGTGGTTCAACGACCGGGCCCTGTCCCCGTCGCTGATGACCAACATTCTCGGCTTTTTCTTGCTCTACATGGTGGTGTATATTGCGGGGGTCGTGGTCCTGACCTTCGGCGGCCGGGATATCGTGACAAGTGTGGGGGCGACAGCGGCCACCCTGGGCAACATAGGTCCCGGTCTGGGGCTGGTTGGCCCGACCAGTAACTACGCCTTTTTTGCGGGTTGGGAAAAGTGGCTCCTGGTTCTCTTCATGTTGATCGGACGGTTGGAAATATTCACGGTTCTCGTTCTGTTTTTGCCTGGTGCCTGGCGGCGCAGTTGACCGGTTGAAGCAAAAAGCCTGGGAGGATGGCGGAAAAATGAATTTGGAAATGAAACAACCGGATTGGGCCGTGACCCCCGAGGAGGCCGCCGATCGATGTGCGGCGTTTATTCGGTCGACGCTGGCCGGCGCCGGCAAGGAAAGACTCGTCGTGGGGCTTTCCGGGGGCATAGATTCAGCGGTCGCCGCCGGCCTGGCAGTGCGCGCGGTGGGAGCGGACAAGGTGCAGGGAATCATGATGCCCTACGCCACCAGTTCGGCCGCTTCGTTGAATGATGCGATCACCGTGGCCGCCGCTCTGGGCATTAAGACCGAAAAGATCGAGATCACCTCCATGGTCGACGCCTCTTCGGCCGACATCCCCGCCGCTGCCCTGGTTCGCCGCGGCAACGTGATGGCCCGCTGCCGGATGATCGTGCTGTACGATATCTCGGCCCGGGACGGATCCCTGGTCCTTGGCACGGGCAACCGCACCGAAGCCCTGCTCGGGTACACGACCATGTTCGGCGACAACGCCTGCGCTCTGAATCCGGTTGGGGATCTTTACAAAACCGAAATCCGCCTGCTGGCCCGGTACCTGGGATTACCCGAGGCCGTATTGACCAAAGCTCCGAGCGCGGACCTGTGGGAAGGCCAGGCGGACGAGGACGAGCTGGGTTACACCTATGCCGAGGTCGACCGGTTGCTGGTGCACATGATTGATCAGGGTCTGGGTCCCAGACAACTCGAAGCTCTGGGCTTTTCCCCCGACCTGATTCTTCGCGTTGGCGATCGGGTCAAAGCCATGGCCTTTAAGCGCGCGGCCGTCCCGGTGGCTCGGTTCGAAGGGCGCGTCGATCCGGACGGTGAGGGGACCGACCCGGCGGGTGGATCCTATGCCGACGGGGGGTTTCATTGATTCAGGTCCCCGTGCCCGAGATCGATTTTCCCGGCGGCCAGTGCCATTTCGTGGCCACGCCCATCGGGAACCTGGGTGACATCAGCCTGCGGGCTCTGGCCGTTCTGGCCGCAGCCGATGTGGTGTACGCCGAGGACACGCGGCACACCCGGCGCCTGCTGAGCCGTTACGGTATCGAGGTGCCGCTGAGCAGTTACCATGACCACAACAAAACCAAGGTGGTGCCGGTCATTGTCTCCCGTCTGAAGGCTGGGGACAAGGTGGCCGTGGTCAGCGACGCTGGCATGCCTTGTATTTCGGATCCCGGATTCACCCTGGTGAGGTCCCTGCTGGAAGAAGACCTGCCCTGGACGGTGATTCCCGGGCCGTCCAGCACGGTGACGGCGCTGGTTTTGGCGGGTTTTTCCCCCGACCGGTTTCTCTATCTGGGATACGCTCCGCGGAAAAAGGGGCAAAGAAAAAAATTCCTCGTCGATGCTCTGGCCGAGCCGGGATCCGTCCTGATCTTCGAGTCGTGCCACCGGGTGCGGTCGACCCTGGAAATCCTGGACGAACTGGCGCCGGAGCGGATGATCGCGGTTGTCAGGGAAATCACGAAAATCCATGAGGAGGCCCTCCGGGGCCGAGCGGCTGAGCTGTTGGAAATCATGACCGGTCCGCGCCTTAAGGGTGAACTGGTCATCGTGTTACAGGGACTGGGTGGAAGGCGGCTGGCCAAAGCCGGCAAAACAGGAGAAGAATGATGGGATTCACGGAATTCAAACTCGCCGCCCGGGCTAGGGTGCGCCCGGTTGTCCTGGCGTTGGACGGACTGGGCATGACCCCCCTGGCGGTTTCGATCACCGGCTTGCTGATCACCGCCGTTTCGGGCCTGATTGTCGCCCGGGGCAACCTCTTTTTCGGAGCCATCGTTTTTTTGATCGGTTCGGGCTTCGACATGCTGGACGGGGATCTGGCCCGTCTGCAGGGCACCGTTTCCCGCCGGGGGGCCTTTCTTGATTCCTGCTTCGACCGCCTGGGGGAAGCCTTCCTGTTCGCGGGGCTGACCTGGTATTTCGCCACCCTGCCCGGCGGAGCCGATCCGCTGGCCCTGGTCCTGATAACCTGCGTAGTGGTCGGCAGTCTGACCACCAGTTACGTCCGGGCCCGGGCCGAAGGCGTTGGCGAGACCTGTTTCGTGGGGCTGCTCCAGCGCACCGAACGGGTGATCATCCTGACGGTGGCCCTGTTGGTTGGCCGGTGGCTCCTGGTGCCGGTCCTGTGGTTCCTGGCCGTGGCGACCTTGGCGACCACCGTCCAGCGCATTGTTCACGTGGCGGCCAAACTGCCGGGGGCCGAGCCTCCGGCCGCCGAGCCGCCGGTTATCGAGCCTGCGGACGCCGAACCCCCGCAGCAGGAGCAAAGCAGTGACTAACGCCCCCCAGGACCATACCGGTAGCGCGAGCAACCAGGGCCTTTTGATCACCTTCGAGGGCCCCGAGGGCAGCGGTAAAACCACCCTGATCAACGCCATTGCCTCCCATCTGGCAGCCAAGGGCGAGGAACCCCTGATCCTGCGCGAGCCCGGCGGGACCGATATCGGGGAGCGAATCCGGAACATTCTGCTCGATAGGGCGTCTGAAGGAATGTGCCCGGAAACGGAACTCCTGCTGATGGTGGCCAGCCGGGCCCAGCTGGTTCGGGAAAAAATCCGGATCGGACTGCAGGCGGGCATGATCATACTCTGCGACCGTTTTGCCGACGCTTCGGTGGCCTATCAGGGGTTTGGGCGCGGCCTGGGTGAAAAGCAGGTCCATGCGCTCAACAAGCTGGCCCTGGGCGAGGTGGAACCCGACCTGACCTTTTTGTGCCTGCTTCCGCCGGAAGAAGGTCAAAAAAGGCTGCACCGCGAGACCACCGATCGCCTGGATCGGGAAACCGCGGAATTCCACCAGCGGGTGTACGAAGGCTACCAGGCTATGGCGGTTTCGGGCGTTTTGCGTTTTAAAGTAATAGATGCCACCGAATCGCCGGAAGAAATGCTGGACAAGGCGCTCGGACATTTGACCCGGCTGGATCATGGACTTTTAAAATACCTGTAAACGAGATTCGGTGATGTGCCGAAATCAGGTTGAACACGTTGAACTGACGTCAATGAAGGAACGATGCATGAGCAATCTTAAGAATACACACCCCGGCCCGGCCGTTCCTGCGTCCCGCATGCGGGTCCTGGTCCTGGTTCCGGTACTTCTGGCCGTGCTGACCGCTTCGCTGGCGCTGGCCGGCGACGACCCTGCGACCAGACGGCGGGAGTTTTACGACAATCTCAAGATCATGGGTGACGTCTACGACAAGATCATCAACAACTACGTTGACGAGATGGACCCCAAGGAAGTCATGGAAGCGGCCATCCAGGGCATGCTCGACAACCTCGATGAGCATTCCAATTATCTGCCGCCCATGAACTACGAAGACCTGGTGATGTCGACCGAAGGCGAGTTCGGTGGACTGGGCATTACCATCAACATCCGTGACCACTATCCCACGGTGGTATCGCCAATCGAAGGAACGCCGGCCTACTACATGGGCATCCAGGGCGGCGACCAGATCATCGAGATCGAGGGCGAATCCAGCAAGGACTTTACCAGCCGCGAGGCCGTGAAACTTCTGCGCGGCAAGGCCGGGACCCAGGTCAACATCACCATCCAGCGGCCGGGGGTGGAGGCGCCGTTGCCCTTTACCATAACGCGGGACATCATCAAGATCGAGAGCGTGCCCTACGCCTTTTTGATCGACGACGTCGGTTACATCCGGATCGGGAACTTCGCCCGCTCCACCAAGGATGAGCTGAAGGTCAAGCTGGACGAGCTGACCGCCGCGGGTATGAAAGGGCTGATCCTGGATCTACGTTTCAATCCCGGCGGCCTGCTGGACGCCGCCCAGGGTGTCAGCGAACTCTTTTTACCCAAGGACGAGTTGATCGTGTTCACCAAGGGACGGCTTCGCTCCCAGAACCACTCCTTCTACAGCGAAACCCGGGGCAAGGTTTACAACGAGGTGCCTACGATCATGATGATCAACGGCTCCTCCGCTTCGGCGAGCGAAATCGTGGCGGCGGCTATTCAGGATCACGACGCCGGTTTGGTGGTGGGCCAGACATCTTTCGGCAAGGGTTCGGTGCAGACGGTGTTCCGCCTGGACGAGGACGAAGCCCTGAAACTGACCACCGCTCGCTACTTCACGCCGAGCGGCCGTTCGATCCACAAGGACCGTCCCCGGCACGGCGACGACGATCCCATGGACCAGTTTACCGAGGATGAAGAGGCGGACGACGACGAAGCCGAGGTTGAGGAACTGGACAAGGATCCCGCCGAGATGGAAGTCCACCGCTTCCACCAGGAGAAGTTCTACACCGACAGCGGCCGAGTGGTCTATGGCGGCGGGGGTATCAATCCGGATATTGAAATCGAACAGGATTTCCTCCAGGATTTCGAGGTGGCCGTGGAACGTGACGGTGCCTTGTTTGCCTATGCCGTCGATTACGCCAGCAAGCATGAAACCATTCCCGAGGACTACAAGGTCAGCGACGCTGAATACAATGAGTTCAGGGAATTCCTGGCCGAACGGGAAAAGATTGGCGAGTACCTCGAGGTCTTCGAGCTGGCCTTCAGCGATTCCCTGGTCGATGCCAACAGCGATTTCATCAAACGCGGCATCCGTCGCGAGGTAGCCCGCAGGTTGCACGGGCCCCAGGCCGCCTACAAGGTGGCCATCGAGGCGGACACCCAGCTCCACGAAGCGCTGGAACTGTTCCGCAAGGCCAAGACCCTGCCCGAACTGCTGGCGGCGGCCGAGGAATGGAATGCCGAGCAGATGCGTCTGCTGGCGGTCGAGGATGCGGCCGAGGAAGAGGAGCCGGTTTCCAACTGACGGGTTTTTCTTGAGTAATTTGGAGCCCGCCCTTTCGGGGGCGGGCTTTTCTTGTCAGGAAAGTTCAAGTTAAATTGCTCCCGGGGCATGCGGTTTTTTCGGAAAACACCGACTTGCAGGAAAAGTGCGGGATGGATAGGATACCCCAACCCAAAAGATACCCCCTGAACAAAGGCTGATTTTCCGATGTCCTCCGAATTGATGAACCTGGCTCGAGAACTGACCGCCAACGACTCGGCCGGGTTGGATCTCACCGATCCGGTCCATCTTAACCGGACCCACGAAGTGGCGGACGCCCTGCTGGCAACCGGGGCCGAGGAGGTTCATCTGCGCAACCTGGAGGCTGAATTGATCGCCGGTCCGGGTGAGACCCCGCTACTTCTGCATCTGGCCGCAAAGATGGCCGTATCTCGCCGAATCGTGTTGGACTTGACCGAACCCGCTCACCTTTCGGTTGTGTTCGCGGTTTACAAGGAACATCAGCGGATTCTGCCGCCGGATCAGATGGCCGGCGGCGAGGACTTCCTGGTGCGCAAGGCCGCCCAACTGGAGTGGCTGTTCGCAGGCCGTGACGACCTGACCTGGGACATGATCGTGGTGGACGACGGTTGCCCGGAAGGCAGCGGCCAGATCGCCCGGGACATCGCCAGGAGGCACCCACAGGCAGACAGGATCCAGGTACTTTTCCTGGAGGAGGCCATAGCCGCCGACCATCCGGTGACACGCCCCTTGACCACCGCCGATGACAGTCGCAAGGGGGGCTCCGTCGCCCTGGGTATCTGGACCGCGGCCGAGACCGTCAGGGACAACCATATCATTTGTTTCACCGACGCGGACCTGTCGACCCATCTGGGCCAGACCGGGCTATTGATGGGGGAAATCCTGAATGGGGGATGCGATGCGGCCATCGGCTCTCGCCGGGAACCTCTTTCGGTGGTCATCAAACAGGGTGTGCGCAATACGCGTGGCAAGCTGTTCATCTATCTCTGGAAACGCATCATAGGGATTTTGCCCGACGTGGTGGATACGCAGTGCGGGTTCAAGGCTTTCGGGGCCCATACGGTTCGTGCCATTGTGCCCGACCTGTTGGAAAAGAAATTCGCCTTCGACATCGAACTTCTGATCAAAACCCGGCTGCGCCGAGGCGATTCCCTGACCCGGGTGCCGATCGCATGGATCGACAGCGAAGCCCTGTCGACCACCACGGATATTCAACCCTACCTGCCCATGTTGCAGGCCATGGTGGGAATGTACCGGGCTTATCTACCCACCGAAAAAAAGGCGGAGGAGTTTGCGGCGTTTATCGAATCTCTGGATGAGTCGGCCTGGAACAGGCTGGTGGACAACATTCCGGACGCGATCACCAGCAGAGAACCCGCCGAATTCGGCGGGTTCTCGGAAGTGACTGCGGACGAACTACGCCAGGCCGCCGGTCTCTAGGACGGGGACCCGGTCTTCTTGATCATACTTGTGGCCGCGGCCACCAGGCCGCCGACGTCACTCAAGTTCGACGGGATGATCAACGTATTGCCTTCCTTGGCCAGCTTGCCGAATTCCCCGATGTACTGCTCGGCTACCCGCAGGTTCACCGCGTCGGTGCCGCCGGGTTGTTCGATGGCCTCGGCGATCTTGCGGATTCCCTCGGCCGTGGCGATGGCGACCAGTTCGATCTCCTTGGCCAGGCCCTCGGCCTCGTTGATCCTTTTCATCTTCTCGCCCTCGGAGTTTTGGATGGCCTCCTGCTTGGTACCCTCGGCCACGTTGATCGTCGCCTGGCGCTGGCCTTCGGACTCGAAGATGAGGGCGCGTTTTTCACGTTCGGCCCGCATCTGTTTTTCCAGGGCCTCGCGCACTGTCTCGGGCGGATGGATGTTCTTGATCTCGTAACGGGTGATCTTCACACCCCAGGGGTCGGAGGCTTTGTCCACCGCCGCGATAATGGCGTGGTTGATGGCCTCGCGCTCTTCGAAGGTTCGGTCCAGCTCCAGCTTGCCGATCTCCGAACGCATGGTGGTCTGCGAAAGCTGGGTCGAGGCGAAGAGGAAATTCTCGATGCCGTAACTGGCCTTGATCGGATCGACGACTTGCAGGTACAGCACGCCGTCGACTTCCACGGCGATGTTGTCCCTGGTAATGCACATCTGGGGAGGGACGTCCACCGCGACTTCCTTCAGGGAATGCTTGTAGGCCACTCGGTCCAGGAAGGGCAGCAGGATGTGGAAGCCGGCGTTCAGGGTCCGGGAATACTTTCCCAGCCGCTCGACGATGCTGGCCGTCTTCTGGGGCACGATGCGCGCCGTGTTGATCAGGGTGATGATGACCAGGACCGCGATTCCGGCGGTGATGATCGGTCCGATATTCATGGTTTTCCTCCTCGTATGGGTCTTCGCTACGAAAAGCGGATCATCTCTTCTATGGTTCGGGGCTGACCACCAGGGTGATACCGTCAACGGACTGTATGACGGCGCGGGCGCCGGCCGGCAGGGCGGTGTCGCACTGGGCGCTCCAGTCCGCCCCCTTGTATTCCACCTTGCCGCCCCTGGCGGGGTCGATGTCTGCCGTGACGATCACCACCTGGCCCTTGAATTCGTCAAGGTTTTCCAACGGATCCTGGTCTCCGGTCAGGTGGCCGAAGAACTTGGCGCGGAACCATTGCCGCAACAAGACCAGCAACAACACCGAGCTGACGGAAAATGTCAAAAGCTGCGAGGTCCAACCGTCCGTCAAGCCCACCCAGGTGGTCAGGGAGGTGATCCAGGCACCAAGACCGAAAAACACGAGAATCACGCCGGGAACGGTGAATTCGAAAAGCACCAGAGCCAACCCGGCCAAGAACCAGATCAGTATGGGGTTGAAGGTCATCGGTTTCTCCTTCTGCATGGACGCCTGACCGGCGCCGGACAAGGAACATAACCTCAGCCAGATGAAATTATTCAAACAGAATCTGGCGCAATTGGCGATGGGTTTTCCGTTGCGGGAAAAAACAACCCTCCCGTCAGGGAGGGTATTTCAGGCGGCGGGGGAACAAACGTGCCGACGGTCGGTCGGCTTCAGGTCATCCGACCAGATTCAATTTGTGCATCACGTCTTCCAAAAGGAAGCCTTCTTCGCCGGCCAGGTTGAGGAACTTGAAGCCGGCCCGGCAGAAGTCGGAATTGTTGTCGGATTTAGTCCAGACGGTTTGGGCCACGACGCAAACATCGGATCGATGGTGGACCATGACGGGAAGGATGATCCGGAAATTGTACTTCTGGCCGACCACGATCTTGTCCTTGGTGACCAGCATCATGCCGTCGGCGGTAATGTCGACAACGCGCCCCACGGCTTTCCCTGTGTCATGGTTGATGACCTTGACCAGATGAGGGGTATTTTTCCTGGGCCTGTGCCGGAAGTCTTCCATTTCCGTCCTTTCGGGAAGGCTTGATTCTATAAAATCATCGACACCGGGGCCTTGGACTTGAGCGGGGAAATGGATGATTTTTCCGAAATCCCAGGGTCAGGAACCCCGGGAAGTTGCCTTTCGGGGCTGGGGGAGGTACCCTGGGTCGAAATCGGTATAAAAGTCATATTGGGAAGGGTTTTTCGTAGTGGAGGCGCCATGACCGGGACGTTCAACATCAGCGTGGAGTCGGAAATCGGCCGTTTGACGGGCGTTATCCTGCACCGTCCGGGGCAGGAAGTGGCCAACATGACCCCCGAGACGGCCCAACGAGCCCTCTACAGCGACATCTTGAACCTGTCCGTTGCCAGGGATGAATACCGGCAACTCCAGGGAGTCCTGGAACAATTCTGCCGGGTGTTCCAGATCCGGGATCTGCTGACCGATATCCTGACCGACGACCGGGTGCGCGCAGGGTTGGTGCGCCGGATCTGCCAGGCCGAAGAGGTTCCCGGCGTGGCCGACAGCCTGCTGGACCTGGAGCCGCAGGAACTGTCGCTGGTCCTTATCGAAGGGGTGGCTCTGGTCAAGGACAACCTTTCCCGATTCCTGAGCCGCGACCGCTACTCGTTGCCGCCGTTGCACAATTTTTTCTTCACCCGCGATTCGGGAGTCGCGGTCTGGGACAAGGTGCTCATCGCAAGGATGGCCAACCTGGTCCGGGGCCGGGAGGCCCGCATCGTCGAGGCCATTTTCGATTTCCATCCCCACTTCAACGCCCGCACCGTGAACCCGGCCCGTCTGGGCGGAGGGGAACCTGGTTTGACCATCGAGGGAGGAGACGTCCTTGTGGCCGGCCCCGAAATTCTGGTTATCGGCATCGGTGCCCGCACGTCCCGCGCGGCTGTGGATTTCCTGATCGAACGATTCAAGTACCTGGGCAAAAAGCAACACATCGTGGTGCAGGAACTGCCGCGCTCGCCGGAGTCGTTCATCCACCTGGACATGGTTTTCACCTTCCTGGACCGGAACCACTGCATGGTGTACGAGCCGGTGATCATGGACACCCATCATTTTGACACGGTGCACATCCACATCGAAAACGGGCGGGTGGTCACCATCCAGCAAGAGGACAATCTGTTGTCGGCTCTGGATAAGCTGGGCATGGAGATGGAACCCTTGTTTTGTGGCGGCCGCACCGATCGCTGGCTCCAGGAAAGGGAACAGTGGCACAGCGGTGCCAATTTTTTCGCCCTGGCTCCGGGGCAGGTCGTCGGGTACGGCCGCAATGAAAACACCATCGCGGAACTTCAGGGCGCGGGTTTCGCCATCCTGTCGGCGCATGATGTCATCGCCGGCAAGGCGGATCTCGGTCAGGTCGGGCGTTGCGTTGTCACTATCGATGGTTCCGAACTGGCCCGCGGCGGTGGCGGATGCCGCTGCATGACGATGCCCATCGGTCGCGAGTCGTTGGGCGAATGATCATTCGCCTTTGGTAGCCGCCAACTGTTTCTGTCGGCGGCCCAGGAAATAACCCACGCCTGCCCAGATCACCGACAGAGGCACCGTGACCAGCGCGGTGCCGGCCATCCCGATCCCCAGAAAACCCAGCAGTTTGAAAGCCAAGGCGCCGACGGCGTCGCCGCTCCGGTAGACGAAGGTGTCGATGAAGTTCTTGGCCTTGTAGCGGACGTCGCGGTCGACAAGCGTGAACAGGGTTTCCCGGGCGGGTTTGACCAGGGTGTAGTTGCCGGCCCGGCGGACGATTTCGAAGATGACCAAAATACCGAGGGTGGGTGTGGTGGCCAGCAGGGCGGCGCCCGCGGCGATGGCCAACGGCAACAGCACCAGGGCCGTTCCCGCGCCGAACCGATTCAGGAAACGGCCGGTCACGAACAACTGACCCACCAGGGTCAAGGCATTGGTCCAGAAGTAGATGTCCGCGAACATGGCCGTGCGGGCATCCCGGGCCGGGATGAGGATGTCGATCACCTCGGACCGCAGGAAATAAAGCAGTGTTCCTATGAGGGTGTACAGAAAGACGTAGGATCCTATTCCACCCAGGAACGAGGAGCGAAACACCAGGGAAATCCCCGCCAGGGGCCCGCTGCCCCGTGTCCCGGAAACGGGGCGATCGCCGGCGTCTTCCTGGCTGAATCCGGCGGCCCGGAATCGGGGAGACAGGTAGCGGACCAGCCAGACCGAACCCTCGAGAAACAAGATGGAGATCAGGATGAGGTTGGCTTCTGAGAGCAGCCCGATGAACAATCGGGTCACCCCGTTGCCGAGAATGGAACCGAGGGTGCCGCCAATGGCGATCAGTCCGAAGACACGTCGACTGCGGCGGTAACCGAATCCGTCGGCCATGAAAGCCCAGAACAAAGACAGGACAAACAGGTTGAAGACGCTGACCCATACGTAGAATACCCGGCCGATCACCAGTAGCGAGTTTTCGTCCGCCCAGCGCAGGACCAGGAAAAACACCAGCAAGTTGCCGGCGCAGAAGCGGTAGGCCACCGGGATGAACTTCTCCCGGGGGAAACGCCGAACCAGATATCCCACCGCCGGCGCCAGCAGGGCCATGGCCGCCAGGGTGACCAGGAACAGGTTCTCCAGATCCCGCACGCCACCGGCCAGTCCCATGGTGTCCCGGATGGGTTTGAGGATGTTGTAACAGGTCATCAGGGTGTAGAAAAGCAGTCCCGACAGCAGGACCAGGGAGGTTTCGTCCGCCTGGATCTTGAAAGTGCGGTGGAGAAATCCGGAGAACCTGGTCATCAACCTTCCCAGTCGTCGACCCACGGAGTTGGCGGGGCGTGAAAGCAGAACATACGGCAATTTTCCCCGGTTGGTTACTGGTTGTTTCGCCGGTAGGGCCGGCCGGGGTCGACAGGAGAGATCGGCGGCACCGGTACTTGGTATATTTTTTGCATTTAATCAGCAAAACCCCTATTTTTTCGGCTTCGCAGGAAGGAACCTGCCTGCTTTGGCAGCCAAAAGGGTCATATGGATATGAATCGCCGACACTTCTGTAAAATCGCCAATCTGGCCGTTCTGGGTGGATTGATGGGGCTGAGCAAGTCCGCCTCAGCCCTGGTTTCCCCCACCATGGATAATGCCCGATATCTTTCCCTGTACAGTATTCAGACCGGGGAAAAAGTGGAGCAGACTTTCTGGTCCGGGGGGAATTTTCTGCCGGACGGTCTGACCAGGATCAATCACCTGTTGAGGGATTTCCGCACCAACGAAGTCAAGGCCATCAATCCCGGCCTTCTGCAGATGCTCTACGACCTGGCCCGGAAACTGGGGGTGCCTCCCGAGTATCACGTGATATCCGGATACCGTTCCCCGGCCACCAATTCCATGCTGCGAAAAAAGTCCCACGCGGTGGCCAAGAAGAGTTTCCACCTCCAGGGCAAGGCGGTGGATATCCGGATGCCGGGGGTGGTTCTGCGGGATCTCCACGCCGCGGCCCTCGATTTGAAACAGGGGGGCGTGGGTTATTATCCGGGACCTGATTTTGTTCACCTGGATGTTGGTCCGACCCGGACCTGGTAGTCTTCCCCAGGAGCCTATTTCGAAACCAGGAAATCTTTTTCCCCGCCTAACATGAAGGGCCGCATCCTGGCATCGTAACCGTAGATGTCGGGCGCGAAATTCACCCGGCCCGAATTATCGATCCAGACCGTTTGATAAACGATGAAAATGGGAACCCGTTTGGACAGACCGAGGGTCCTGTTGTCCGACGACAACAGCAGGTCTGCGATATCTTTTTCCGGAGCCAGGAGGCGGGCCAAGCTTTCCGGATCCTCCAGACGGATGCAGCCGGAGGACAAAGCGCGGGATTCGCGGGCAAAATAACCCTTTTGATTGGTGTCGTGCAGGTAGACGCTGAATTCGTTGGGGAACAGAAATTTCATGCGTCCCAGGGGATTTCGCGGCCCGGGGTCCTGGCGAAACCTGTAGGCCATGTCCCAGCTGTCCAGATTGGCCCAGTCCACGGCGTCGACTTCAATTTCCGGAGCACCCTTCCTCCAGTTCTCGAAAACGTGAAAATCGCGGTCCTGAAGGTACTGCGAATCGGTAAGCACCTTGGGCAGGATGTCCTTGCGAGCCAGTCTCTGGGGGACATTCCAGTAGGGATTCAGCTCCACCCAGCGGACCTGGTCGTGCATGACGGGGGTGGGCCGGTCCGGCCGTCCCACCACGGTTTTCATGGAGAGGATCGATTGACCCTGGTCCATCATGTCCAGGCGGAAGGACGGAATGTTGACCCTGATGAAGGGTCTGTCCGGTTCTGAGGGCAACCACCGAATCCGCTCCAGGTTCAGGGCGATGCGATCAGCCTTGTGAGCTGCCGGCACGTTCAGGGCCACCAGGGTATTTTTTCCCACCAACCCATCACTGTGCAGACCGTGTCTTTTCTGGAAGGATCGAACAGCCGCTTCCAGATCGGCGTCGAAATAGTCCGGTTCTTCAGGAGGTAAGGTCCGGGGCAGGGCCCCGGCGAACCAATTCCAAAAAGAAAAGGGTTTTCTGGCGGCTGACAGCCATGCTTCAGGCCCAGCCATTCCTGTCAGGCGGGCGCGCAAAAGCGTAACCCGCAGATCCCGGTCACCCGGGCGTAGGATACCGCCCGCTGGAACGACAGGCCATCCTCC
>CBDUDB010000021.1:0-23698 GCA_965365795.1 uncultured bacterium | reverse complement strand
CGCGATTCGGCGCCCGCGCCGAAACCGATGGCGATGGGCAGGATTCCGAACACCGTCGAAAAAGAGGTCATCAGGATCGGCCGCAGTCGGATGCTGGCCGCCTCAATTACCGCGGTGGTGATGTCCCGTCCCCGGGTCCGCAGCTGGTTGGAGAATTCCACGATCAGGATGGAGTTTTTGGTCACCAGCCCGATCAGCATGATCAACCCGATGCGGGAAAAGATGTTCAATGTCTGGTCGAAGATCCACAGGGAGAGCAGCGCCCCGAACACCGCCAGAGGCACCGACAGCAAAATGGTCAACGGATCGATGAAACTTTCGAACTGCGCCGACAGGACCAGGAAAATGAACACCAGCGCCAGCACGAACATGAAATAGAGGGTGCCCTTGCTGTCGCGGTACTCCCGCGACTGGCCGCCCAGGTCCCGTTTGACCGCCGAGGGCAGGTCGTTTTTCCAGATCCGGTCCAGATCGTCCAGGGCCTGGCCGATGCCCGCGCCCGGGGCTAGGCTGGCCGTGATGGTGGCCGAGCGCACCCGGTTGAAGTGGTTCAGTTCCTTGGGGGCGACCGTTTCGGTCACCGTGACCACGTTGGCCAGCTGCACCAGTCCGCCGGTGCCGCGCAGGTAGATCTGGTCGATGATGTCGGGGGTCGAACGGCCGGCTGGGCGCATCTGGGCAATGACGTCGTACTGCTTGGTGCCCCGCTTGAAATTCCCGACCACGCGGCCGCCAAGGAAGGTTTCCAGGGTGGTGCCGATGTCGGTCACGGAAACACCCAGACCCGAGGCGCGCTCGCGATCGATCTCGATCTGCAGCTCGGGCTTGTTCAGCCGCAGATCCGAATCCAGGTTGATCAGGTAACCCAGTTCGCCGGCCTTGGCCATCATGGTGCCGACGGCTTGTCCCAGTTCTTCGTAGGAGTCGGCCTGGAGCACGTATTCCACGTCCGAGGACGAAAAATTTCCCAGGGCGGGAGGATTGACCAGGAAGGCCAAAACGCCTGGTATGCCCAGCAGCCGGGGGAACATCTGGGCGACGATGTCCTGCTGTTTCCTTTCGCGGTCGCCGCGATCCTTCAGGTTCAGGAACACGAATCCGTTGGTTACCCGGCCGGGTCCCCCGAAACCTAGGCCGGTTGCCGAGAAAAGACCTTGGCGTTCAGGCAAAGGCAACAGCTGGTCCTCGATCATACGCATGTAACGGTCGGTGTATTCCAGGGTGGAACCTTCTGGGGCCAGGACGATGCCGAAGGCCGTGCCCCGGTCCTCGGTGGGCACCAACTCCTCGGGCAGCCGGCCGAAGATCCAGACTGCGACGGCCACCAGGACCACTCCGCCCAGGATCACCAGGGGTTTGACCCGCATGGAAAAGTGGAGGATGGCCTCGTAGGTGCGGCCCAGCCAGTCGAAGAAGTTATCGAAGGAACGTTCGGCCCAGGATCGCGGCTTGTCTCGGTCGATTTTCTTGAGGATTCGGGAACAGAGCACCGGGGTCAGGGTCAGTGCCACGAAGGACGACAGCATGACCGCCACGGCCAGGGTAAGGCCGAATTCCCGGAACAGGCGGCCTACCGCTCCGGTCAGGAAAGCGACGGGTATGAAAACCGCCACCAGAGCGACGGTGGTCGCCAGGACGGCGAAGCCGATTTCCCGAACCCCATCGAAGGCGGCCCGCCGCCTTGATTTCCCCATTTCCTGGTGACGCACGATGTTCTCGAGCACCACGATGGCGTCGTCCACGACCAGCCCGATGGCCAGCACCAAAGCCAGCAGGGTCAGGATGTTGATGGTGAAGCCCAGAGCGAAAGCCACCGAAAAAGCGCCCACGATCGAAACGGGAATGGCCAGGATGGGAATGACGGTGGCCCGCAGGCTTTTCAGGAACACGTAGACCACCAGAACCACCAGGCAAAGGGCGATCAGGATGGTCTTGCCCACCTCATTGACCGATGACTGGATGAACTCCGACGAATCGTAGGCCATGTCGATGCGCATGCCCACGGGCATGAGCTGGCCCAGTTCAGGTAGGCTGGCCCTGACGGTCGCGGCCACCTCGAGGGTGGAGGCCTGCTTTTGCTTGACGATGCCCAGGCCGACGGCAGGCGCGCCGTTGAAACGGGTCTTGGTGCGTTCGTCTTCGGGTCCCACCTCGACCTCGGCGATCATGTCCAGCCGGACGATCTCGTCGCCCCGTTGGGCCACGATGATGGCGCCGAAACCCTCGGGGGTGTTCAACTCACCCCGGGTCCTGACGGCAAATTCGCGTTCGGTTCCCTCGACCCGGCCGCCCGGGATCTCGGCGTTTTCCCTGCGGACCGCCTGTTCCACGTCCTGTACCGACAGGTTGTATGCCGCCATTTTCAACGGATCCAGCCAGACACGCATGGCGTACCGGCGTTCACCCCCGATGAAAACGTTGCCCACGCCGGGCAAGCGCTGGAGCCGTTCCTTGAGGATGCGGTCGGCGTAGTCGGATAACTCCAGGGTGGTGTGCTGTTCACTTGATACCGCCAGCCAGATGATGGGCTGAGCGTTGACATCGACCTTGGCCACGATGGGGTCTTCGGCCTCACGGGGCAGCCGGCCCCCGACGCGGGACACCCGGTCGCGTACGTCGTTGGCAGCTTCGTCCACGTTGCGGTGCAACTCGAATTCGATCGTGATGACCGACCCTTGTTCGCGACTGCTGCTGGTGATGGTCTTGACCGACTCGATGGTGGTGAACTGTTCCTCCAGCACATCGGTGATCTCGGTCTCGACCACGGTGGGACTGGCCCCGCGATATAAAGTGGTCACCGAAACGATGGGCGGATCGGTCTCGGGATATTCCCGCACCGGCAGGCGGGTAAACGAGATGAAACCCAACAGCAGAATGGTCAGGCTCATCACCGTGGCGAATACCGGGCGTTTTATCGCGACTTCGCTCAGTTTCATCGAGTCGCCTCGCCTTCTTCGCCTGGCTGCTGGGTGTCGGGGGGACCGAGGGGCATGACCTTGGCGCCTTCATAGAGTTTCTGGTGCCCCGCCTTGACCACCTGCTGGTCCGCGGTCAGGCCTTCGAGCACTTCGACCACGTCGGGCAGCCGGGTTCCCAGGGTTACCGGGACGCGTGTTACCAAGCTGTCGGGTTTGATGGCGAAGACAAAAGCCTGGCCGCCCTCGACGAACACTGCGTCGGTGGGGATGGTCAGGGCGTTGGGCCTTTCCTGCAGGACCACGGAGATGGTGGCGGACATTCCCGGCCGGAGAATTTCTTCCGGATTGTCGACCAGAGCCACGATGCCGACCGTCCGGGTGGCCGTATCGAGCTGGGGTTCGATGACGTCGACCACTCCGGTCAATTTGACGTCGGGAAAGGCGGGAGTGGATACGGCGACCTGGGCGCCCAATCGCATGGAACCGAGAATTCGTTCGGGAATGGCAAAGGTGACCCGTAGCTTGTCGATCTGAGCCAAATGGGTAATCGGCGTTCCGGCCCGCATGAAAGTGCCCCGGCTGATCAAGCGTTTGCCGGCCAACCCGGCGAACGGCGCGGTGATGCGGGTCTTTTTCAACCGCGTGGCTGCCAGAGCGAAATCCGCTTCGGCCACCTTCAGGGCGGCGGTGGCGTCGTCCAGATCCTGGGGGGCGCCGGCTCCCTGATCCACGATGTTCTTGACCCGTTCCCAGGTGGACTTGGTCTGATCCCGCAAGGCGCGGGCCCGCTGGGTCTCGGCTTTCAGCTGGTCGTCGTCCAGGCGGGCGATGAGCTCACCTGCGGCCAGTCTGCGGCCTTCAGGGAAGGGCACCTCAACGACGATTCCGTCGATCTCGCCGGTCACGATGATCGAATTTTCAGCCTCCAGGGTGCCGACGGTGGAGAAGCGATCGGTCACCGGGCCAGTGATCACCGGGGCCGCTTCCACCGGAGTGGGCGGGCGCTGGAAACCGCCGCCGGCCTGTTCGGTTTCGCCGGAACAGCCGGTCACCAGAGTCAGGGCCAGTCCCCAAACCGCAAGGCCGTATTTCTTCGAGATCACGATCGTTTCTCCTTAATTGTTGGTTCCCAGATACCAGCCGCCGGTCAACTGCCGCAGGATCGCCGCCGCCCGGGCGGTGCGGACCAGCGCGTCGGAATATCGAGACTGGGCGGTGGCCAGGTCCGCGGCCAGACGCACCACTTCAAAGGCGGTGGTGCGGCCGTTGGTGTATTCGAGCATGCCGATTTCCACCTGCTTGATGGAAGCGGCCACGCCGCGGGTAGCGATTTCCAGCCTGCGGGTGCCGCGCCCAAGTTCACGATGCTGGGCTCGGACTTCTTCTTCAAGGAAGCGCTGGCCGGCCAGCAGATCCTGTTCCGCGCGGACCACCTGAGCTCGTAGCCGATCCCTTTCGCCCTTGCCTTCGCGGTTGCCCAGGGGCAGGGCGAACACGAACCCCACATTCCAGTTGGGAAAATCGCGGCCAACCGCCTGGCTCATGCTGTCACCACGGTTTCCTTCGAGGTCGGCTCTTATCTGTTGGCTGGGCCCGAAATCAGGGGTGTCCTGCAGGGCCCCGGACAACCCGGAGCCGCCGAGGCCGCCGACCAGGTCCAGAGTGGGACGGGCATCCCAGACGGCGCCCTTCTCCAGAGCGCGAAGAGCATCGACAACGCTGCGCAATACGTCCAGGTCGGGGTTGCGCCGCATGACCACAGCAACCAGTGAGTCCTGGTCAACTTGGGGGAATTCCCGGGGAGGTTCGTCCCAGGCGCGATAGCGTAGGGCAGCCGGGCGGCGGCCCATCAGGCTGGCCAGGCGGTCGGAGAAACGGTCCATCTGCTCTTCGGTGTCCAGCATCGCCTGTTCGGCCTCGGTCAGGAAAAATTCGGCGTTGGCCACGGCGCTGGGACCAATCATGCCGGCCTTGGCCCTGAGCTTGGCGTCATCGTGGAAGGCGCCCGCACGGTCGCGGATCAGCTTGGTGACGGCGTGGTTTCGTTCGGCCGCGTACAGTTCCCAGTAAGCCGATTCCACCTCTGCCCTTACGGCCAGGACGGCTCCGTCGTAGCGGGCGCTGGCGCCATCGAGATTGCGTTCGGCCACCGAAAGATCGCTTCGTGCCGAGGGGCCGAATCCCTTCAAGAGAGGTTGCCTGACATTCAAGGCGCCGTAGGCCTGATACTCGGGATTGAGCGAGGCGTAAATCGAGTTTGACCCAGTGCGCAAGGCATTCAGCGACACGGAAAGTTCCGTCCCCAGGCGCAACCGCATTCGGGCGCCGGCCTCGAAGTCGGAGGTTTCCGTTTTCAAGACCTCGGCTCCCACGAAGGGATTGCTGGAGGGAGTGTCGCTGCCCGCCCAATCGGCCGAGCCGAACAGCTCGGGATCAAAAACGCCCTTTTCCCTGCGCACCGCGTTGGTGGCGGCGACCAGCTGGGCTTCAGCCACGCGCGCTTCGGTGGCCTGAACCGCGGCTTCGGCAACGGCTTCGTCGAGCAAGAGGCGTTCGCCGGGAAGGCTTTCGATGGTGGCGGTCAAGGCGCTGTCGGGGCTGGCGGAAAGGACCGATCGCCTGTCGGCTTGGGCGTGGGCCAGATCGGAGCCCAGGGCCAGAACGGCCAGGAATCCGGCAACCCGCAAAGCCACTCCGGATGTCTCGTGCAGAACCCTTCGGTTCATGGCTTCGAAACCTTTCGGTGAATGAGATGATCAACCTGGAAGCTTAGGGATGAATCCAGCCATGATAGCACAAAGTCCAACGGTTGGCTCGGGAATGTGATAGGCCCTTTCGCGATTCGAGCCGGGATGATAGTCTGTTTCCTCCGTTGGAGGGACTTTGCCCAAAGCCCGCAATCTCAGCCAGACGAGGTCACCGTGAAATTTCCAGCTTATCGCTATTATCCGGCCGAACTGCTGGCCGGTATCCTGATTGCCGTTTTTTGCGCCGGTCCGGTTCTTTCTGAGCCTCCCGGAGATAAATCCGCACCGGACGTTTTCAACCGTCTCGAAGACGCCGGCGAGGCGGCCGACCACGAAGGGGCCGACCATCTGATCGTGTTCACCGAAGCGGTCAACAACGTCAAGCCCAGTGGCGTGACCTATGTGGACGGCTACGAGTTGACCAAGGTGCTCAATCCGGCCGGTTGCCGGGACCAGTCGGTCCTCACCTGGCACTACGATCCTCAGAGCAGCTACGTGGAAGTTCGTGAGGTCAACCTCGTCAGGGATGGTCAGCTCATCCCGGTGGACGTGACCGCCGTGCACGATCTGCCCGCCCCGCAGGCGGCGATCTACTGGAACGACCGGATCAAAACTCTCCAGCTGCCGCGGTTGCAAGTTAATGACGGGATCGAGGTGAAAACCTTCCGCAAGGGGTTCACCTACGCTTTGCTGGCCCAGGGGGACGGGGGTGCCGGTGGGGCCGAGGCTCCTGACGACGAACGTTACATTCCGCCCATGCCCGGCGAATATTTCGACATCGTCCTGTTTTCTGGGGGCGCGCCTATACTTGAAAAGCGATACGTACTGCGTTTGCCCGCGGACAAGCGCCTTCACGCCGAAGTTTACAACGGGGCCCTGTATTCAAGTGTCACCTATGATGATGAAGTCACCGAATACGCCTGGTGGGGGCTGGATGTGCCCGCCCAGACCCACGAACCGCGCCAGCCGGCCGCCAGCGACATCTTTGCCAAGGTCGTCATGGCCACGGCCCAGAGCTGGGAAGCGAAGAGCCGCTGGTTTTTTGACGTGAACCGCGATCAGTTTCAGGTGACGCCCGCGATCCAGGAGAAGGTCGACGAGATCCTCAAGGACCAGGGTTTGACCAGAGCCGACGAAGAACGCAAGGCCAAGGCCCTGCTGCACTGGGTGGCCCAGAACATCCGCTACAGCGGCCAGACCATGGGTGAAGGCGAAGGGTTCACCCTGCATTCGGGGGACATGATCTTCGAGCAGCGCAGTGGAGTGTGCAAGGACATTGCCGGGATGCTGATCACCATGATGCGGGCCGCGGGAATGGATTCCTACGCCGCGATGACCATGGCGGGCAGCCGCATCGACGAGGTGCCGGCCGACCAGTTCAATCATTGCGTGACCGCGCTAAAACTCGAAGACGGCACCTTTCGCATGTACGATCCCACCTGGGTGCCCTTCAACAACGACATCTGGTCCATGCTGGAAACCGAGCAGCACTATCTCGTCGGCAGCCCCGAGGGGGACACTCTCAGCCGCATCCGTTACAGCCCGCCTTCCGAATCGCCGCTGAAAGTGACGCATCAGGCCAAGCTCGACAAGGAAGGCACCCTGTCGGGGACTTTCCGTTTCGAAGGCTCCGGCGCCATGGACAGCCGCCTGCGTCGCCTGGTCAACGGCACCCGGAAAAGGGAACTGGTTCAGCGGTGCGCACAGATGCTGGCTCCGGTCAGTCGGCGGGTGGAAAAAGTGACCGCCAAGCACCATGCGGTAGACGATTTTTCCGGAGACATGTGGTTGGAGATCGCGTACCGAGTGCCTGCTTACGTGAGCCCGGTCGCGGACGGATTCGAATTCACCAGTCCCCTGATGCAGGTGGTTCTCAACGACGGCAACCTGTTCCGATCCGGCGGTACCGACTGGGCCGAGGAGCGGGAAAACGATCTGCTGCTGTGGTACACCCAAATGCTGGAGGGGAATGAAACCATAAAAATTCCCGGGGGCTTCGAACTGACCGACCCGCCTGAATCCGAAGATGTCGAGGAAACCTACGCCTCCTTCAGCGGCTCCACCGAACAGAATGGGAGCCGGCTGGTGATGACTCACCGGGCAGAAGTCAGGCGGCGTCAGATTCCGCCGGACGGTTATGCCGGTTTCCTCAAAGCCATGACCGCGGCCCGGACCTGGGGCGACCAGGTCTACCGCCTCGAGAAAGGAGGCAAGTGATGAAGAACCTCAAAACAATCACGTTACTCATTGTATTAATGTCACTTGCTATCTCGTCTTTTGCTGCGGAGATGGGTGTTTCGCTCGGCCATGACCTGGACGAACTGTGGGCGCAGGCCCAGGCCGGACATGATCTTTCTCAGCAGGACGCGGTGATTCTGCTGGAGAGTCGACACGTTAGCCTGGCCCCGGATGGGGGCCTGGCCACGCGGATTCATCGCGTGGTCTGGATCGGCACTTCGGTGGGCATCCGCGGCTATGCGGATCTGCGGCTGCCCTGGAATACGGCGACCTCCAAACTGGAGGTCGAGATCTTGCGGACCTGGCGGGATGGGCGCTGGTGGCCGGACCCGAAGGTGATCAGTGAAACGGCCGTGGTGGAAACCCTGCCTCACGCACTGAGGCGCGCGGACGACTACACCACCATGCGCGAGACGATGCTCCTGCACGACGGGGTCGAATTACCCTGTATCATGGAGACCGCCTATACCATCACCGAGACGGGATTGCCGGCCGTCGACGGTCTGTTCGTCATGCCCCAACGCGATCCGGCCGTGAGGGCGGAGTTGAAGGTGACTGTTCCGGTCGGATCCCCGTTTTCTTTCGAAATGCTGAATGGCGTGACCGGCCCGGATGTCACCAACGAAGACGGCGCGACCAACCGGTCGTGGCGCATGTCCGATGTGCCTGGGCTCAAGATGCCGCTGACGGACGCTCCGGCCTTGTTCGAACCGGCGGTGGTCTGGTCCACCTGGTCCGATTGGACCGCCCTGCGGGACCGATGGCGCGGCGCGTTCGATGAAGCCGCGGTGCTGGACGGGGCGCTGGCTGATTCGGTGCAATCCTGGATCAAGCCTGAGCCCAGTCCCTGGAGCCGGGTCCAGGCGGTGGTCGAGGCCGTCAATCAGAATGTCCGGGGCGTTCACTATCCTGATCGATTCTGGCGCTTCAACCCCCGGCCTGCTGATCGCACCTGGAGCACGGCCTACGGGCATCCGCTGGATCGCGCCGTTCTGGTCGCGGCCCTGCTGCGGGAAGCCGGATTCGAAGTAACTCCGGTTTTTGTGGGCTCCGGCCATGGCCTGGTCGCACCGGAGATCGTCAGGTTGACCGGGATGGGCGACCTGCATCTGAGCATCAAGGGAGATCCCGCCGGCCTGTACAATCCCGACCATGGTGAACTGGCCGGACAGGCTCCGTTGATCGGAACTCCCCTGTGGCGGACCGACGAGTTCGTCGAACCCTTCCTGGGAAATTCCCAGTGGAACAACAGCCTTGAAGTGACCGTCACCCTGGAACCCGGCGAGGATGATTCCTGGCAGGGGTCGGGCATGTATCTGGCCGGTGGCGTTTTCTGTCCCCAGGGGGAAATGACGGGAATGGAAAACGGGGCCGGCGACTACCTTGCGGACGTTCTGGGGGCGGTCATCCCCGGGGCCAGCTTGAAGCGGTCCAACCCCGAAATATTCCATCAGCACCAGGTCATTTTCGGGTTCGGAATTGAACTGGAGAAACCGGAAGCCGAAGCCTCAGGCCGGACTCGTCTGGTCGTGGGGGCGCCCGAACCTGGCCTGATGAGTCAGGTCGGGGCCGTCCATCTTTACGAGGATGTGCGGACCTCGGCGGTCTCTTTGGCCGGCCCACTGGAACAGGTGGTGAAGATCCGGCTCAAGGTCGAAGACGCCGAAGTGGCCCACCTTCCGGAGCCCGTGTCCCTGGTCAATGAGGCCGGGAAATTTTCGGTCACCACGGAGCAGGAAGAGGGCTGGATTACCGTCGAACGAAAGTTGACCCTGGCGGCCGATACTTACCCGGCGGAATTGTGGCCGCACCTGCGGGCCCTTTTGCTGGCGGAGGCCGACCCGGTCAACGGCACGATCCTGCTGGAAAAATAGAGGGACCAAGGCCATGGACAAACGGGACAAGGAAAAAAAGCCGGCTCCGCCTTCGGCCCTTAGCGTTCGCAAGGGCGTGGAGGATCGGCACGACGGCCTGCCCGGCCAATCGGCCGGTGGCGGTGGCTCGGGCAATGGGCCCCGGCGACGTTTGCTTTCGGTACCTGAATACATCGACGGTGTCCTATCTGGAGACCGGGTCCTGCTCGCTCGGGCCATCACCCTCATCGAATCCAATGCGTCGGCCCACCAGGAAGTTGCTCAAGAGGTGCTGACCGGCCTGCTGGACCGGCGTTGCGAATCAGTCCGCGTCGGCATCACCGGCGTGCCCGGCGCTGGCAAGAGCACTTTTATCGAGGCCCTCGGAACGTTGTTGACCTCGCGAGGCCACCAGGTGGCTGTCACGGCGGTCGATCCTTCCAGCAGCCTGACCGGCGGCAGCATCCTCGGCGACAAGACACGCATGGAAAAGCTGGCCGCCGATCCCGGAGCCTTCATTCGACCTTCTCCTACCGGCGGCACCCTGGGCGGCGTGGCCCGCAAGACCCGCGAAACCATCATGCTGTTCGAGGCCGCCGGCTTCGACGTGATACTGGTGGAAACCGTCGGGGTTGGCCAGAGCGAGGTCCAGGTCCGCTCCATGGTCGATTTTTTCCTGCTGGTCCTGCTGGCCGGTGCGGGAGACGAGTTGCAGGGCATCAAGAAGGGTGTGGTGGAGATCGCCGACGCGATCCTGGTAAACAAGGCCGACGGCCAGGGCCTTGCTGCCGCCAAGCGGGCCCGCAGTGAGTTCGAGCGGGTTTTGCACTACCTCAGGCCGGCAACCGAAGGTTGGACGACCGGGGCCTTCAACTGCTCGGCCGCCACCGGCGAAGGCGTTCCGGAAATGTGGGCGGTGGTGGAAAAATTCGCCTCTCTGACCCGGAAATCGGGTATGTTTGCCCGCCGCCGCGCCGGGCAGGAACAGGCCTGGGTGCGGTCCCTGGTTCAGGAAGGACTGGAAGATCTGTTCCGGTCCCATCCCGGTGTCTCGGCCCAGCTGGCCGATCTCGAAGAAAAAGTGTCGCTCGGCGAATTGCCGGCCACCGCGGCGGCCAAGATGCTGCTGGAGATGTTCAAAAAGGGGTAACCGATCCTTGGGACTGGTCCCGATCGGCCCTTCATACTAGATTCTGTTGACCCTATCCTGACGTAACCCCTTGAATCCGGGAACGGAACCATGAGTGAAATGAACGCCGCGACCCTGCCGGCCATTACCCTGTTCGATACCCTGACCGGCAAGAAACAGGAACTCGAAACCCTGGAGCCGGGTCGCTGCGGCATCTATTGCTGCGGCCCGACCGTCTATGGCCTGAGTCATCTCGGCAACGCCCGCGCGGCGATGGTGCCCGACGTGATGGTGCGTTTTTTGAGGCACCAGGGTTACGACGTGAAGTACGTGCGCAACATCACCGACATCGACGACAAGATCATCAAGCGCAGTATCGAAGAAGGGATTCCCGCACAGGAAGTGGCCGACAAGTATGCGGATGAATACAAGCGGGACATGGCCGACCTGAACATTCTCGAACCCGATGTCGAGCCGCGGGTCAGTGATCACGTTCCTGAGATCATCGCGCTGGTGGATGGGCTGGTGGCCAAGGATCTGGCCTACGCCGTCGAAGGTGACGTCTATTACCGGGTTCGGAATTTCCAGGGTTACGGCAAATTGAGCAAGCGGAACATCGAGGAAATGATAGAGAGCGCGGGCAGTCGCATTGATGTTGACGAGCGAAAGGAATCGCCCCTGGATTTCGCCTTGTGGAAGGCCGCCAAACCCGGCGAGCCCGCCTGGGAAAGTCCCTGGGGTCCGGGTCGGCCGGGCTGGCACATCGAATGCTCGGCCATGAGCTCAACGCATTTGGGCGACAGCTTCGACATCCACGGTGGGGGGCGCGACCTGATTTTCCCCCACCACGAAAACGAGATCGCCCAGAGCCAGGGCGCCCACGGCGAGGACACGTTTGCCCGGTACTGGTCCCACAACGGGTTCATCGATTTCGACGGCGATAAGATGTCCAAGAGTCTGGGCAACTTTTTCACCACGCGGGAAATCACCGCGCTCTACGATCCGGAAACGGTGCGCTATTTCCTGCTGACGGTACACTACCGGAGCGGGCTGAATTTCGAGGTCGAGGTCCGGTGCCCGGCCTGCGAGGCGCTCATGGACAAGGCGGGGCAGGAGAGCGGGGTTTGCGCCGCGTGCGGTGCCGAAACCTCCGTGGATGTCCTGCGCAAGCGGGTTCGGTTTCCCGGAGTGGAGGACGCCGACGATCGCCTGGCTTATATCTACACGACCTTATCCCTGGCCCGGCGTTTCCTGGCCACGGCCAAGAGACCCGGGAACAACGAGCCGGTCACCGACGGCGTCGCGGGCATGATGGACGGTTTTGTTGCCCACATGCGCAACGACTTCAACACGAGCGGAGCCCTGGGCGTGCTGAGCAAACCGCTGGGCGAGGTCAACGGGCTGCTGGATTCGGGCAAAGGCGTCAGCAAGGCTGTCCGGTACCTGACCATCGAACGGTTCGCCAGCGACATGAAGGAAGTTGCGGACGTTCTCGGTTGCTTCGGGCAGGATCCCGACCAGTGGCTGATGAATCGCCGGGACGGAAAGGCCGCACGCATGGGGCTGGACGTGGCCCGGGTCGAGGAGTTGCTGGAACAGCGGACCGCTGCCAGGGTGGAAAAGGACTGGGCCGCCGCCGACCGGATTCGCGACGAACTTACCGATCTCGGCGTGGGGGTGCAGGACGGACCGGCCGGATCGGTCTGGTCGTTTATCTGATCGTTGTATCGCGGGAATTTATCTGGACCTGGAGGGAACAGCCGGATATCCCAATAGGCTGCGAACAGAATTTAAATGAAAAAGAGGGGCCCCCGGGGGCCCCTCATTATGATATCTGGGAGGGGGTTCAAGATTGACAAAACCTGTATGACAAGGTCTCAGGAAAGCGGAGGCACAGAATCCGGCATGGGGACCGCCGCTAACCCTGCGGTGGGATCCTTCAGCCCGTGTCCGGTCACCAGCACTGCGATCTTTTCCTTTCTGGTGATCAGCCCCTGATCCAGGGCCGTCAGCACCCCGGCCAGGCCGGCGGCCCCCGACGGTTCGGCAAATACACCGGACAATTGCGCCAACTGTCCGATGGCTTCGACAATGGCCTCATCGTCAACCGCCAGAAAAGCTCCCCCACAACGGGCTACGTTTCGCCAGGCCTTGACCCGGTTGCGGGGAATGCCGACCCGGATGGAGTCGGCGAAAGTTTTCGCCTCCAAGGGTGTGATGCAAGCCAGGATCTCGGGCCCGGACATGCTGGCCGGAGATTTCCCGACCGCAGCCCAGGCCCGCGCCAAAGGATCGGCTCCCAGGGCCTGGACTCCGATAACCCGGGGGACTTTCCCAGTCAAACCAAGCCCCTTCAACTCCCCAAAGGCCTTGCCCACCGAAGATACTATGCAGCCATCTCCCACCGGAACCAAAACGGCGTCGGGCAGATTGCCGTCACCAGAGGTGAACCCGTCGGTCAGGGTCCAGGCCAGTTCCAGGGCGGCGGTTTTTTTGCCTTCGACCAGCAGAGGATTGTGCGCGCAATTGCGGCTGTACCAGCCGTGCTTCTCCATTTCCACCAGGGACATTTCGAACGCCTGGTCGTAGGTGCCATCGACCGGGATGACCCGTGCGCCATGCAGAATCAACTGGGCGAGTTTGGCCTTGGGGGCGGTCGCGGGAACGAAGATGGTCGTCTTCAGGCCGGCACGCGCAGCCAGCACCGCGAGGCTGGCCGCCGCGTTGCCCGTCGAGGCGCAGGCCAGATGATCGATTCCCAGCTGCCGGGCGCGGGCCACGGCCACGGCAGAGGCCCGGTCCTTGAGACTGGCAGAAGGCAGGCAGGTGTCGTCTTTCAAAACCAGGGATTTCAGGCCCAGATGTTCGGCGAGCCGTTCGGCGGGGTGAACGGGTGTATCGCCCAGGGACCAGGCCGAATGGTTGGCCACCGGCCTGACCGGAAGCAGGGAAGCAAAACGCCACAGGCCCCCAAGATTTTCGGCGCCGACCGGGCCGGCCGCCGCCAGGGCCACGTAGTCGTAAACCACGTCCAGAATTCCGTCCACGCCGCAGTCGCCGCACACCATGCCGTCATGGTCGGCCGGGTATTCCCGCCCGCAAACTACGCACCGGTACCCCAGCCAGTGAGCGTTGCTCACGACGTCGGGCAAAAGGTTTCCGGTGGAGCTCATCATCCCTCCTACATGGTCAGGGCCATCAGGCCCTTGGCGGTGTGCAAACGGTTTTCGGCCTCGTCCCATACAACCGAATGGGGGCCGTCGATCACGCCGTCGGTAACTTCGGAACCGCGGCTGGCGGGCAACGGATGCATGTAGATGGAGTTCGAATCCGTCAGCGCCATTTTTTCCTCGTTGCACACCCAGCCGGGGTATTTTTCGATGTGCTGCACGGCGGCCTCGCGGTCCGGCTCGTGCACCAGACAGCCCCAGCTCTTGGGGTAGACCACATGGGCGCCTTCGAAGGCGGCGTCCATGTCGTCGACCATCTCGAATTTCGTACCGGTCTTCGCCGCGTTCGCCTTGGCCTGCTCGATGAATTCCGGCAGTAGCTTGAACTCGGGAGGATGGGCCAGGGTCACGTCCAGACCGAAGCGGGTCATCAGCAAGATCTCGGACTGCGGCACCGAGATGGGCCGGACATAACTGGGGGCGTAGGTCCAGCTGACGACCATCTTGCGGCCGCGGATGCCGTCGGGGAATTTTTCGCGGATGGTCATCAGATCGGCCACCGCCTGACAGGGGTGATAAAGATCGCACTGCATGTTGATGACCGGCACGGTGCTCATTTTTGCCACCGAGCGCAGGAACTTGTTGCCCAGGCCCCAGTCGCAGTTGCGAATGCTGATGCCGTGTCCGAAACGGCTCAGCACGCGGGCCGTGTCTTCGGCCGTTTCCCCGTGGCTGACCTGGAGTTTGTCGGGCGTCAGATCGTGGGCGTGTCCGCCGAGCTGGGTCATGCCCGCCTCGAACGAATTGCGGGTGCGGGTGCTCTGCTCGTAGAACATCATGAACAGGGTCTTGTCCGGCAGCAGACGGTGCGGTTCGCCGGCGGCGAACTTCCTTTTCAGGTCCACGCTGGTGGCCAGCAACAACTCGATTTCGCTGTCTGACCATTCCTGGGTGGAAATGAAATGCCGGCCTTTGAGGTCCTGGGTCATGGTGCATCCTTTCTGAAAGTTGTCGCGACAGGAGAAAACATACTCCACGTTCACCGGGCAAGGCAAACCCGCAAGTCTGCGGAGGTCGCAAAAAAAACCGCCCGCCAAATGGCGGACGGTTCAAAAGGATCAGTCAGATTCGTTACCGGAAACTGGCTTTCAGGGAGCCCCAGCTGGGCAGGGTGTTGCCTACGGCGCCGCAAACGGCGATATGAGACCCCAGGCCCGTGAACACGTCGCTGGCAAAAAAGCTCCATTCTTCACAGGGGTCGAATTCGTCATCGATGACCGTATCCCCGGTGCAAACACTGCTCAAACGGCGCAAGGTGTGGTTCTGAGTATTGCCCTCGGAGCAGGACCAGAAATCCCCGGGATCTTCGCCAACCCTGCCAAAGCTGTCCACGACCTGAGTGCCGGCAAAGACCAGAACCAGGGTATCATTCCCGTTGAAGTTGAGGTTGCCGTCGGTCTGGTCAGCCACCGCCAGCAGCGCGCTTTCGGACTGGGGATTGGCCAGGACCCAGGTCTCGCCCTCCTCCAGGTCTACCGAGTCCAAAGGAATGCTGACCCCGGTCGGTTCTCCGTTGGAATACCGCTCAATGGAATAAGGGCCCAGCGCGATGATGTCCTCGGTACCGTTGAAGATCTCCAAAACTTTGTTGTTCCCTGATCCTTCCAGGTATTCGGAAATGAGAAGATTGTCGGTCTGGGCACTTGCCGCACCTGCGGTCAGGCACAAAACCGAAACCAAAACCATTAATCTATACATCATCGAACTCCCATTTCGAATGTGTCCAGAGCAAAGCCCGACAATGGAACGGAATTTGTTCCACGGAGCCTGTCTTGGTTATGACATTATATCAAATCGCCCCAATATTTGTCAAACAAAATCGGGCGCCAAAAGGCGGAAAACTGCGGTAAATAAGGCAGTTATGTCTTCGAATACCCGCCAGCAAAATCAGGAAAGACCCAGTTCACGGGGCAGCGCAGTGTAAAAAGCGCAGGCTGTCAGGACATCGGCGACAGGGACGTATTCATTGGCGGTGTGGGCCACGTCTTCCTGCCCGGGACCGAAACCGAAACAGGGAACCCCGTGCAACCCCATGATGGCCACCCCGTTGGTGCTGAAGGTCCATCGGGAAATGTCGGGCGCCTTGCCGGTTACCCTGGTCAGGGCCCGGCCGGCCGCGGCCAGGGCGGGATGGTCTTCATCCAGGACCCAGGTGGGATAGTATTTCTCCATGGGGTAGACCAGTCCGGTCCAGGCTTCTTCCTCGTACTTCAGGGTGAAGACCTCGGCCTCGACACCAGCGTCGACCAGCGCGGCTTCCACTTCCGCGAGCGCGGACTCCCTGGTTTCACCCGAGGTCAGACGTCGATCTATGTGGAACTCGGCCTCGTCAGGCACGGCGCAGAGACTTGGGCCCTGGCTGCCGATCCAGGTCACGGTGCAGGTGCCCTTGCCCAGGAAGGGGTCATCCGCCAGGTTGTCGTTGAGTTTTTCGATGGCCCGAATCGCCGGCGTGATCTTGTAGATGGCGTTGTCCCCCAGGTGGGGCATGCTGCCGTGACAGGAGCGGCCCTTGACCCGGACCCGGATTTCCATCCGGCCACGCTGGCCACGGTTGATACGAAGGCCCGTCGGTTCGGTGGAAACGACAAGTTCCGGAGCCAGGATATTTTCCTGCAGGATGTGGTGCCAGCACAGGCCGTCGCAATCCTCTTCCATGACCGAGCCGACCATCCAGACCTGCATACCGTCCAGCAGATCGAGTTCCTTCATGAGCGCGCCGGCGTACACCATGCCGGCCATGCCGGCTTTTTGATCCACTGATCCGCGACCAAAAACTTTGCCGTCTTCAAGCTTGCCGGTGAAGGGGTCGCAGTCCCACTGGTCCCGGTCGGTCACGTCTACAGTGTCCAGGTGGGCGTCGAAGGCGATCACCCGCGGGCCATTCCCGACCCGACCCAAAACATTGCCCAGCGGATCGATGATCACCTCGTCGAAACCGACGGTTTCCATTTCCCGGGCCACCCGCCGGACCACGGCTTCTTCCTGGCCGGAAAGGCTGGGCAGTCCCACGATATCCCGCAGGAAAGAGATAATGGATTTTTCCTGATCCTTGACGCGGGCCAGGATCCGGTCGTCGATTTGGCCTTCACTCATGAAATCAACCCCATGGCTTTCCAGATGCGGGCGGCGGTTTCCTGCAACAGTCCGGCGTCCACCGGCGGGCTGTCACCGTTCAGATAGACACGACGGCCGCCGGCGTAGACGGCGTGAATGTCCCAGGGGTGAAAGTCGAACAGCAGGTGCCCCAGCCAGGTGTCGGTGGTCAGGGGCGTCTTCTGGAAATTGTCCAGGAGGATGAAGTCCGCGGGCGCGCCGGCGTCGAGGCTACCGAAGGGTTCGCCGAAAATCTCGCGGGCCAGGCGGAAATTACCCAGCCAGAAACGGGCGGCGTCGGTGTGGCTCAAGGGGCCGCGTCCGCCCTCATTGCCCCGGAAAAAAGTGGTGCGCAGTTCGCCCCACATGTTGTCGTCCAGGCCGTCGGAACCGATGCCGCAGTTGAGCGGGAAACGATCCACCGGGGCGCGGCCCACGCCGTTGTTCATGTTCGAACGGCCGCAGTGGATCAGCCAAACCCCCTTGGCCTCGAGGGTCTGCATGTCGATGGGGGACAGGTCCACGCCGTGGGCGAAGATGCTGCCGGACCTTACCAGGCCGAATTCATCCAGCCGGTCCAGCGGATCTTTCCACCCGCGGTCCTGGCTGACTTCCCGGTCGGTTGTGCCCTCGGCCAGGTGGATGTGCAGACCGACACCCATGCGGCTGCAAATGCCCTCCAGCAGATTCAGGGTGCGCTCTTCCAGGGTGAAACTGGCGTGGGCGCCGACCATGCCCCGGAAACGGGCCACTCCGGACTGAGGAGCGTCGGCGATTTTCTGAAGGTAGCGTTCGTTTTCCTGGAGGGTGATGTCGCGTTGCCCCTTGCCGCCGCGGTCGGTCACCTCGTAGCAGAGGCACCCCCGCAAGCCGACCTCGGCGATACCCTGTTCCACCCGGTCCAGCGAGCCGCCGGCGCACGCCAGGCTGGCGTGGTGGTCGAAGATGAGGGTCGTGCCGCAACGGACGGCGTCCCAGCTGCCGGCCAGGGCGCTCAGATAGATGGCGTCCGAGTCGAGGGCCCGGTCCAACGGCCACCAGATTTCGGTCAGGATGTCGGTGAAGGTCTCCAACGGTCCGGCGGGCAGGGGCATGCCGGCGGCCAGGGCGGCGTAGAGGTGGCCGTGGGCGTTGATGTTTCCCGGCATGACCGTGCGGCCCTGAAGGTCGATTACCTCTTCGCCGCCGGCGGGTTCCAGTCCCGAGCCGCGTTCGGTGATGCGGTCGCCGGCGATCCTCAGATCCATGGTCTCGACCCGGGGCGAAGCCGCCGCGTCCATGGCCACGGGAAAATAATCCAGCACGGTTCCGTTTTTCAGCAGCAGTCCACTCACTGCATTCCTCCTGCCTGAAGCACGTGTCCATCGTCTGTCCCGGGAAACGGGGCAGGCTGGAAATCTAACACAGGAATCCGGACAAAACAAAAGGCCCCCGAAGGGGCCTTTAACAAGATGCGGGGATTTGGCGGTTACCCCTGGTCCGGAACCAGGTCAGCTTCGGTTTTGAAGATGTTGTTCACGGTGTATTCAGGTACCACCCAGACGGTCGGTTCGCCGCTGACCTTCATCCAGATGCCTTCCTTGATATCGCCTGCGGCCTCGCGCTTGTGGCCGAATTCCACGGTCATCTCCGAACCATCGGCCAGGAACAGGGTCGCACTGCGCGACGGTTCGGCCAGGCCGTAGACGGCCAGGTCGCCCGCGGGATCATCCACATCGGCGGCCCGGATGCTGACCAGGGAACCCAGGACGCCGTCGGCCTTGGTCTTGGCCAGGGCCTTGGCCCGGGGTGAGGTCATTTTCCACTCCCAGGTGGTGCGGTCCGGTCCGGCCGGTTCGGTTGCTTCTTCGGGCAATTCAACCTGGCCCGGCACGGGTTTGGCTTCGGCAAATTCCTTTACCATTTCGAGGGTGCGGCCCTCGTTGTTCAAAACGATCCTATCCACCTCCAGACGGTCTTTCTTGACCGCCTGCAGTTCGAGGAAATGCGAGAAACCGGGGACCCCGGGGCCTTCGTAAAGGCCGAACTGGGACAGCAGATTGGTCTGGCTCAGGTACACCGCGTTCGAACCGGGCCGCTTGATGAAGTTGCCGGGTACCCGCTCGGGTGTGTTGCCGACCTCCAGTGCCAGGATTTCCGTTCCGTCCTTGTCGTAGGCCCGAACCTTCACGGCCTGGTCGTCGGTCAGACCGTAGTCCGCCAGGACGGATTCGTTGTCCGAGCGGAACTCCCCGCTCAGATCGCTGAGATTGCGCAACAACGACTCGATGCGCGTCATGCTGGCTGGCGCATCCCAGGCACTGGCCACGGCCCAGCCGGTGGGTGTGGAAACGAGCTCCACGGCGGTATCGTTTTCACCGTGGCCGAGAGTGATCCGATCCAGCTGGTCAGCGGATATGGTTCCTTCGACCACCTTGACGGTGGCCGAGCCGCTGGTGCTCTTCTTGTGGTCCGCTTTCTGGAACAGGCTGATCCCCAGCAGGCCCGCCAGGACCACGGCCAGGATCAGGAGGTTTCGGTTCTTGATCATCGTCATCATCCTCCTTTAGCCGATGGCTCCGGTGGCATGTTTGATGGTTTCACGATAGCGGGCCGCTTCCTTGCGCCGCATGCCCGCCCGCACGAATCCGAAGATTGCGATGATGACCGGCACCAGCAACACAGCGACGATCCTCCAGATCATCTTGTCCCTTGCTTCCACCGGTTTGATCACCCGCTGGGTCAGGGTCTTGCTGCGAATGTCCAGCAGGGCCTGGCTTCCGGCCAGGAAATCCACCGCGTTGAGCAGCAGCAGGGCGTTCTGTCCCGCGGCCAGGATGTTGTCGTCGAACATTTTGGCGCTGCCGATGAGAAACAGGCTGCCGCTCGCGGGATCCACGGGTTCAGGTACGGCCTGAACCTGAGAGAGCGGATCCTGATCGGCCGCGGCCGGGTCCCCGGTTGGCGGCCACTGGGGAACTTCCTTGTCCTGGTAAGTATCGGGGAACACACCCTCCACCAGAACCGCCAGGGGCTGGGCCTGGGACATGGTCTTGCGGTCGGGACTGAGCATGCCCATGGTCACCGGTCCCTCGGACCAGGGTTCGGTCCAGGAGTTGTCGCTGCCGTGGATCAGCTCGGTCACCTGAAGACTGTGTCCGGTGAGTTTCTCGGGATCGCTGAGAATCGGCGTGCCCCACAGGTAAAAGACGGCGCCGATGCGGTTGACCAAAGGAGAATCCTGATTCATCTGCGTTTCGGTCACCCGGATCTGGATGGGCAACCGGACCGGTTCGCGGGTCTGCATACGCAGGCCGCCCATGTTCACTTCGCGTGGCAGGTCGATGGTCTCCATGGAGGAATCCATGAAATGATCCTCGGAAACGGTCAGGCCGAATGCGGCGAGCATCGGTTCGAGACCCGTTTCCACGGCTTGCCCGGCTATGGTCCAACCACCGCTTTGCGCGGGGCTGTAACCGTATTCGTGGGCTTGTACGCCCATGACCACCGGGACGCCCCGCCGCAGGGTCCGGTTGATCTCGTAGACCTGCCGTTCATTCAACGGAGCGATGGCCATCACGATCAGGGCGTCAACGTCTTCGGGCACACCTGAGGCTTCGGTCAGCTCGATGGGCACCGCTTCGTAATGGCCCTGCTTCATCAGCTCAGACAGCTGGGCGTACTGCTCGGTCGGCTCGGGCGGCTGCATGCCCTGCTGCAGGTACATCATGGCCAGCTGCTGATCGACCTGCTTCTTGGGTCCGTACACGGCCACCTTGGGGGCCTTGTCCCGGATAAGCCGGTAGACGGGGCTGATGATGTCCTGTTCCAGGGCGGCCAGGTTCTGTGGCAGGACCTGGGGCAGGATTTCTTCGGGCTTGTCCTTGTAGGCGATGGAAATCGCGCTCCAGACCAGCTTGATGCCCATCTCATCCTTTTCGATGGACTGGATCTGGAATGGCCGAATCCCCTTCGCGCCGAGGGTTTGCTGCATTTCCTCGTCGTTCTGGGGATTTAAAACCTGGAACTCGAGCATGCCTTCGGCCACCTGCTCGAAGTTGCGCATCTGTTCGGTGATGTCGCGTTCGAGGTTTCGCAGCTGTGTCGGCATCTTGTCACTGGGGGTGATATACAGCTTCACCTGTACCGGTACCTGAAGACCTTTGAGGATCTTGCTGGCCGCCGGAGACATGGTGAACAGCTTGTCGCTGGTCATGTCGACCCGGGCCCCGGGAAGGTTGTCCAGCACCGAGATCAGGAAAAAAGCGATGGCGGCCAAAAGGATGGCCGAGATCGTGAAGGTCACGCGGAAGTTTCTACGCTTGTTGTTCATTAGAACTTCCTCCCTTTCAGCCACAAGGTGTTGAGGGAGAGGAACACGGCGGTCAGCCCCAGGAAGTAGGCCAGGTCACCGAGGGTGATCACGCCCCGCAGCATCATCTCGAAATGGCCGGAAAGGCCGACGAAGTGTTGCAGGAAAGAACCGAAGCCGGGGACCCAGCCGTCGATGGTCGCGGCCACGCCCGGCACCCCGACGATGAAGATCAGGAAACAGGCCATGATGCCCAGGATCACTGCGGAGATCTGGTCGCGCATCAGCCCGCTGGTGAAGGTCCCCACCGCGAGGTAAAGGCCGCCCAGCAGGGCGGCGCCGATGTATCCGCTCCAGATGGCGCCCACGTCGGGATTACCAAGGGCCATGACCATAATCGCCAAAGGAAGGGTGCCGGCCAGCGCCACCAGGTAGAAGGCGAAGGCGGCCAGGTACTTGCCCATCATGACTTCGCGGGCGCGCATGGGGAGGGTCATCAGCAGCTCGAAGGTGCCGGTCCGTTTGTCCTCGGCCCACAGGCGCATGCTCACCGCAGGAATGAAGAAGATCAGGAAAAACGGCAAGTTTCCGAAAAACGAGCGCAGGTCGGCCGAGCCGTTCAGGAAAAAGCCGGTCATGAACAATCCCGAGTTCAGCACCAGGAAGGCGATGATGAAGATGTAGGCTATGGGACTGTTGAAATAGGAGGCGAACTCCCGTCTTAAAACCGTCAGCGTGTTCTGCATCTAGGCCACCCCCCTCAGGTTGCCGTGGCCACGGTCGCCGGCCCGGCGGGTCAGGGAAATGAAGGTGTCCTCGAGGCTGAAAACCGCTTCGTTCAGCTGGGTCAGATCCCAGTTGCGGTCGCGGGCCAGGCGGCCCACGGCTCCCACCAGGTCGGTGTCGAAGGAACCGCGCACCTCGAACCGGCAGCCCTCGTCACAGGGGAGGGGACTGACCTCGGTCACCTCGGCCAGGTCACGCAGGGCGGATTCGACGGAGGCCGCGTCTTCGCGGATGCCGACAAAAATCCGGTTGGTACCCATGGCGTCGCGCGACAGATCACCGACGTTGCCGTCGGCGATGATCCGGCCCTCGTTGATGATCACCACCCGGTCGGTCACCGGGCTTACTTCCTGGAGAATGTGGGTCGAAAAGATGATCGTCTTTTCCCCGGCCAGGCTCTTGATCAGGTCGCGGATGCCCAGGATTTGAAGGGGGTCCAGCCCGCTGGTGGGCTCGTCCAGGATCAGAATCTCGGGATCGTGGATGAGCGCCTGGGCAAGCCCCGTCCGCTGCTTGAAACCCTTGGAGAGTTCGCCGATGTTCTTCTTGTACTCGGTGACCAGGCCGCAGGCTTCAACGCACCAGTCAAGCCGCTTGCGCAGTTGTCCGGACGACAGGCCGCGCGCCTGCCCGACAAAGGTGAGGTACTCCTGGACATTCATGTCCTGGTACAGGGGAACAATTTCGGGTAGGTAGCCGATACGCCGCCTCACGTCGAGGGGCTGCTCCAGGACGTCGATCCCATCCACCGTGATCTGACCCTGGTTCGGGGCCAGGAAGGTGGTGATGATCTTCATGGTCGTGCTTTTGCCGGCGCCGTTCGGGCCCAGAAAGCCGAGGATTTCTCCCCGGTCCAGCCGGAACGAGACGTCGTCGAGCGCTACCGTGGTCCCGAAGCTCTTGGAAACACCACGAACTTCGATCATCGCGAAGACTCCTCAGGGGTTGGCATTGGAATTTTGGGTTTATGCGAGCAAATTGGCGCCAAATATAAGCGCAACGTATTCGAAACTGCAATAATCTAAAAAAGTTCCCTTCAAAATGATTGTTTTTTTCATTGGCGACTGGAGATTATTATCGTATATTTGCGATTAACGATAAAGGAGGCCGCCATGGCCGGAAGAAAAACTGTGGAATTCGGCCAGGATCTGATCGACCTGGCTGAGGTTGCCAAGGCTCTGGGTCATCCGGGCCGATTGGAAATTTTGCGAATCCTGGCCGGTCGGGCCTGTATTTGCGGGGACATCGTGGACCGCATGCCGCTGTCCCAGGCAACGGTTTCCCAGCACTTGAAGGAACTTAAAAAAGTGGGCCTGATCCGGGGCGAGATCGAGGGGCCGCGTATCTGCTACTGCCTGGATCCGGGGGCTGTCCAGGCCGCCAAGGAAAAATTCACCAGCCTGTTCGAAC
>CBDUDB010000020.1:0-23744 GCA_965365795.1 uncultured bacterium | reverse complement strand
GGCCAGAACCATGTAACCCCCGTAGCTGCCGCCCATGATGCCGATGCGGTCCGGGTCCACCCAGTCCAGAGTTTTGAGGTATTCCTTGGCGTCCACACAATCCCGCAGGGGTTCGCGTCCGTGGCGCCGATCGTCGGCGGCGAGGAAACTTTTGCCGTAACCCGAGCTGCCCCGGTTATTGACGGCGAACAGGGCGTAACCGTGGTTGATGAGGAACTGTTTTTCCCCGGAATAGCCGGCCCGGGTCTGGCCGCCGGGTCCGCCGTGGATCCAGAGCATGACCGGAACCTTGTTCTCCGCGCTGGCGCCGATGGGTTTGTACAGAGGGCCGGGTATAACCATGCCGTCACGCGCGGGGAAACGAACCACGGTGCTGGCCACCAGGTCGTTCGGGTCGATCTCCGGGTTCAGGGTGTCGGTCAGCTGCCGGAATTCCATGGTGTCCAGATTGAACAGGAACATGTTGCCGGGCATGGTGTCGCTGGAAACAGTCAACTTCATCAGCTTTTCCGAATGGGAGAAGGCCACCCGGCTGACCGTACCTTCGGGCAGGCCGTTGAGCTGCACATCCTGGCCGCCCCGGGTGATGCGGACCTTGGTGTAACCGTCTTCGTTGGTGCCGATGACCCGGTACTTGCCGGTCAGGCTGAAGTAGGCGAAGGAAACGTCCCAGTCCGTGGCGAAAATCTCTTCGGTGGTTCCGGCGGCCAGGTCATACCGCTTGAGGACCCGGAATTCCCGGCCCTCGTTGGTGGAAAGAAAGAGATGCTTGCTGTCCGGGCTGATGGCGTGGGGGCGGTAGGTAGCTTCACCGGTGTGTTCAGTGATCAGATAGGGTTCGCCACCGTCCTGCAGGTCGACCACGAGAAGGTCCGTGTCGTTGGTGGTGTTGACCCGGGAAAGAATGATCCAGCGGCCATCAGCAGAGATGTCGAAGACATCGAAACCGTCGTTGTTCTGATAGACCAGGGTTTTTTCCAGGGTGACGGCATCCCACTGGAATAGATCGAAAAAGCGGGGGTCCCGCTGGTTGTTCTGGGTGAAGAAAGATTTCAGGTCGGGGTGGAATCCCGCGAATTCCTCCTTGGTGTTATCACCTTCGGTCAGATCACGCACCTTGCCGTCCAGTTCACGCAGGAACAGATGGCTGTTTTCGCTGCCGTCCTTGTCGCGGGAATAGAGGATACGGTCGTCGTGGGGCATGTAGGCCACGGGGAAAGTGGTCTCTTCGCCTTCGGTGACGGGAGTGCGTTTTCCGGTGGCCAGGTCCATCTCGTAGACGTGGAAAATCCCGGTCTCGTTGCTTCGGACCAACAGCTTGGTCTCGTCGTGGTTGAACGAGCTGCCACCGATCGACAAGGTCTTGACGAACTGTTCCATGGTGTAGGTCTTCGAGGGACCGGTGCGGGTTTCCGTTATTTCGGTGGTGTCGGCCGGTTTGTCAGAACAGGCGGGGATCCATACCAGGATCCCGCACAGGGCAAGAACCATAAAAATCCGCTTCATGAAAATCTCCTTGGTCCCAAAGTGGGAATGGCGGTCAGGGGTTCAATACGCTCGGTAATGTGGAGTGTTTCTGTCAGCCCAAGGTATTAAGAGGAACCGGATGAGCCAATCCAGAATTGAAATCCCGAGAGGTCCTCCATTTGAAGCCCGGTTGGCCAAGTGCTATTATTTTCTTGAATAAACCCCAACATTCCGGGAGTGAGCATGAATTCCGTCCCCAAGGTCCCCCTGGTAGCTTTGGTCCTTCTTTTGCCGGCGCTGGTCGCCCCCTTGGCTTCGGGAGCCGAATTCAGCGACCTGTTCCACGACGAGACCCTGCGCATCGACTACAACCACACCGGCAACGCCGCGGAGGAATTCGTGGCTCTGGACGAGTTGTGGCGCCAGGGCATCTGGGCCGGCAGCCGGACGAATCTGATCGATGACCTGGAATTGGGTGTCTACTACGCCAAGATCTACGATGAGGCTTCCGGCGATCTGATCTGGTCGAAGGGTTTTTCCTCCTACTTTGGAGAATGGCAAACCACCGGACCCGCCGCCGAAGGCGTTCTGCGCACCTATCACGAGTCGGTGCTGGCCCCGTTGCCCAAGGCGCCGGTGCAGTTCGCCCTGGAGTCACGTGACCAGGACGGGAAACTCCAGGAATTTTTCCGCGCGACCATCGATCCGAACAGCTGGACTGTGCGCCGGGATCCCGCTCCTGCCGGGATCATCACCGTCGATGGTTACATCGGGGGTGATCCCCACGGCTGCGTCGACGTAGCCATCGTGGGGGAAGGATACACCGCCGACGATGTAGCCAAATTCGAGGCCGACGTGAAACGATTCGCCCAGCTGATGATCGGACACGAGCCCTACGCCTCGTACCGGGACCACATCAACGTGCGGGGTGTGCTGCTTGCGTCGCAGGAGTCCGGTTGCGACGAACCCAGCCGGGGCGTCCACAAGCGCACGGCGCTTGGTTGCACCTTCGATTCCCTGGGCTCGGAACGGTACATGCTGACCGAAGACAACCGGGCCATGAGGGACATCGCCCAGGCCGTGCCCTACGACGTGCTCTACATCATGGTCAACCATGAGCGGTACGGGGGCGGGGGTATCTATAACCTGTTCTGCACCTTCACCAGCGACAACCAGTGGAGCGAATACGTATTCCTGCATGAGTTCGGCCACAGTTTTGCCGGTCTGGCCGACGAGTACTACACCTCCAACGTCGCCTACACCGATTTCTATCCTCCCGGTCAGGAGCCGAGCGACCGCAACATCACCGCCCTGATGGATCCGGCGAAATTGAAGTGGGCGGACCTGGCCACCGACGGTCCCGTGCCCACGCCCTGGAACAAGGCCGAGTACGACGCCATGGATATCGCCTACCAGCAGAAGCGCGGCGCGGTCAATGACCGCATTGCCGAACTCATGCGCAGCGGCGCTGCGGAAGACCAGATCGCCGAGGCCAAGGCCGAGGGGGAAAAACTATCCTTCGATCACCAGCAAGAAGTGGACGCCTGGTTTGCGGAAAATCCGGCCGCCGATGTGATCGGAGCCTTCGAGGGGGCCGGGTACATGTCCGAGGGCATGTATCGTTCCCAGCTGGATTGCATCATGTTCACCAAGGGTGTCAAACCCTTCTGCGCCGCGTGCCGGCGGGGTATCGTGGAGATCATTAAAAGGTTCGGGGAATAACCGATGTCCCTGCGAACAGCATGGCCCCGTCGCCTTACCCTGGTAACCGTAACCCTCTCGTTGGCCACCCTGTTGTTGCTGTCCGGCTGTGGTGAAACAGTCACCACGAGCCCCACCACGCCTCCGCCGCCCCCACAGACAGGCAACATTGTCATCGACACCCAGCCCGACATCCTGAACGGACCCTGGCTCCTTACCGGACCGGGGAATTTTTTACTGAGCGGCCAGGCGGACACCACCCTGACCGGAATGACCCGCGGCGAGTATGTCCTGACCTGGGAAGCGGTCCCGGAATGGAGTCCGCCCTTTGCCCAGAACAAGGACTTGGCCTCCGGTGGGGAAATTCTGTTCCTGGGCACCTATTCCCAGGACAATCCCTTTGCCGGCCTGGAATTCGGGACCGATGCCACTCTTGAGGTCGTGACCTGGAACATCGAACATTTCCCCAAGAACGAACTTGTCACCGTCGACCTGGTGGCACGGGCGATCATGGCCATGGACGTGGACCTACTGGCCCTGCAGGAAATCGAAAGCGGGTTCTATTTCGAGGATCTGGATGAAAAGCTGGTTGGCTGGACCGGAATTCGGGCTTCCGGATCCGCCTATGAAATCAACCTGGCTTTCCTCTATCGCAATTCCGGCGACTGGGTCGTCGATTCGGTGCGGGAAATTCTCACGTCCTATGACCGGGAGTTTCCCCGCGCCCCCTACCTCATGGAAGGACGCTTCAAGGGGACGCCGGTGGTGGTCGTCAACAACCATTTCAAGTGTTGCGGCGACAACTACATTTCCACCGATCCCTGGGACGAGGAAACCCGCCGCCGGGACGCCGGAATTCTTCTGGACGCATATGTCAGGAACAACTTCCCGGGCAGGAAAGTAATCGTCGTGGGAGATCTGAACGACAGTCTGACGGACAGTCAGGCGAGCAATGTCTTCAACGTCTTTTTGGATGATCCGGCCACCTGGAGGTTCCTCGATTTACCCATCGCCCAGGGTCCGCCTTCGGGTTGGTCCTTTCCAGGTTGGCCCAGCCACCTGGATCATATCCTCGTGACCGCGTCCCTTTTTGAGGCGGTGGAGAATCCGGCCGCGGCCGTCTCGGTGATACCCGTCTATACGGGATTCCCCGGCGGCTGGAATGAATACGACAGCAACATGAGTGACCACCTGCCGGTGGCGGTGAAGTTGATTCCCTGACATCCGCTTTTCCGGCGGTTACACCCTGACGGTCGGCATCAGGTGAACTTCGGAATCGTCCTCGGCGGGATTTTCTTCCTCAGGCCTCTTTTTTTCCTGAACCTCGCCGGCCTCCGGCCTTGACGGGGTTATCCGGTTGAGATGCAATTCCAGGATCCGGGCGATGGCCTGGGAGTCGATAGGCTTCGAAAGGTGATCGTCCATGCCGGCGTCCAGGCTGCGCTGCCTGTCCTGGTCCAAGGCGTGGGCGGTCAGGGCGATGATGGGGATCTGGGGATTCCGTGCCGGTGAATCGTCGGCCCGGATGCGACGGGCCGCTTCGAGCCCGTCCATTTCCGGCATCTGTACATCCATGAGAATGGCCGCATAGTCATTTTGGGCGACAGCATCCAGAGCCTCGTGGCCGTTGACCACCACGTCGACCCGGTAACCGAGCTTGGTGATCATCAGGCAGGCGACCTTTTGATTGATGGGATTGTCCTCGGCCAGCAAAATCAGGGGTGCGGGCCCATCACTGCCGTCACCTGATTTCAGGGAAACTGGTGTCCGGGCCTTGGGGGCTGTTATCCCCCTTGATTCAAACGCTTCGGTGATTTGCCGGTCGGGCACCTGTCCTGTTATTTCCCCGAGTACCGCTTCCAGCTTTCCATGGTGGACCGGGGACGTGAGACAGGAATGCAGGCCGTAGGCCTCCAACTCCTGGTGATCGACCACACAACCGAATTCACCAAGTAAGATGAACTGGGGCGCCTTTTCGCCCAGCTCCCGTTTGATCCGGTCAACCGTGGCCAGAATCTTCTGGTGTTCCTCACAAGTACCGACCAGCGCAACGGGGATATGGTCCTCTTCATCGGCGGCGGCCTTCAATATTTGACCAGCCCTGTCCGGTTCGACCACGACTCCCTTGTAACCCAGATAATCCAGCTGTTCCTCCAGGGCCAGCAGGATTTCCGGATCGTCATGGACAACCAGGATGCGATCGGAACGATGGGAGTCACTCCGCGAGATCTCCGAAGGGAAGCCAACCGTGAACCAGAAGTTGGCGCCCTCGTTTTTGATGCTTTCCACGCCGATTTGTCCGCTCATGAGATCAAGAAGCTGCTTGACGATGGCCAATCCGAGTCCCGTGCCGCCGTACTGGCGGGTGATCGAGGCGTCGACCTGGGTGAAAGAGCCGAAGATCCTTTCGAGACGGTCGGCGGGGATGCCCACGCCCGTGTCCGTGACCTCGAATCGCAGTACGGCCCATGACTCGCGCTGTTTTTCCAGGGTGACCTGGATTTGGACCTGGCCGGCGTCGGTAAATTTGACGGCGTTGTTGGCCAGGTTGATGAGAATCTGGGTCAACCGACCCGGGTCGCCACGGAGTTTCCGAGGAACGTTGGCGGCGATACGGCAGCGGAAATCAAGGCCTTTGTTCTTGGCTTTCAAGGCGAGCATGTCGGACACCCGGTCCACCACGTCACAGGGATCGAACTCGATGCGTTCGAGTTTGAGTTTCCCTGCTTCGATCTTGGAGAAGTCGAGAATGTCGTTGATGATTACCAGCAGATTGGTGGCGCTGGAGTAGATCATTTCGCTATAGTCGCGTTGATCCGGGGTCAGATCCGTATCCAGCATGATGGAGGTCATGCCCAGAACCCCGTTCATGGGGGTGCGGATCTCGTGGCTCATGTTGGCCAGGAACTCGCTCTTGGCCAGGGTGGCCGCTTCGGCGTTGTCCTTGGCTTCGCGCAACTCGTCTTCAATGCGCTTGCGGACGGAGATTTCCTGGTGCAGATGCTGGTTGGCTCGGGTCAGATCCTCGGTCCGTTCCAGAACACTGTTCTCCAGAACCTTGTTCTTCACGTCCAGCAATCGCATCCGGTAACGGTGCAGCCCGTAGATGGATCCCAGAACCAGAAATACCACCCCGAAAATGAACCAGGCCTTGCGGTAAAACGGGGGCTTGATGGTCAGGGTGATGGCCAGGCCGTCCTCGTTCCAGATCCCGTCGTTATTGGAACCGCGCACTCGAAAGGTGTAGTCCCCGGGCGGCAGGTTGGTGTAAGTGGCATGGTTCCGGGTGCCCACCTCGTTCCACTGGTGCTCGAAGCCTTCAAGCCGGTAGGCGAAGTTGTTCTTTTCTGGTGAGGCGTAGTGAAGCACGCTGAATTCGAAGGAGATCACGTTGTCCTTGTGGGACAGATCGATGTGGTCCGTTTCGCTGATCGATCGGTCCAGGATGATCCGCCCATCCTGATTTTCGCCCACGGGCACAGGTTTGTTGAAAAGGCGGAAATCCGTCAACACAACCTCAGGAATGAAGGGGTTGTGGCGGATGCTGTCGGGGTGGAAAATGGTGAACCCGTTGATCCCGCCGAAATACATCTTGCCGCTGCGGCCCAGATGGGAAGCTCCCATGTTGAACTCGTTGTCCTGGATGCCGTCGCGCCGGAGGTAGGTATTGACCTCCTTGGATTTGGGGGAGAAACGAGCCAGACCGTTGTTGGTGGCCACCCACAGGCGGCCTTGGTCGTCATCCTGAATCCGATAGATGGTGTTGTTGGGTAATCCGTCCCGCTCGGTGAACCAGCGGCAGGTTTCCGTTTCGGGATCCAGGAGATTGAGCCCGGAACTGGTACCGAGCCAGATTCGACCCTCGCCATCCTGGAAGATGCACAGGACCACGTTGCTGCTGAGACTGTTGCGGTTCTGGGGAAAGTGCTCGAAATGGCGAAATCCGCCGGTGACCGGATCACGGTAGGCCGCGCCGTTGCCCCAGACGCTCATCCACAATCTGCCTTTATCGTCCAGCAACAAGTCCCGCACGCTGCCCTCGGGCAGTCCGGTGGGGTCGGTGGGGTCGGGCTTGATGGAGCGGAAAGTCTCGGTCTCCGGATCATAACATTCCAGGCCGGTCATGGTGCCCAACCAGACATTGCCCTCCAGGTCGCTGGTAATGGAAAAGACGCGGTCGTCGTCGGGACCTTCGGGTGATCCCACCCGAGAGGGATATCGGTGGAATATTCCGGTTCGGGGGTCGTAGCGGTTCAAGGCGCCGTCACGCGCGCCCAACCAGATGTTCCCCTCCTGATCCTCGTGGATCTCGATGAAGGAATCGTAACTGGGGCGTTTCGGATCCGAAGGATCGGCCCAGATCTGTTCCACGGTCCCGGTTTCCTGGTCCAGGATATTCAAACCCGATTCGGTGACCGCCCAGACTTTTCCGTCAGGAGTTTCCCAGATCGACCAAACGCAGGCGTGGCTCAGACTGGCCGGATGACCGGGCTGGTTGCCGACGTGATAAAACTGCTTGGCCTTGGTGTCCAGGCGGTTGGCCCCGTTGCTGGTTCCTATCCAGATGACACCGGTCCGGTCCATGGTTATCCCGTAGACCTCGTTGTCGCTCAAGCTGTAGGGGTCCTGCGGGTTGTGAAGAAATCTGCGGCAATACCCGGTTTCGGGGTTCAGCCGGTAGACCCCCTTGTGCTCGGATCCGATCCATACATTACCGTCGGGATCCTCGAGCACCGTTCTGATCGACAAGTCAGGGGGGATGGCGGCATCGCCTGGATCGACGACATGCAATTCGAATTCTTCGGAGATGGGATCAAAGCGGCACAGACCCTTGGTGGTACCGACCCACAGGCGCCCATCGAGGCCTTCGCTGATGCTGCGAACTTCGCCGGCAATCATGGAGTTGGGCTTTTCCGGCTGATGCTGGAAGTGCCGCATGCGGCCGGTGACCGGTGAAAAACGCGTCAGCCCCTTGTCGGTACCGATCCAGATCAGGTCCCGCGAGTCGATCAAAAGGCTTTGAACCTCGTCGGCCGGCAGCGAGGACGGATCGTCCGGATTGTGATCGAAGGCGGTGATGGTTTCGGTCCCGGGATGGAACCGAAGCAGGCCGTCACCAATGGTGCCCAGCCAGACATCGCCGTGACTGTCGATGGCCAGGGCCTTGACGTTGTAGTACTCCAGGCTTCCCGGCTGGGCGGGATCGTACCGGTAGGGAGTGAAATTTTCCTGGTCCCGGTTGAAGCGGTTGAAACCGCCACCCTCGGTGCCGATCCACAGATCGCCGTTGGCGTCCTCGGCAATGGACCAGATGTTCGGATCGCTCAAGCTGTTGGGATCGTCGGGGTCGGATTTGTAAGCGATGATCTGGCGCCCATCATAACGGTTAAGACCGTCCTGGGTGCCCATCCAGATGAAGCCGCGGCTGTCCTGGAAATTGGAAATGATGGAGCTCTGGGACAGCCCATCGGCCAGCATCAGCCGGTGGAACTTGATCGCCATGTCGGTATCAGCAGCTGCTGGGGCCACCCCGATGACGGTCCAGATGAAAACAACCCATGTGGCGAGCAGGCCATTTCTTATCATAGAAAAGGTCTCCGGCACTTAGGTGCCAATATGTGCACCAGGCTTGAATACCAGATTATACATCATCATAGTTATCGCCCTTATGTGAAAGGACTTAAGGGTCCATTTTCAAAAATCCGCAACTGTGGGAAGTGAATTGGAGACGAAGGAGAAGCAAGGTCCGTCAGATCGGGAATATTGATAAAAACGGTGGGGCCGAATTTATCCCGCCTTGTCCACCGCACGGTCCACGAAGGCCCGCAACTCGTACATCTCGTCGGCGGTCAGTCCCTGGCCGATGACGGCCGCTCCGTAGACGAAGGCAATCAGACCCAAGGACACCGGGAAGACGATGAACCCCCAGGGGAACTCGTCCACCCAGGTCTGAGCCCAACCCAGTATCAGGCCCGCGAGGCCACACAGCGCCACAAAAATATAGAGGGCCATGAATCCGGTCCAGACGTTGGGGGCGGGGCTGAATCGCCCCACCAGAACGGTGCCGCCGGCTGCACCTCTCAGTTCGAGGTTCAAGAAGGGCGACAGAAGGGAACTGCGTTCCTGGGGCATCTGCAAAAAGGCGTGGTCCCGGACCACCTGGCCGGTGAGGGCCGCTGACGGGGCCTCCAATTGCCGGTGAAGTTGCTCAAGAACGGTCGAGCCGTCTCCGGTGACCGGGATCCGGAACTCAGGACGCATACGGGGGCGCTGGGCCATGATCAACTCCGTTCCAACCAGCAGGCCTCGACGGCCTGGCGAAGGTCTCTGGCGTGGAAGGGTTTGGGCAGGAAGCCGCGGGCGCCGGCGTCGGCCAGCTGCTGCACTTCGTAGTTAGCGGTGGCCCCGGACATCAACAGAACGGCAACTTCTGGGTCGATCTCCCGCAGGGCGCTGAAGACTTCCGGACCGTTCATACCCGGCATGATCATGTCCAGCAGGATGAGGTCGAATTCCTCGGGTGAAAACCGGAAAACTTCGAGGCCTTCGCTGCTGTCGGTGCAGGTGACGGTTTCATAACCCTCCTTGCGGAGAATGGCCGAGACGGTCTTGATGAGGATCTCTTCGTCATCGATGACCAGAATCCGGCCGGTTCCCCGGGCCTGGTGCGGTTCATTGGCAGATCCAGTCGAATCCGGTCGGCGGCCCACCGGCAAGAGAATCCTGAACGTGGAGCCCTCCCCGGGAGTGCTGGAAACGTCGATGCACCCTTGATGGTTGTTGACCGTCCCGTACACCGAGGACAACCCCAGACCCGTTCCCTTGGTGGCTTTTTTGGTGGTGAAAAACGGTTCCCAAATGGATTTCAGGGTGAGGGCGTCCATGCCGTCGCCGGTATCGGACACGGATATTTCGACAAACGGTCCCGGCTCCAGTTTCCAGCGCCGGCACTTTTCCTGGTCCCGGTCCAGGTCCAGGTTCCGGGTCGCAAACAGCATCCGTCCCCCCTGAGGCATGGAGTCGCGGGCGTTGACTCCCAGGTTGAGCACGGCGTTTTGAAGCTGGGAAGGGTCCCCGGTGGTAAATGGGGCTTCAGCCTCCAGCCTCGTCTCGATGGAAATCCGCTTGTCGATGGTGTGGGCCAGCAGCTCCGTGACCTCCTTGATCAGCAGGTGGACATCCAGGGGTTTGGATTCGAACTTGCCCTTGCGGGCAAAGGCCAGAAGCTGAGCGGTAAGATCCGAGGCGCGCTTGGCCGAGGTCAAGATGTTGGAAGTCGCGGTTTCCAGGTCCGGATTATCGGTGATCCGGTCGCGAATCAGATCGGTCCAGCCGATGATGCCCGTCAATTGATTGTTGAAATCGTGGGCCACGCCGCCGGCCAGGGTTCCGACCGCCTGGAGTTTTTCGGCCTGAAGAAGCTGCTCTTCCATGCGCTTGCGGTCGTCGATGTCCCGGACCTGGGCCAGGATTCGCTTTTCGCCGCCGATTTCGGTCAGGCGCAGGGAAACTTCGACCCAGATATTGTCCCCGCCCTTGCGCCGGCACCTCCATTCGAACACCTGGGGGCCCTCCTCGACCGTTTTACGCATGTGGGCCCGCGCGTTTTCCAGGGTAAAGGGCTGGACGTCGGTAACCATTATTTCGATGGCGGAATTTTCCAACTCCTCGCGGCTGAAACCGAAAAGTTCGAAGGTCCTTTCGTTCACGTCCAGGATATCCCCGGTGGCGGCGTCATGAATGAAGATGGCGTCACTGGAGGTATTGAAGATCTCCCGGTAATTGCGTTCGCTGTTGTGGGCGCGGACCAGGTTGTCGTTCAAACCCACGGTCAACAGTCGCATGACCACCGCCCCGGCACCGGAGATCAAAAACAGGATGACGATGTCGGCCGGAATCCACATGCCCTGGTACTTGTTGGAGATGATCCCTTGGTATTCCAGGGTGCCGATGGTCAGGATGGACACCAGTATCAGGGTGGTCAGGGTGTAGAAAAGGGGGGGGCTCAGAACGATACTGCCCAGGGCGATGATGATGGGCAAAAGAGCGATGGCGGCGTCGTGAATACCGTCACCGGTGGCGACTCCGACCAGGGAAACGGCGCCGAGGGTGATCAAGGCCAGCAGGCTCGCCTCGCGGGGGTGTCCTCGCCGGTGGATGATGAAAATCGCGGCAAAGGCGATCGTGGAACCGAGGGTCAGGCGAATGGTCACGCCCCAGCCCACCGCCAAGGACAGGATCAGGATGGCCACGGACCCCAGAAAAAAGGCTCCCAGCAACCCGGTCAGGGTTTTTTGGATGCGCTTGGGATCTTCGTAGACGAAGATATCCGAGGTGATGTCCAGCCCGGATCGGTTGGGGGGTTTGGGAAGTTGCCCCATCGGCTCTCCTGATGGCCGGTTCCGGCCACGGGGTGTCGCTGTCTCTCAAATGTTCCGAGGATGCCATAATAGCCTAAACCAGACCATTTGTCCCTCTTTTTGAGGACAGCGGGCCCCGATGGTTGTCCGGCCCTGTTCCTGGTGCTATCATTCCCACTTCCTGCAGCTTAATTTCCGATCTTCTTGAAGGAACCGATATGTCCGACCAGAAAATTTCTTCCCTGCTCGCCGGCCAGGTGCCGGTGGGCGACCAGGTCACGGTCAAAGGCTGGGTGCGGACCCGGCGTGATTCCAAGGCCGGCCTCAGTTTTCTCCAGATTCATGACGGCACCTGTTTCGACCCGATCCAGGTGGTGGCCCAGAGCGACTTGCCCAACTACGGCGATGAGATTCAGAAACTCAGCGCCGGGTGTTCGGTGATCTGCACGGGGGAACTGGCCGCGTCCCAGGGTAAGGGCCAGTCGGTGGAGATCCAGGCCCGCCAGATCACCGTGGTGGGTTGGGTGACCGATCCCGAATCCTATCCGGTGCAGCCCAAGCGGCACAGCTTCGAGTACCTTCGCGAAGTGGCGCACCTCAGACCGCGGACCAACACCTTCGGGGCGGTGGCCCGGGTGCGCAATTGCCTGGCCCAGGCGACCCATCGTTATTTCCACGAAAATTCCTTCTACTGGATTCACACGCCGATCATCACCACCAGCGATGCCGAGGGTGCGGGCGAGGCCTTCCGCATTTCCACCCTGGATCTGGTCAATCCTCCGCGGACGGCGGACGGCGGCATCGATTTTTCCCAGGACTTCTTCGGGCGGGAGACCTTTTTGACCGTTTCGGGCCAGCTCAACGTGGAGTGTTTCAGCAACGCCCTGACCCGCGTCTACACCTTCGGGCCGACCTTCCGGGCGGAGAACTCGAACACCAGCCGGCACCTGTCCGAGTTCTGGATGATCGAGCCGGAGATCGCGTTCGCCGACCTGGACGACGACGCCGATCTGGCCGAGGATTATCTAGGTTACATCTTCAAGGCGGTCCTTGACGAACGCGCTGACGACATGGCGTTTTTTGCGCAGCACATCGAAAAAGAAGCGGTCACCAGGCTGGAGAAGTTCGTTGCCAGCAGCTTCGAACGCATGGACTACGGCGATGCGATAAAGGCTCTGGAAAAAGCGAAAATGAAGTTCGAATTTCCCGTCAAGTGGGGGATAGACCTGCAGTCCGAACACGAGCGTTATTTATGCGAGGATTTGTGCAAGCGTCCGGTCGTGGTGATGAACTATCCCAAGGACATCAAGGCCTTCTACATGCGGCTTAACGACGACGGCAAGACGGTGGCCGCCATGGATGTGCTGGCGCCGGGCATTGGCGAGATCATCGGGGGCAGCCAGCGCGAAGAGCGCCTGGACGTGCTGGATGCGCGCATCGCCGAAATGGGACTGGAGAAGGAAGAATACTGGTGGTACCGTGACCTGAGGAAATACGGTACGGTGCCGCACGCGGGTTTCGGCCTGGGGTTTGACCGGGCCGTCAACTATGTGACCGGGATCAAGAATATCCGGGATGTCATTCCCTTTCCGCGGGCCCCGAAAATGGCGGAATTCTAGACAAGACAATGAACATCGCCTGGAGGGAACCGGGCGGTCTGATCAGCGGGAGAGTATCCATGGAGTGGACCAAAGACACCTATCGCATCAGCGACGACAAATCAGAACTCGACATGTTCTATATCGGGCCGGCACTTCAGCAGTCCTACTGGGCCGCTGGCCGACCCCAGGAAATCATCGAACAGTCGATCGCCAATTCCCTGACCCTGGGCCTTTACACCGAAGGCCGACAGATCGGATTCGCTCGGGCCATCACCGACAAGTGCACCTTCGCCTGGATTTGCGACACGATGGTGCATCCGGACTACCGGGGAGTGGGGTTGGGCAAGTGGTTGATGGACTGTCTGTCCGAACACCCGGACGTGGTGAAGGTCAGCATGCAGCTTCTGCGGACACGCGACGCCCACGGTCTGTACGAACAGTACGGCTACACCGTGTGCGACGCGATGGTCAAGAGGGTCGACCGGGATTGACCGGCCGGGAAAAACCGGCCGGCTAGGATTTCACACTCGCCAGGGCTTCGTCGCGGGTTTCAAAGACATCAAAAATGTTTTCCAGCTGGGAAATGTAGAAGATGCTCAGCACACGTTCCTTGACGTTGCAGATCTTCATGCTGCCCTCGGCCGCCTTGATCGAGTGGTAACCCGTGATCAGGATACCCAGCCCGGTGGAGTTGATCCAGGGCACACCCGCCATGTCGAGAATGACGTTCTTGTAGCCCCCCTCGACCAATTCGTGAATCTCCCCCTTGAACTTGTCGAAATCCGGACCGCCCATGATCTTGCCGGACAGCTCCAGAACCATGCAGTTTTCTTGGGGGCTTTGCTTGATCTTCATTCTCTCTCCTTAACTACTGTAATTGTCGGTTCTCATGAAAAGGCGTTATAGAGCCGTCTTTTGATTTTTTTGGTCGGTGTCTTCTCGAATTCCTCGTAGAGGACCTTGAGCCGGGCGACCTGGCTGAATCCGGGCAGCCTCACGTTCAGGTTCCGGCGGTTCTCCTCCATCAGGGATTCGACCTGTTTGCCCTTGAGGCAGGCCCTGTCCACGGATTCCAGATCCGGGTAGACCAGGGCCATAAGTTTCCCGTCGTTTTCCAGTATCAGCGATTCCTCCACGCAGGGCAGATTGTTCAACTGAGACTCGATCTCCTCGGGATATACGTTCTGACCCGACGCCGTCAGGATCATGTTCTTCGAACGGCCCGTCAAGAAAAGGAATCCGTTTTCGTCAAGCCGGCCCAGGTCACCGGTCATCAACCATCCTTCCGGGCTGATGGTAGCGGCGGTGGCTTCCTCGTCATTATAGTAGCCCAACATAAGGTTCTCACCACGGACCTGCACCTCCCCGATACCGGTTTCCGGGTGGGGGTCATGGATCCGTCCCTCAAGATAGGGGATGATCTTGCCGACGCTTCCCACCGGCGGTTCGCCGTCGAACACGGTGTAGCTGATCAGAGGCCCGCATTCGGTCATGCCGTAACCGCAGGTCATGCGCAGTCCGATCTTCCGGAAAAAATCCTCGATGTCCCGGTTGATGGCCGCGCCCCCGATGACCATCTCCTTGAACTGCCCGCCGAATACCTCGTATATCTGATCGTGGATCTTCTTGTATACCACCTTGTTCAGGCCGGGAACCTTGAGCATGAGCCGGATCTTGGCCGTCTCCAGCACGGGCTTGATCCGGTTGCGGTAAATCTTCTCGATGACGAGCGGTACAGACATCACATAAACCGGCCGGTACTTTTCGAAAGCGGCCACCAGGACCTTGGGCGTGGGGATCTTCTCGACAAAGGTGACATGGCACCCGGCGGCCATGGGCGCCAGGAAATCAAAGCTGCAGCCGAAGGCGTGGGCCAACGGTAGAAACGACACCACATTGTCCCCTGGGGTCAGGTCGATACTCTGCAGGAAGTACATGATGTTGGCTATCAGGGCGTTGCCGGTCAGCATCACACCTTTGGAAAAACCGGTGGTGCCCGAGGTGTAGACGATGGCGGCCAGGTCGGCGTTGGAAATCTTGGGGAAGCGGACTTCGCGGCTGTCCAGCAGGGCCCCGTAGCGGTCGCGGCAGCCGGCTTTGGCGCCTGCGACCACCTGGGCCAGTTTCTGCTCGCGGGACCAACCCAGCGAAAAATCGCCCAGATGGAAGAGTCCTTCCAGGGTATCCATCTTATCTTCATCCAGGCGGTCGTGAATGGTATCTGCAGTGAACAGGAGCTTGCACTCCGAGTGGCGAACAATGTGTTCGATTTCCCCGCTGGTGAAATCGGGCAGGATGGGCACGATAACCGCACCACAGGTGACGGCCGCCAGGTAGGTCACGCACCAGTTGGCGCTGTTGCGGCCGGCCAGCCCGATCCTGTCCCCTTTTTTCAGACCCGCTTCGGCGATGATGTAGTGGATGGTGAAGATCCGCTGGGCCAGCTCGGCATAGGTGATGGTTTCGCCATCCAGGTCGCTGAAACAGGGCACGTCCCAGTGCTTGTTTATGGAAGCGGCGATGGTTTCAATGAAATTTTCCTGGATCATCATTCTCCTCAGGGCATACAGATGCCGGGGGCCGGATAAGAAGCCGCCTCAGCGGACGGAAGTCCGCCCACTATACCCAAGATGGTCCCGGGCGACAACACACGGGTTCAAGGCCCGTCCCCGAAGTTCTCCGGACCCTGGGGAGGCCGCCACAAGATTCGGGGATCAGGAAAGAAACGGGGAACCCTGGTACGATAGGCGGCGTAACTCTCGGGGAAATCCTTTTGCAGCTTGCGTTCCTCGAGCTCGGTCCCGACCAGGGTGTAGATAAGTAATACCGTTCGCCAGACCAAGTTGACGTCCGTGAAGGGCAGGCCAAAGATCAGCAGGATAAGCGTTCCCGTGTACCAGGGGTGGCGGATGACGGACAGGATTCCGGTCGCCCGGAAGCGGGGTTCTTGCAAGGGGCGGCCGGTGAAGTAGTCTAACGCCTGGCTTACCCCGAGAAAGGACCGGTTGTCGTAGCTGCGGGTTCCGAGCCAGAACAGGAAGACCGCTTCGAACAGACCCAGCCACCGGACCGGGGCCCACCAGCCGGGCCAGTCGAAAAGGGTCACGGCCGGTAAGGTCCGGATCCAGAACATGAGGGCGCCCAAAGAGAGCAGGCTGAAAACCACGTAGACCAGGCGGCTGAACACCTGAAAACGGGGAAAATAACGCCGGACCTGATTGCGCCAAGTGTGGCTCACGAACCAGCTGTGGCAAATACACCAGACCGTGGTTCCAACCGCAACGGCGATCAGGTCAGATTCTTGAACCGGCAAGGGGTTTGTCTCCGTTGGTGTTTGGTCGTATTTTCAGGACGTTGCTATGACATGGCATTGAGGGGGCATACTCCGTTGAATTTATTCCGCATCCTGCTGGTAGCGATCTGCGTGCATCTAAGCACTTCATCGGTGGCTTGGCAATCGTCGGAGGAAATGCCCGAGCATTGGCGGGAAATCGGAACCGTCCAGGAATGGATGGATCTGGACGCGGTTTTTTACCGATCGCCCGAACGCCGGACCTGGCGGACCGAAAACAAGGATATTCCCGATCAACCGGGTCTGTACCGCCAGACCTTCCGCTACCGGGTCGCACTTCCCGGAATCGACCTGACCGCCTGGCTGGAGCTGTCCGGCGAAGACCAGGAGCGCCGCATCGAGCTGGCGGCCCAGGAACTGAAGATAGTCACACGTTTTTTGAATCGGATGCGAGGCTGGTCACGGGACTTCCAGTCGATGTCCAGTTCGAGCTGGGGGCGTGATAATTCGGTGGACGTTCTGCCGCAGTGCATGCAGAGCCTCAACACCGCCGTGCAACTGGATCCATCCAATCCTGTGACCTGGCATCTTCTGGGTTACTTCTCCACCTGTGCCGGCGATTTGAAACGGGCTCGTGGGGCCTTTGCGGGCGCCGAAAACGCTCTGGGGCGATTGCCGGACGAGGCCCTGGGCGAAGTCCGGCGCCGGTTGGCCCTGGATCAGGCCTGGTTGAACCGGAACCTGGGAACTTTTGACCGCGCCCGGACCTATCTGGAGGCGGCCGAAACGATCGGGAAAAAAGATCTGGAATCCACGCTCTTGAAGGGGTTGATCGCGGCCCAGACCGGGGACGAGGTCACCGCCCGGCAAATTGCCGGGGAGTTACGCAGCGTCAAGATTCCCCGGCACAACAGCTATTCCACCCGGAATCCCGATCACTGGAACAAGGGCGCCTCCGACTTCGCCAAATCCTGGATCATGGCCCTGGTCTGGATCCGGGTCGGCGATCTGGAAATGGCCCAGCTATCCTTCAAGCAGTTTTCCTTCCATGACCGCTATCCGTTTGCCCACCATTTCTGGAATGATGCCGGGGGCATCTACATGAGGACCGGCCGCGCCGACGCCGCGCCTGGTGCCTGGTACCTGGCTCACCAGTGGACGCCCTACCAGCCGTTTTTTCTGCACCGGCGGTATGGCTGGGAGAACCGGGCCCTGACGGGCATCGACGGGGTGACCCTGGACTTTGCGGGTTTCAACCAGTTTTACCTGGCCGGCGACCGGCTTTCTTTTGCCTGCCGGTACGCGACGGCCATGGAAACTTCCGCTGACGACGAAAACCGAATGCTCCTCGGTATCAAAGCCATCGAACAGCTGGAGATCTGCCGCCGGACGGGTTTCCTTCCGGGCCACGCGCTGCTGGTCGAGGCCCTGGTGTATTATTTTCTGGGCGATCTCGACACGGCCCTGCTCACCCTGGACGAAGGCAAGAAGTGGTTGCGGGAAAGGGGATACAATCTGCCCAGCGCCACCTCCAATACCGAGGTGCAGGTCATCCGCAGCACCGTGCATGAACCGGGGGCTTTTCGGGATCCCGAATTTTCGGTGTCCCGGGCGAGGCTGGGTCTGGAGGATCTGGAACAGGCCTGGCGGACCGCTCCCACGGCGGAAAATCGCCGGGCACTGGGAATCTACCTGATCCGGAACGGGGACCCGGAGCGGGGGCGGGGTTTGATCCTGGATGGGAAAGATGGTGATCCCGAAACGATCCTGTCCGGAAAAATCACCAACGAGGACTTGTGCCTGATCCTGGAGGCCGAACGGACCATGGGCGATCTGGGAACGACCAGATTCTATATTGAAGGTTTGAACAACGGGAACGAACAACTGCCCGGCGATACCCAGGTATGGGCCCTGGTGGGATTTATCAGTATCGATCACGGCGACCTGGTGGCCGGCCGCTTGGCCCTTGAAAAAGCGGCCGAAATGGACCAGGACAATTATGCTTTGAAGCAGCAACTGGAGCGACTGAAACATAAAGAAGGGATGAAATGATGAATTCAGGGGTGTGGAACAGTGATCGCCGCGGCGGATGGCTCACGATGGGATGCGTCCTGGTGCTGGCGGTTTTTGCCACCGGGGCGCTGGCCTGGGAGCAGCCGGAAGAATGGCCGGAAATCGGCACGGTAAGCAAGTGGAAGGAATACGACGCCCGGTTCTATCGAATCTACAATGATGCACCCTTCATGGACCAATCCCAGTTCAATTTGGACCAGGTCAAACGATACGCCGAAACCCGCCAGTACAACGGGCAGATGGACGGCATCGGCCTGGCCACCTTCCTGACCAAGGATGCCGCTGAACAGAAAAAGCGCCGCAAGCAGGCCGCCAGACAGCTGAAATTCGTGGCGGATTTCCACATCCGGATGCAGACCATGATCCAGCGCACCAAGGAGCGGCAGGGTTCGGGATGGGGCCTTCAGGTCACCGACATGACCGTGGTCGGGGACTGCCTGGGCAAGCTCCGGACGGCCGTCGGCCTGGATCCTTCCAATCCATACGCCTGGCATGTTCTGGCCTATTTTTCCAGTACGGTGGGTGATCAAGCCCGGACCGCCACTGCCCTGGCCAGTGCCGAAGCCGCCCTGGCCCAGATTCCCGAAGACCAGTTGACCCAGCTTCGGGGCGAGGTGGCCCTGGACAAGGCGTGGTTGCAGCATGACCAGGGGGATTGGTCCGGCGCGATTGAAAGCTTGCAGGCCGCGGTTGGATTCGGCGCCAAGGGCATCGAGCCCCGGCTGATTCAGGGACTGGTGGCGGCCCAATCCGGTGATACCCAGAAGGCCGTGGAAATCGCCAGCTCCCTGCGCTCGGCCGAAGTGCGGGCCTTTCCTCCCAACCTTACCAGCACAGGTTTCGGGCCGGAATTGAATGATGTTTCCGTTTGGCGGACCCGAACCTCGAACTATCTGCAAAGCTGGATCCTGGCCCTGACCTGGCTCCATGAAGGGAATACCGATATGGCCGCCGCGGCCTTCGGGAAATTTTCCCTCAATGATCTGTATCCCTTTGCCCAGCGCTTCTGGAACGATGCCGGTCGCATCTACGAGATCACCGGCCGCCGCTCCCTGGCCCACAAGGCCTGGAGCATGGCCCGAATCACCACTCCGTACGTGGTGTACTTCGTCTACAAACCCTACGCCGTGGACGTGGGCCGGCTCACCGGCCGGCCGGGCGCGATCCCGTTTTTCCTGGGCTTCGACCAGTTCTACACCACCGGCAGCAGGCTGGCCTTCGGTGCCGCCCTGGTGGAGCAGGTGGCTGCGGTCGAGGATGAAATGGAAAAACAGGAGCTGGCCGCCCGCGCCCTCGACGAGCTGGAACTTTGCCGAGCGACGGGCATGTATCCCGGCCAGTCGCAGGTTCTCCAGGGGCAGGCTTATTATCTCATGGGCGATCTGGGTTCGGCCCTGCTGGAGGTGGAGGGAGCCCTGCAAATCTTGGAGGAGCAAGGAGACAAGGCGGGATTTGCGGCGGTGCTCCAGGGACTGGCCAAGTCGGACAATGATCTGGAGCCCACCGACGTCGCCAACTTCTACAGCCAGAGCGGCTCGGCGTCCGGCCGGTGGATGAAACCCGAGGACAGGGAAGCCAAGCTGGCGGGATTACGGAAGAGTTTTGCGGATAGTCCCACCGATAAGAATCGCCAGGAGCTGGCGCGCTTCCTCATCCGGGATGGCGAGGTGGTCGCCGGGCGCGACCTGGCCATGGGTGAATTGAAAGGCCAGGAATTGACCGGAAATAACATCACCCGTCTATCGGGAGATGACCTGGCGCTTGTCCTGGAAGCCGATCGGGCCGAGGGCGAGGACGAACTGGCGCTCGCCCTGGTCAAGGCCTTGGAAGGCGGGGCCGAAGATCCCTGGAACCATTCGGTTCTGTGGATCCTGGCCGGGTTCATCTGCCTCGATGGCGGGGACCTGGCCGAGGGCAAGGTGGCTCTCGAACGGGCGCTCGAGCTGGATCCCGGCAATCAGGGCCTGAAGATCCAGCTCGCCATCATGGAAAGCAAAACCGGCAACTAGTCCAGGCTGTTACGCACCTGGTTCTCGACGCCGCCGGCGATGACCACTTCCTGTACCGGTTTGCCCAAGGGGGTGAACCGGTACTCTTGGTTCCGCCAGGTAATCACCGAGCGGGAGAAATCCATCTTGAGGGGATCTTCGCCGATGATGGTTTTCTGGTCGGCCTGATCACCGAAGTGGGCCTTCATGGCGTCGGAAAGTTCGGGGCACTCCACGCAGATGAAACCGTTGTTGATGGCGTTGCGCAGATAGGTCTGCGAGTAACTGCCGGCGATGACCAGCTTGATGCCCGCCGCCTGCAGGGCCGTGGCGGCCTGTTCGCGGCTGCTGCCGGTACCGAAGTTGAAACAGCTGACCAGAATGTCCCCTTCGGCCACCATGCCGGCAAAGGCCGGGTCGTAGTTTTCCATCACCACTTCGGCCATCTTCTCGCGGGTGACGTCCTCGCGGTAGGTCCAGTCCTTGGAGTAGATGCCGTCGGTGTTGAGGTTGTCGGTCGGCAGGAATACCACGCGGCCGGTCAGGCCGGCGGGGAATCCGTCGAGAATTTCCACGTCCGCAGCCTCGCTCTTGGCGGGACCGAATTCCCTGAAGGATTTATCGGGTACGCCCGCTGTCAGATCCATGCTCTTGGGTCCGGTAATGTAGCCCGCCAGCGCGCTGGCGGTGACCACAGCGGGGCTGGCCAGGTAGGCTTCGGCCTCGCGGCTGCCCATGCGGCCGCGGAAATTGCGGTTGGTGGCCGAGATGCCGACCTCGCCTTCTTCGAGCAACCCCACACCCAGACCGATACAGGGTCCGCAACCGGGAGGCAGCGGCTTGGCGCCAGCGTCCAGCAGCTTTTGCCAGGCGCCACTGGCGGTGGCGGCGTCCTCGATGGGCTGGCTGGCCGCGGCCACGTAGAACTCCACGCCCTGGGCCACCTGCCCGCCTTCAGCTGCGGCGGCAGCCTGCTCGAGGTCTCCCAACCGGCTGTTGGTGCAGGACACCAGATAGGCCTTGTGGATGGCCATCTTCTTCTGGTCCATTTCCGCCAGCGAAGTCATCACCTGCAGGGAGTGGGGGCCGCTGACGTGGGGGGTGACCTGGCTCAGATCCAGATTGATTTCCGCGGCAAAAACCGCGTCGGGATCGGACCTGGGTGGGTTCTTCCGCCAGGACTCGATGTCGTCTTCGGTGATGCGGTCGGTGACCCCGCCCAGGTTCAGCCACACCCGCCGCTCTTCCATGAAACGGACGGTCACTTCGTCCACGGGGAACCAGCCGGCCAGGGCGCCCCACTCGGTGGTCATGTTGGCGATGGTCAGGCGTTCTTCCACGGAAAGGCCGGCCACGCCGGTGCCTCCGAATTCGATCACCGCGTTGAGCACCTCGCCCTGATTATACATCCCGCACAGGGTGATGATGACGTCCTTGCCCGTCACCCCGGGTTGCATCTTGCCGTTCAGGTTCACCTTGATGGTGCGCGGAATCTGCCACCACACCGTGCCGATGGCCCACAGGGCCGCCGCGTCGGTCCGCACCACCGGAGTACCCAGGGCGCCGAGGCCGCCGTAGGTGTTGCTGTGGCTGTCGCTGGCCACGCAGAAACCACCGGGTTTCACGTAACCTTCTTCGATCATGATCTGGTGTCCGATGCCGCGGCCCGCCGGATAGGCCGTGACGCCGTTGGCCGCGGCGAACTCGGCGATGGCCCGGTACTTGGCCTGGTTGTCCTCGCCGAGATCCTGGATGTTATGATCGAGGGTGAACACGGGTTGCCAGGGGTTCTTGACCTTGGGCACGCCCAGCCCCTTGAACTTGCCCATGACCGCCGAGGTGTTGTCGTGGGTCATGACGTGATCGGGAACCAGCGTGACGTAATCCCCGGCGTGAACTTCTTGACCCGAGTCGAGGCCGACGGCGTGGGTCTGGACGATTTTTTCGATGACTGTCTGGGCCATGGCAGGTCCCCCTGATAGAGGCAGGTGAAGAACGGTTTGTTCACGGAAATCTAAAACAAGCAGCCCCGGGGTACAAACCCCAGGGCTGTGATTTATGGGAAATTTTCGGGCCGGCCGGCCGGCCTAGCTCTTGGCACCAGGTCCGGGGTAGGGGGCATTTATGTATTCCTCCAGGGTCCGAATGTGGATCTCCTGGTTCTGACTGATCTGCTTGACGACATCACCGATCGAAACGATGCCCATCAGTTCACCATTCTCAAGAACGGGCACATGACGGATCCGCTCGGTGGTCATGATGTTCATGACCTCGTTCAGGGCGGTGTCGGGGGTCACGTAGATGATCTTGCGGGTCATCAATTCACTGACCGGAGTGTCGCTTGGGGTGCGGCCCTTCTTGGTGATGAATCGCAGATAATCGCGTTCGGTCATGATGCCCTTGATGGACCCGGCCTTGATGATCAGGATGGCGCCGATGTTCATTTCGACCATTCGGGCCACGGCGGTGAACACGGTTTCTTCCGGTCCGATGGAGTGGACGGTACACGGGGTTTTACAATCCAGCAAATCCTTGATGGTCTTCATTCTGGTCTCCATTCGGGTCAGCAGGCCTGATTGTGATTTTCATTCCTGATATCCTACTCTCATTCAGGGAATTTCGCCACCAGGGAGTCATGCCGTGGGGCTTGCCCCGGGGGCCGCGGGGGCCTAAGATTCGGAACTCAACCCCAACCCGAGGCAGGAAAGGCGCCATGTACGAAGATTTCGAGGATCTGCGAGACCATTGTCCGGCCGAGATCAAAGCCACTGTCGCGATCGATTTCCTGCACGATGATCAAGACCATTTGGACGCGGCGTGGCCGACCACCGGCGACGGGGAATTTCGCCTGGCGCTCATCCAGGCCGTGACTGATTTCTGGGAAAAGGCCGTCCGCGACAAGGGCGCCGGTTCGATTCCGGTCGACGGGTTGGCCATCGAGATCATGCTCGACAGTTTTTCCGATCCGGTCATGGGCTCATCGTTGTACCTGGAATTACACGCCTACTGCGGGACCGAGGGCATCGGCGAAATATGCTGGAAAGTGTTCGACGACGAGGACCGCGCCATGGCCTTCGAGAAGGAATTTTCCGCCCGAGTACCGGAAATTTTTGCCGAGTGGGCGCCCGATTCTGGAGTGCGGTGTGAGGTGGAATTGACCGAGGTGGAGGAAATTTAGGGGAGCATGATCACAGTCTTATATATCGATTTTTCTGACTTTCCGGGACCCCCCGGGGGGTCTTTTTCTTGCAAGAATCAGGGT
>CBDUDB010000019.1:0-24730 GCA_965365795.1 uncultured bacterium | reverse complement strand
TCTTCCGGATATCTTCCGGATATCTTCCGGAAGCCTTCCGGAAGCTTTCTGGATGTTTGAAGGGGTGGTATGAGACGGATCTCGACCCACGGCGATTTCGGCTCCCGGGGCTCCTTGACCCCGGTGAGCTGGGCCTTGGTTTTGCTGGTCGTGGCCACCTTGGGTGGGGCCGGGTGCGCGGGACCCAAGCGAACGCCGCCGGTGACTACCGAACCGGTGCCTGATCTGGCGACGCCCATCGGCACTCCGACACTGCTCGGGGTCGGCCTTCTCGAAGACATCGATTCGGTGGAACTTACTGCCAGTGGTCCGGCCTTGGTCCTTGACGGCGCCAACGGGAGCCGCCTGGCCCGCCTGGACGGACAGGACCGCCTGGTCTGCAAACGATCCGGCGGCAAGGTATCCTGGCGTGCGGCCGGCGGCAGCGGATCGGTCTCCGCGGTGATTCTTCAGCCCCTGGATCCGGGGCATCGAGTTCTCCACGATCAGTCCGAATACCGGGGGGAGTTCCTGGTGCGGCCCACCCCCGGCGGGGGCGGACTGACCCTTATCAACAGCCTGGACCTGGAGTCCTATTTGCGCGGAGTGGTTCCCTGGGAAATCGGCCGCCATGGTCGGGATCGCCTGGCCGCCCTGGAAGCCCAGGCCGTGGCCGCCCGCACCTACACCCTTTCCCATCTCGGCACCCGCAAGAGCCGCGGGTTCGATGTTTATGCAAGCGTCCAGGACCAGGTCTACAAGGGAGCCAAGGACGAGGACGAGCTGTGCAATTTCGCGGTCGAGAATACGGCGGGCCTGGTGTTGCGGCACGGGGGTCAGGAAATTGAAGCTTACTACAGCGCCTGTTGTGGAGGCGTGTCGAGCCAGGTCGAGGAAGTTTGGCCGCGGGAAGGTCGGCCCTATCTGATCAGCAGACCGGACACTCCAGACACTCCTGACGGGCAGGGCGAGGCCTACTGTGGGACCTCGCGGCACTATCACTGGCGGGAAGTCTGGACCGCAGGACGGCTGGAAGAGATCATTCAGAAAACCCTTCCCGAATACGTGGACTACATCACCAAACCGGGGCGCAGCGAGTGGGCGGGTCCGGTGTTTTCACCCCGGGATGGATCGTCCCGGGCCGATCGACCCGGCCGGTTGAGGAACCTGGAAATCCTGGACCGAACGATCAGCGGCCGGGTGGCCCGTCTGGCGGTCACGACCGATGCGGGAGTCTACCACGTGCGGGGGGATCGGGTGCGCTGGGTTCTCAAACCTGCCGACGGGAATCCCTTCATCTTGCGCAGCGCCCTTTTCGAGGTGGAACTGGTCCGCAACGGAGACCGACTGGTCGAAGTGGCCACCCGGGGTCGGGGGTACGGCCATGGGATCGGCTTGTGCCAGACCGGCGCCCTGGCCATGGCGGAAAAAGGCAAAAGCGTGCGCGAAATCCTGGATCACTACTATCCCGGGGCGGTTCTGACCGAGGTCGGCCGATGAACCGTGACCTGTCCTCACGCCTGGTGGTGGGGTTGGCCGATTCCTGGCCCACGGCTGGTGAGGTGGCTTGGCTTGCCCAATGGCAACCGGCCGGGGTTATTTTATTTTCTCGTAACATAAAAAATTACAGCACTTTGCAAAGTCTTTGTCGGTATTTGCATCAGCTTGTGCCCGACCTGGAAATCATGGCCGATCACGAAGGAGGACCTGTTTCCCAACTGGCCCGGGCTGTGGGGAGGCCGCCGGGCGCCTGGGGGCTGGGCGTCCTGGACGATGTGGGCTTGACCGCACGCGTTTTCGAAAACACCGGTCGGCGTTTGTCTCAGGTGGGGATTGATAGGGTCCTGGCTCCAGTGGCCGATGTGCTGACCGAACCCCGCAATCCGGTGATCGGTGCCCGGTCCTTCGGCTCGGATCGGGCGCTGGTTTCGCGACACACGGTGGCTGCGGTCACCGGTTTGCTTGGCGCCGGAATGAAGGTTTGCCTCAAACACTGGCCAGGTCATGGAGGCAGTCTGAACGACAGCCATCTGGCCGAAACCCCGCTAGGGGCCGGCGCCGTCCCGGTCCCCTTTGAAAGCGGGCTGACCGCGGGTGCCGGCGCGGTGATGGTCGGCCATCTGCTCCCAGCCCAGGGCGCCGAAAACGGAAGCGGCCTACCCGCAACCTTGGACCCGGGTTTCCTGGCGGATTCCAGGCGGATGCTGGAATCCGGGAGTGTGGAGAACCTGCTGTTTTTTGCCGACGACATCACCATGGGGGCCCTGGGACCGGCCATGGAACGTCTGGGAGTCGCCGTTCCGGAAACCGAACCCTCGGGCCTATTTGATCCGGGGTCGCTGCCGGTGGCCTGGTTCGAAAAGCTGGTGGCTGCCGGTTGCGAGCGATTACTGATCAGGGGGCTGCCCACAGCGGCCTTTCCCCTGGCACAAGATCCTGGCGATCCGATTTTTGACCTGGACCAGGAGACCATCCCGGTTCCCGACTTTCACGACGGGCCCTATGCCGAGGCCAGGCAACGATTGTGGAATCAGGCCGGAGATGTTTTCTGGGATCCGAGCGCGGATCTGCTGTGGCGGGATTTTTCGCGTCATGACCGCTGGGAAGCCGCCGCGGGCCAGGATACCACCGCCGGAGGCGAAGGGGTTCTCGAAGTGTTGCACAAACGCCTGATAAAATCCTTTCGCTCGGTCACCGCCAACCTCGACCTGGATCCGGCGACCGGGCCCAGGAACCGGCTTCTGGTGACCTCACACAGGCCTTTGCCCGCCGACCAGGACCTCTTTCCCGGGGTGGGGGAGCGAGGTGTTTGTCTGGCCATGGGCCATCCCTCGCTCCAAAGGGATCTGGAAGGCCGTCTGGGCCGCCGCTGGAGGGTCGGAGCTCTGTACGATATCGCCCCGGAAGACCTGATTCAAGGTCCCAGGAAGCCGGAACATTAATTTGACATGTTCCGGGACTGCCGCTATATTCCGGTCTCTTTCAAGTGAAGGCGGGGGCGTAGTTCAGTTTGGTTAGAACGCCGGCCTGTCAAGCCGGAGGTCGCGAGTTCAAGTCTCGTCGCTCCCGCCATCTTTCAACCGCGGCTTATGTCGCGGTTTTTTTTGTCCGAGAATCCGGCCGTCCCTGTTTCCCTATTCGAGGAGTCCGCAATGAACCCATTCGGATCGTCTGTCAAAGCCCCGCTTGCGGTGATTCTGGCCGTAGCGACCCTTGGCATCGCTTTCTCCGGTTGCGCCCAGGAAAAGGATAAATCCGTGACTGATCAGAATCCCGTTCACGCCGTTAAAGGACCGTGCGCCTGGACCGCCGAGGGCGATTTGAACCTGGTTGCCGATCTCGACGCCAGGCTTGCCGGCTATGTGCCGACGGAGCTCTCTCCGGACCTGGGGCATCTGGACGCCACCCAGACGAAGGTGCTTGAAAAACTCGTGGCCGCCAGCAAGCTGATGAACGAGATCTTCCTTCTTCAGGCTACCCCCTGCCGGGATGAACTGGAGGCCCGGATCGTGGACCTGCCGGCTGAACATCAGGCGAGTGTCGTCAGGTATTTCGGGATCAACTGCGGTCCCTGGGATCGGCGCTTCCACCATGAACCGTTTTTCGGTGCCTGGCCTCATCCCGCCGGAGCCAACTATTACCCGGGCGATCTGACAGACGAGGAAAAGGCCTTCATCGAAGACGGGGCCAACGGAATGGACGGTTTGTTCACCATGGTCCGCCGGGATGAAGCCGGTACCTTGAAGGCCGTGCCCTACTCCGAATTTTTCGCTGAACAATTGAAGAAGGCCGCCGCTCTGATGAACGAGGCCGCGGACTTGACCGAAAATGCCAGTCTGAAAGCCTTCCTCAAGTCACGGGCCGCCGCCTTCGGAACCGACGATTATTTTGAGTCGGACATGCTGTGGATGGATCTGGACAGCATCGTCGAGATCACCATCGGTCCCTATGAAACCTACGAGGACGGCCTGTTCGGTTACAAGGCCGCCTTCGAATCCTTCGTCACGGTCACCGATCCTGGTGAAAGCGGCCGTCTGGCCAGCTTCAAGGACGAGCTGCCCTGGCTGGAATCCCAGTTGCCCATTCCCGATGAGCACAAGAACATGAACCGCGGATCAGAATCTCCCATCCGGGTCGTGGACGAGGTCTATTCGGCGGGGGACACCCGGGCGGGTATCCAGACCATCGCCTTCAACCTGCCCAACGACGAACGCGTGCGGGAGGCCAAGGGCAGCAAGAAGGTCCTGCTGCGCAACGTGATGAAGTCCAAATTCGATCAGATCCTCATGCCCATCGCCGAGGTTCTGGTTGCCGAAGACCAGCTGGGCGACCTGACCGCTGAATCATTTTTCCTGCACACTCTGTGGCACGAAATGAGCCACGGCCTGGGCCCGGGAAAGATCACCCTCGACGGCCGCGAGACGGAAGTGCGCCTGGAACTGAAGGAAACCTACTCCACCATGGAAGAGGCCAAGGCCGACGCCATGGGGGAATGGGATATCTTCGTGCTGACCCGGGCGGGGAAGGGCTTTTTCCCGGACAGCATTTTCCGAGAACAGTCCGCCACCTACCTGGCGGGCCTTTTCCGTTCCGTGCGATTCGGGATCGGGGAAGCCCATGGGCAGGCCAACGCGATCCAGTACAACTACCTGATGGAAAAGAAAGCCATCGCGGTTGACGAGACGACCGGTCGTTTTTCGATTGACCCCGTGGTATTCGAAAAGGCCATCGCCGACCTGGTGGCGGAAATCTGCTTGATCCAGGCGGCCGGCGACTACGATTCCTCGGTGAAATTCATCGAGCAGTACGGTGGCATGGCCCCCTCCCTGGCCAAGGCCCTGGAAAAACTGGCGGACATTCCGGTGGATATCGAACCGGTCTTCCCCCGTTACGAGGGCTGACCGCAAAGTAATACAGAGTGCTGGAAACTTGGGGCGGGATCATGGGGATCCCGCCCTGATTATTTTCCTACTCAGGGAAATACTGAAGCAGCAGTGGGTGCAGCTTGGCGAAGACATCGGGGTCCAGGGGCGGTACTGTTTGATAAAGGTCGACACCCAGGGTTCCCGGCTCCGGCAGCGGGTCGGAATTGAGTGAGGCGGCTTCCTGATAGGCCGCCACGAAGGCCGGCACGGACCGGCCGGAGTCGCGCAGACGTTCCTCGCCCAACCGCGAGGCGATTACAACGGCCATCCCGTACCCGGTTTGATTGTAGGCGTTCATGGCCCCCAGAGTCATGACCAGGGATTGGGCTTTGGTTGCCAGTATTTCTTCATTGGCAAACATGGCTCCCAATTTAATATTCATCAATTTAACCGCTTCCTGGGTCTTGATGAAAAAGAATTCGGGGACAACCTGGAACTTGGACAAGGTGGGATGTTCGAGGTCGAATTCGGTGACGGCAGTCTGATCGATCCAGCCGGTGACGCCTTCGTTCATCAGCACCCGAAAAACATGGGCAACCGCTTCGCCCCCTTCCAGATCAGCGGGGCTGGGTCCCTCCAGGTACTGGTATTTCCGGTAGAGGAGACCGGTCATCTGGCGGAGGAGCTGGTCAATGCTGCCGGCACCCACCACGCCGGTGTCGACCAGCAAGGCGTCCTCGAAAATCCGGATTTCGGGTTTGGCCGGCAGGAAATAGATGGCCACCGTGTCCGGCAGGAGGTCGGATTCGATCCAGTATTCCGCCTTGGTCCGGACTTCGCATATCCTGGGGCCCGTCAGTTCAGCTATCCGCTGGTCGATGCGGTCCCGATGTTCGAGACTGTACCGGTAGCTGCGATTGAAATCGGATCGGTCAGCGTTCATTTTCCGAGGTCCGGTGCGGCCCAGTTCCTCCCAGAAAGTGCCTTCGATCCAATTGCCCACGCGTTGGGCCTCCGGCACAGGGGGACCGAGGCTGTTGCGCCAGTGGGTGACCGTCGGCAGAGTCCCGAAAGCATCCAGATCCTCACGCGAAACATCCCCGTTTTGAGTGATGCGGTCGGTCAGGTCCTTGAAAGCCGTCCAGGCGCTGGCATCGGTCACCAGGTTGCAAAGCACCGGTGGCTTTTCCTGGTCATCGGCCGGCATGATTTTTTGTCCCTTTTCCTTCAAGCAACCGGCCATGGTCATGGCCAGAAGGACCAGGACACTCCCAAAAAACAGAATGGCACGGACGGCGGGTGCATTGTGGACAGGGGCTACTTGGGTTATTATTCGCAATTGGAAACTCTCCTGTGAAACCATCATTTCAGGGACCGTTAGTGGACCCCGACGGGAAATCAGTATGCTGCTGATCAACGAAATATACCCCGCCATCTGCGGGGAGTCACGTTTCATCGGGCGGCCCTGTACCCTGGTGCGGTTGACCGGATGTCATATCCGCTGCGTCTGGTGTGATTCGGCCCATTCATTTGCCGGCGGAGTGAGCCTGAGCGTTCCGGAGATAATGGAGCAAATCGACCACCATGGTTTTTCCACCGTCCTGGTCACCGGTGGCGAACCGCTTTTGCAGGCCGAGGTTCTGGAACTTCTAGCCGCCTGCCTTGAATCCGGTCGCACGGTCCTGCTGGAAACCAGTGGAGCCCTTGGCCACGATAAACTCCTTCCTCTTGATCGAGTTCCCAGCGGAGTCCACCGTATCGTCGATCTCAAGGCCCCTGGAAGCGGCATACCTTCCGAGCTCATCGATTGGGAGGGAATCGCCGGCCTGGGTACCGGGGACGAAATCAAGATCGTTTGCGCCGACCGGAATGATTACGAATGGGGCCGGGACCTGGTTCGGGCCGACAGCCGGATCCCAGCCGAGACCACGGTCACATTTTCCCCCGTCCAGGACAGTTTGCGCCCGAGCGATCTGGCCGAATGGATTCTGGACGACGGCCTGGATGTCTGCTTCCAGATCCAATTGCACCGGGCGGTCTGGCCCGACGCCGAACGGGGGGTTTGAAATGCCTGACCTGCCTGAACAGAACGCCCCCCAGGGGAAATCCCGTCCCCTGGCAGTGGTCCTGGCCAGTGGGGGACTCGATTCGGCGGTGTGCCTGGCCGAAGCGTTACGTGAGTTCGAAGTCGCTCTGCTGCATATAAATTACGGTCAGCGCACCGAAGCCCGGGAACTGCGGGCCTTCGAAGACCTCGCCGATCACTACGGAATCACTCGGCGGCTGGTGGCGGACATTTCTTATCTGAAGGAAATCGGCGGATCCTCGTTGGTGGATAAAAACCTACCGATGGAGACGGGTTTGCCCGCCGAGCAAGGGCCGGTCCCATCGACCTATGTCCCTTTCCGCAACGCCCACATCCTGTGCGTGGGGGTTTCCTGGGCCGAGGTCAACGGCGCCGAGGCACTTTTCATCGGGGTCGTCCAGGAGGACGGCAGTGGGTATCCGGATTGTCGGGAAGATTTTTACCTTAAATTCGGTGCGGCCGTAGACGCGGGAACCAAGGCCGAAACCCGAATCAACATCCGAACTCCGTTGATCGGTCTGGACAAGGAAGCCATCGTTCGCCGGGCGGTGGATCTGGAAGTGCCCCTGGATCTGACCTGGTCCTGCTACACCGATTCCGAACGGGCCTGCGGCGAATGCGAGAGCTGCCGCTTGCGCCTGCGCGGTTTCGAGCGGGCGGGCCGCTCAGATCCTATTCCGTACCGCCGTTCGTAGCGAACTTGGAAAAATCGTAGTCCTGATAGGCGTTGCATCGGCTGCACAGATTCAACAGGTCGCGCCGGCCGTCATCCAGGGTCGCCCGCATGCAGCGCGCGGCGTAACCCTCCCAGATCTCACTGACCGACATTTCGTTGACGTTGCCGATGACCGCCCGCTCGTGAACATCCCAGCAGCAAATGGTCGCGTTTCCGTTGGTGTAGAAAAACACCTCATCGAGAATTTTCAGACATGGCTTGAGCACCACGTCCTCGCGCTTTTGTCCGGTCCAGGGCCACTGGTACATGTGGGTGATGAGGACCTCGCTGCACTTCGGACCCCAGAATTCTTTGTAGGCGGTGATCTCGTGCGTGTTCTCCGGGACCTCGATCATCCGCAATTCGGTGAACACCTTGTCCCGGTAGCCGCCCTCGTCCCAGATTTCCAGAAACCGCACCGTTCTTTCGATGACCTTGTCGTAGTCGATTCCGATTCGCGAAGGCTCATAGGTTTCCTTGCTGAAACCGTCGATGGAAAACCGCATGATGTCCACGCCCGCCTCCAGCAGGGCAAGGCCCAATTTTTCTGTCACCAGTTCCCCGTTGGTGTTGAACTCCACCCGAGCAGTGGGATCGTTATCCTTTATGTAACGCACGATCTCGGGCATGCGGTTGTCGACAAAAGGTTCGTTGGTCAGAAACGGCCGGTAGGTGATGCCCCAGCCGCGGGTGTCGTCCACGACTTTTTGCCAGGTTTCGGTGGGCATGCGCGCCGGGTCCCGCACGATTTCGTTCTGGGGACAGAAAGGGCACTTGGCGTTGCACTTGGTGACGGTCTCCAGCTGGATGTATTTGGGCCTGGCGGCGAAGGGCATTTTCCACCGGGCGCCGGCGGAGTTCTCGGGCAAGGTGCCGGGGGTAATTATCTGATCGGCCTGTCGGGGGCGCATCTATTTCCTCCAGAGCTTCCGTGAATCAAAGATAGGGTGCCATCATGGCCATGGTGCGGTCGGTGGCGCCACGTTGGTCCAGGACAACCTGGCGCGCCGTTTCACCGAGATCCTGCAAACGAACCGGATCCCGCAGCAGGTCGCCCGCAACAGCCAGGGCGTCGGGCGGCTTTTCCAGAACGAAGCCCGCGCCGCGTCGCACGAGCAATCCTGCTTCCTCAGCGTTGTGGATCACGGGGCCGAACATGACCGGCATGCTGGCCACGGCCGGTTCCATGGTGTTGTGGACCCCGGTGGTGAAGCTGCCCCCGACGTAGGTAAGATGGCCCGCCCGGTAGATCTCCGCCAGCACTCCGATCGAATCGATCAGGATGACCCGGGCAGGATCCTCCCTTCCGCCAGGGTTCGCCATCAGGTTTGACAGTCGTCGATACGGGATTTTTCGGCGGTCCAGGGAGCCTTCCAGGGACTCGAGACGATCGGCGGTCGGTTCGTGGGGAGTCAGGATGACCCGCAGATCAGGAAAATTATCCAGCAATTGGCGGAGCACGGGCAGCCACAATTTTTCGTCTGGGGGCCAGGTGCTGCCGAGGATGAGCAGACGGCCTCCCAGCTGTCTCAGGCGTGCCGCCGTTTCCCCGGCCTGAGCCGCTTCGTAGCGGAGAATTACCTGCTCCACCCGGGTGTCGCCGGTGACGGTTACCGGACAGGTCACGCCCAGTCCGCCGATGAACCGTTCCCGGTCCTCAGGCGTGCAGACGCCCAGATGGGCGAATCGATTGAAGACATCGCGAAACAGGGGGCGACCCATCGGTTTGAGCCGGGCGCTATGGGGCTGCAGGGAGCCGGCGATAAGGACCACGGGAATGTCCCGCCCGGCCGCGGCCACCACCTGGTTGGGCCAGCAGTCAAATTTCACGAAAACGAGCAGCCGGGGCCGCCAAAGATCCACTAACCGGTCCATGTCTTTGGGGTGATCGAAGGGCAGGTAGTCGTGAAGGTCGGCGCAGGGGCGGCCCTGGGCGTATTCGAATCCCGAGGGGGAAAAATGGGTCACGGCGATGGGGGGGCAATCGGGCCGCTGCTTCAGAGCGGTGATGATGGGCCGAGCCTGTTCGTACTCGCCCACGGAAGTTACGTGGAACCAGACCCCCCCGCGCACCTTGTCAGCCCCGGCTGCCAGCCGGTCCATCAACCCCCTTCTTCCGGCAATGCCCGCGGCCAGTTTGTCGGATACAGGCCCGGCCAAACGGGTGGCCGCGCACAGGGCGGGACTCAGGCCGCGGTACAGACCCAGAAGCAAACCGTTCCGGTTCGGGGAGGAATCCCGCGGGGTCATGGGCGGTCCTCCAGGGCGTTCAGGGTGGCTTGAACACTTTCCGGGGTGATGTCCCGCAGGCAGGCCAGATCCCCCCTGTGGCAGGGCCGCTTGCCGTTGCGGGAACAGGGGCGGCACTCCAGGGAATTCTCCACCACTCGGCTATCGGGCAGAAGGGGATAGTAGCCGAATTCCCGAACGGTGGGCCCGAAAAGGGCCACCACGGGCGTGCCGACCGCTTCGGCCACATGCAACAGGCCGCTGTCGTTGGTCACCAGTAGATGGCATTCCGAAAGCAGGCCGGCCACCTCGATCAGGGAACGGCCCTGAATGATTTCCACCCGGTCATTTCCCCTGGCGGCTTTTTCCAGAGGTCCGCCCGCAAACCAGGTTTCCTCCCGGGGACCGAGAAAGATCCTGGCCCCGGATCGGTGGTCCCGCAGGTGCATGTCCAGGAGAGTGGCGAAATGGTCTTCTGGCCATCGCTTGGTATCCCACTGGGCGCCGGGGGCCAGGCCCAGGACTTTCGGGGTGGGAGAATCATCCTTGGGCCGACCCACCGAGGCCAGAGGAGGTTGGGTCGGGGCAGTGCCTTCGGCTGGTTGGGCCAGGCCGGTGGTCAGATCCTCGAAACGGTCGTGCATGGTGCGGTCCAATCCCACCGCACGGTGCCCGAATCCCATGAAAGCCAGCCGGGCCGCCGTATCCTTGGCCAAACGCCTGTCTGGGCGCCGCCTCATCAATCCCAGCAGAAGATGACTCCGCAGGGTATTGTGCGCGTCGATGACCCTGTCCCAGGACTCAGCACGCAATTGGGCGGCCAGCCGGGCTACCGCACCCAATCCGGAATCCATCAAGGGAATGACCTGATGGATACCCCGCACCCTGGCCAGCAGGGGAGCAAAGGCAGATTTGGTGACCAGGGTCACGCGCCGGTGGGAGCTGTCGGGCCGGGCGGCCAAACGGGCCAGGGCCCAGCCCAGCAGGCACAGGTCACCCAGGGATCCGAAGCGGACAACCAGAATGTCGCGCGGTCTTGGGGGATTATTTTTTGGGCCGCTGGCGAGCATCGGTTCCTCGGAATCGGTTCAGAAGACCCTCAGGGAATGGGCATCTTCGGATATTCACCCAAAAACTGGCCGGGGAAAATGATTTTCCTGCCGGACGGCCCAGCGGCGTCTTGCCCATTGAGCTGTAAAAAGGTAACATCCCCGCGTTGATCGGCCCAGGTTTCAGGGTCGACCGTGTCCCGCCGCCCTGGAGACCCTGGAATTGGATCTGCTGCTTCTCATAATTCTTCTGGTATTTTCCGCGGCCTTTTCCGGTTCGGAAACCGCTTTTTTCTCCCTGGGCAAAGGGGAGCTTGCCCGGATGGAAAAGGAGGGCACCCGCGCCGGCAGGCGGGTAATCGCCCTGCTGGGCCGGGCCAACGATCTGCTTTCCGGCCTTTTGATCGGCAATCTGATGGTCAACATTGGCGCCAGCGTGGTGGCGACCAGCCTGTGCCTGAAATGGTTCGGCCCCGGCGGGCTGGTGGTGGCTGTTCCGGCGACCACCCTGGCCCTGCTGCTTCTGGGTGAGATCACCCCCAAGATGATGGCCCTGCGTTTTCGGCATAAAGTGTCGCTGGCCGCCCAGGCCCCTCTTGGGCTGTGGATGGTCATCACGGGGCCCGTGCTGTGGGCCATTGGCGGCCTGGTCAGGCTTTTAATCGAAAGCCTCCCCTTCGATCGCACCGGTTCCCGAAACCTGACCACCGGGGAACTTCAGATCGCCTGTGACATGGCCGTCGAGGAAGGAACCCTGACCGAGACCGAAGGCCGGTCCCTGGCCAGATTGCTGCAGCTAAAGGATCTGGAGGTGGTCCAGATCATGACTCCCAGAACTTCGGTAGTGGCCTTGCGCCGGGATATGTCCCTGCGACAGGTTCTGGGTGCAGCCCGCCGCGCCGGTTTCAACCGCTACCCGGTACTGGATGTCGAAGGCGGCCACCCGGTCGGCCTTTTCCATCTGAAGGATCTTCTGAACCGGGACACCGATTCGCCCCTTCCGTTGAAAGATGACCTGCGTGAGATTCTTTTCGTGCCCGAGAGCAAGGATGTGGCGGCCCTGTTGTCGGACATGCGCGCCGGCCGGATCCACCTGGCCGCCGTGGTGGACGAACACGGTGATTTCACCGGGATCGTAACCCTGGCCGATTGCCTGCAGGCTCTCATGGGGCCGGTGGCCGATACCAAGGACCGGTCCCAGGAAATGGTGCCCCTCGGGGATGGACGCTGGATCATCAGCGGGCGGACCGATCTGCGGGAACTCGAGGAAAACTGTGGCATCAGCTTGCCGCCCAGTCGGGACTACGTGACGGTGGCAGGTTTCTTGATGACCAGTCTGGGGCGAGTTCTGCAGCCCGGGGACAAGGTGACCCTGCCGGTGGCGCGTCTTTCGGTCCTGGAGGTCACGGGCCTCAGGGTGGACACCATCCAGGTCACCCTGCTGGCGGATCCCAGGTCAGCGGCCAATTCCGGAGGTGAGGCATGACCGGCATCACCGAAGGATTGATGGGACTGGGCCCTGCCGGTCTTTTCGGACTGGGGGCCTTCTGCCTGTTCATGAGCGCGTTCTTTTCCGGGTGTGAAACCGGTTACATGAGCCTCAGCCGGGTCCGGCTGCGCAACTTGCCTCAGACCGAGACGACCCCGGTCCAGCGGCTCGTGCGGCAGTTGCGCCGGATCGAGGATCCCATCCTCACCTGCCTGATCGGAACCAATCTATTCAATGTTTTTTTCACGGCCATGGTAACGGCCGTGTTCACGGACCGTTATGGAGCCCGGGGCGAATGGCTGGCCATGATTGTCGTGTCGCTCCTGGTGATTCTGCTGGGAGAGATCCTGCCCAAGGTTCTGTTCCGCGAATTCCCGGAACGAATGACCCTGGTCGCCTCACCGGTCATCTCGGTGGCCATGGCCCTGCTGCGGCCAGTCCGGTGGCTGCTGCGCGCGTACACCGGCATGTGGCGCCGGATCCTTCCGGACAGAGATCGGGAGCGGTCGGGCATGACCCGCCGCAGTTTGGCCGCCCTGATGTTGACCAACACCGCACCCAGTGAAGGCGATCAACGCTTTGCCGAGACGGTGGACCGTTTTCTCGAACTCGAAGGGCATCCCCTGTCCAACATCATGCGGCCCCTCGACCGCCTGGTCACGGTCGAGACCGACGCCACGGTCGCCGAGTGCCTTTCCGTGGCCGCCAAGCTGGGCTTCAGCCGGTTTCCGGTCATGCGGGAGGATGGGAAACAGGTTCAGGGCTACGTTCTGGTGAGGGATCTGTTGTTCCTTCCCCTGGAGGATCACCAGCTGATTTTGCCACGCCGATTCATCCGGCCTTTTTTGCTGGTGGACGAACGTATGTCCCCGTACGAACTTTTCGAGGAATTGCGAAGTCAGGGCCGGCAACTGGCCGTAGTCGTAAACGGGAGCGGGAACCCGCTGGGGATGATCACACTTGAAGACCTGATCGAAACGGTCATCGGTTCGATCCAGGACGAGTTCGACCCACCGGACGAGCTGCAGAGTATTTCCGGACAGAATCCTGTCCACCAAAGGAGCGACCATGGGAAACAATGAGATGAGCAAACACGATCACATCCTGGCTGGGCTGGTGTTCAGCCTTCAGGCGGCGGCCATGCAACAGTTGGGCAAGATCCAGAACCCCATGACCGGTGAAGTCGAAAAAGATCTGGACCAGGCCAAGAGCACCATCGACATCCTGGACATGCTCAAGGTCAAGTGCCGCACCGATACGCCCGAGGATCTGCTGCGCATGATCGACGGCGCTGTGATGGATCTGCAGCTTAATTACATGGACGAGGTCAAGAAGTCGTCCGCGACCGATGATGCCGAATCCGACAGTGACGAATCCGCAGCGGAAACCTCGCCGGATGAGGCCACAGACGAGGCCGACGGTTGAGATTTCTGCTCCCGGCAATCCTGACCCTCCTGTTCCTTCCTGGGATCGCGTCGGTGGCCGCCCAACCCGAAGGCGGTCCGCCGGTATCGGCCGATCCGGTGGGCGATTCTCCCTCGAACCACCAGGACTCCGTTCGCCTGACCCGGGCCACTTCCGCGGTCCTGCCTCCTGACGGCCTGTGGAGTGTGGGGCTGGGGGGGCGGACCTACAATACCGTCCATTTGCTGGATGGGTTTTTGCACCGGGTGAACCAGAAGGACGCCTTTCTGCAGACCGAACTGGCCCTGTGGACCTGGCTGAATGTATGGGCCGAGTTACCCTATCGAACCTGGTCCAACGGAACGGCGTACGTTCCCGAGACCGGTTCGGGGCTGGGCGACGGCCAATGGCAGCTGACGCTGGGAAGTCATCTCAAAAAGGATTTCCTGCACGGCGCCCTGCTGGCCGGTGGCAACATCCCCGCCGGGGACGAGGCTCAGGGTCTGGCCGAAGGGGTGTTCTCTCCCCGCGCGGGGGGGGCGTTGACCTTCCGTTTCTGGACTGACCATCAGGTGCCGGAAATGCGTGTCCATCTGAATGCCTGGTACCGCTGGAACAAAGCCGAAGACACCGGCTACGGTACCGGCCAGGAGAGTTTGCAACCCTGGCCGCCCCGATACCAGTCGGCCGAGATCGCCGGTGGAACCAGTCGCAACGACGCGCTGACCCTCGCCGGCGCCTTGGAATTCCGCAAGGGCACCACCAGCTTGTGGCTTGAGTACAGTCAGGAAAAATTCCAGGACAATGCTACCGTTTCCAGCGGCGAGCAGCTGCGGATATTCGGGGCCGGCCTTCGTTGGGGGCTGGTCGAGGGCTGGGCCCTGCACGGCAACTACCTGATCAGCCTGGCCAACGACGACGAAAACACCGATTGGTTTCCCGCCTATCCCGACTGGTTGATGAGCGTGGCGGGATCGTATCAGTTCTCGGTCGGCGGTAGAGACCGTGACGCTGACGGCATCGTCGACCGAAAGGACGAGTGCCCCGATCTGCCTGAGGATCACGACGGTTGGCGTGACAGTGACGGATGCCCGGAATACGACAACGACGGGGACGGCATTCCCGATCGTTTGGACGGCGCCCCCGACGATCCGGAAGACTACGACGGTTTCCAGGACGAAGACGGGGTTCCCGACCGAGACAATGACCAGGACGGGATCTCCGACCTCAAGGATCTATGTCCCGATGAACCCGAGGATTTCGACGGCCACAGTGACGCCGACGGCTGTCCCGACGATTTCCTGGATACCGACAACGATGGCGTTGAAGATTCCGAAGATAGGTGTCCTGGTCAACCGGAGGACAAGGACGGTTTCGAGGACGAGGACGGTTGCCCAGAATTGGATAATGATCTCGATGGAATTCCGGATATCGAGGATAAGTGCCCCGACGAGGCTGAGGATTACGATGGGGACCGCGATAAGGATGGCTGCCCTGATTAGTCCGGTGGTGAGGCGGCCCCTTCATGTATCGGGGGCATTGGAAAGTCCTCGGGCTGGACCTACCTGGCTAAACGAGAGTCTGTAAAAGCCCTGCGGATTATTCCAATGCCCCCGATACATGAAGGGGCCTCATAGCTTCCGGACTAGTCAGGACAGCTTCTTTTTTGCGGCCTGCCACGAAGCCTCCAAGGCATCGATACCAGCATCCTTCATATCCAAATTTCTCGATTTGAAATCCTCTTCAACCAAGTGGAATCGTTCCCTGAAACGATTGTTGGCTTTGCGGAGGGCCATATCCGGTTGGATTTTGTGCCAGCGGGCGATGTTGACTATTGAAAAGAGCAGGTCGCCCAACTCGTGCTGAATTTCTTTTGGGTCCCCTTCCTGAACAGCCTCTTCGAATTCGGAAAGTTCCTCGCGCAGTTTGGCCCAGACGCCACTGATGTCCGGCCAGTCGAAACCGCAGTCTGCGGCATTGTCTTGATAGCCGTAGGCTTGATGCAAAGGAGCGGTGGAAGCGGGCATGTCCTTGAGGGCGGAATCCTGGTCCGGGTCCAGACCGCGAGCCCTTTTTTCCTCCCGCTTGATGGCGTTCCAGCGAACCTGGCTTTCGCCTGCGTCGCGGGCCTTGTCGTCCCCGAAAACGTGGGGGTGCCGGCGGATGAGCTTGGCGTTCCCCTCCCGGGCGATGTCATGCATGGTCACCGGCTCGGTTTCGCCCAGGATCTCGGTACAGAAACAGGTCATGAAAAGAAGGTCCGCCAGTTCTTCGCGGGCTCCGGCGGTATCGGCGGCCAGGGTGGCTTCGACCAGTTCGCCGGCTTCGTCCATGAGGTATCGCGCCGCGTTGTGGAGGGTCTGTTTCTGGTCCCAGGGACACCCGCCCGGTTGGCGCAGGGTATGGATGGTGGTAAGAAGATCTTGAAAATCGCTGGACATGGAAATCCTTTCCACAGGGACGGGCCGACTGAGCGAATCAACCCAAATTAATTCACATTGTCCATCCGGCAAACCTCTGTTATTCTGTTCGACTGCAAATTCCCTTTCCATATTGGGAATATTCGCCCCGTTTCAACAGCCGGATGGAGCCTGAAGAATTGACCGAGTGGATTCGCATCAAGGGCGCGCGCGAGCACAACCTGCGCAACGTGGACGTGGATTTTCCCCGCGGGGTGATGACCTCGGTTTCGGGCCTGTCCGGGTCAGGGAAATCTTCCCTGGTTTTCGACACCCTCTACGCCGAAGGCCAGCGCTGTTACGTGGAATCGCTATCGACCTACGCCCGTCAGTTCCTGGCCCGCCTGCCCAAACCCGACGTCGACTGGATCGACGGCATCAGCCCCGCCATCGCCATCGAACAGCGGAACGCCGTTACCAGCGGACGCAGCACCGTGGGGACCGTCACCGAGATCAATGATTACCTGCGGGTCCTCTGGGCCCGTTTGGGCAAGGTGATATGCCCGGAATGCGAGGTCCAGGTCGACCGGGAGACTCCGGCTTCGGTTTGGCGGGCCATCCGGAAGGACCATCCCGATGGGTCGCTGGTTCTGGTGTGCTACCCTCTGACGGTTTCCGGGGTGGGTCCGGTGGCCGACTGGTGGGAGCCACTTCTGGCCCAGGGTTTTCAAAGGGTCGTGCTGGACGAAGCCGTCATCCGACTGGACGATCCGGACGTGGGGAATTTTCCTTTACCTGACTCCGGCACCACTATCGACGTGGTCGTGGACCGTCTGAAACTGGGCCCCAGGATCAGGTCTCGTTTCATAGAGGCGGTCGAGCTGGCCTTCGGGCAATCCAACGGGCTTGTCGTGTTGCGTGATCGCGACGGGGCCTGGCGCACCGAATTTTCCAATGACCTCAGGTGCAACGGCTGCAGCCGCGTCTTCCCCGAACCGACGCCCCGCCTGTTCTCCTTCAATTCCCCCGAAGGCGCCTGCCCTGCCTGCAAAGGGTTTGGCAACCGGCTGGAATTCGACGAGGAAAAGATCATTCCCGATCCCGGCCTGAATATCCGGGACGGTGCGGTCAAACCCTGGAGCACGGAAAGTTTTTCCCGCAATTTCACCAAGCTGCTCCGCTTTTGCGCCCGCAAGAAGATTCCCTCGGACAAACCCTTTCACAAGTTGACCCGCAAACAGCAGCTTATGGTTCTCGAAGGCAGCGACAAGAGTTATTCCGGCATCATTCCTTTCCTGGAAAAGATGCGCAAGGAGATGAAAATAGGGCACCACCGCTTTTTCACCCGACGATTCATGGGGGACACCCTGTGCCGCGCCTGCGGGGGCAGCCGTCTTCGACCCGAAGCTCTGGCGGTCAGGCTGCAGGGGATGGATCTGGGCGCGGTCGGCGAACTGTCGGTGGAAGACGCCCTGGGGAAAATTGAAAAAATCCGACTGTCCAAGAGCGCCCAGGCGGTGGCCGGGGAGGTGCGGGAAGAAATCCTGCATCGGTTGCGTTTTCTCGATCGGGTCGGACTGGGTTACCTGACCCTGGACCGGCTGACTCGGACCCTGTCCGGAGGGGAGGCCCAGAGGATTCATCTGGCCAACGCCTTGGGCGCTCGGCTGGTCGACACACTTTACGTGCTCGACGAACCCACCTGCGGACTGCATGCCGGAGATGTGGACCGGCTTATCCAAACCCTCGACGACCTCGTGGCCGGGGGCAATACCGTGGTGGTGGTCGAACATGATCTGGCCGTGCTCAAAGCCGCCGAACATTTTGTGGAGCTAGGGCCCGGAGCCGGCACCGACGGAGGAGAGGTCGTCTATCAAGGTCCTCTGGCCGACCTTCTTGACGGTGGAGATACTTTGACCGCCCGCCACTTGCGCGGACAGATTCCTATCCGCGAAGCTGCCGCCCGGCCCCGCAAGGCCGACCGCTGGCTGACGGTCAAGGGCGCCCGTCTGCACAACCTGCGGGATATCGAGGTGAAGATTCCCCTGCAGCGGTTCGTCGCCCTGACCGGCATTTCCGGTTCGGGAAAAAGCAGTTTCATGAACGGCTGCCTTCACGATGGCTTGACCGCCAGGGTCGCTGGGGGCTCGGGGCGGGCTTTTCCCTTCTCTTCGATCCACGGCACTCACGGTGTGGGCAAGGTCGTCAGGGTGGACCAGTCGCCCATCGGCAAGACCAGCCGGTCGAACCCCGCTACTTACCTGCAGGTTCTGGCCCCGATCCGGGAACTGTTCGCCGGCGTCAAGGAATCCCTCGCTCGGGGTTACGCGCCGGGGCGTTTCAGTTTCAACACCGCCGGGGGGCGTTGCACCAACTGTCAGGGTATGGGCTATCACCGGGTGGAAATGCAGTTCATGGCCGACATCACCGTCCCCTGCGAGGAATGCCGCGGTAGCCGCTTCAATACCAGCACCCTGGAAATCCGGTACAAGGGTTTGAACATCGCCCAGGCCCTGGAGATGACCGTGGATGACGCCCTGGCGTTTTTCGGGGACGTGAGCGCGGTGAGTCAGCGGCTGTGGCTGTTGAAGAAGGTGGGGCTGGGTTATCTGACCTTGGGCCAGCCGGCCCCGACCCTGTCCGGGGGGGAGAGCCAGCGCCTCAAGGTGGCCCGCGAGCTGGCCATGCCCTCGGGCAAACACAACCTGTATCTGCTTGATGAGCCCACCACCGGACTCCACGCCGAAGATGTTCGCGCGCTGGTCAAGGTTCTGCACGAACTGGTGGACCGGGAACATTCGGTGCTGGTGATCGAACACAACATGGATCTCATCTGCCAGGCGGACTGGGTGCTGGACCTCGGGCCGGGCGGCGGCCGACATGGCGGGCGTGTGGTTGCTCAGGGTACAGTCGCAGAGGTCGCTCGCAACAAGTCCTCCCTTACCGGCCGTTACCTGGCCCTGAAGCTGGCCGGCGGGGCCTGACCCCCTGGAATATTCTTCCTTCATTCTCTGGCATAACCTTTGCAATTTTCCCTGAAAATCTGATCCGGAAAATCTGCCTGTCTGTACAACATTTTGTAACACAACAAGTTGCGGCAGATGCTAAACCGGCTCAGTACACCTGAAAGGGAAAAAATTGTCCGTCGCGACCAGGAATATTGGTCAGAAGATACCCGATCACCGGCCGGATTCGGCCGATATGTCGGAAGTTTTCCGCTCCCTGGCCCACGACCTCCGCACCCCGCTGGCCTCGCTGCAATCCTGCCTGAATCTGGTCCTGAGCGAAGAAACCGGCGATCTCACGCCGGACCAAAAGCGTTTCCTGCGTTTGGCCCGCCGCAACATCGACCGCCTTGACCGCATGGTCGGGGGCCTGTTGACCACCGGCCCGGCCCCTGCGGAAGTGTTTCCGGCCAAACGGTCGCAGGTGGACCTGGGGCCGATCCTGATCGATGCGGTTGAGCTTCACCGGGTGACCGCTGCGGCCCGTGGTATCGAGGTCGATGATTCGGGGCTGCCCCGGAGTTTCCCAGCCCAGGTAGACGCGGACCTGGTTGTCCGCATGCTTGACAATGTCCTGGGCAACGCCCTGAAATTCACCCCTGCGGGCGGCATGGTCCGGGTCTGGCTGGAGCAACGGTCGGGGTTCCGTCGCAGTCTTGCAGGCAGGTTGGCTCGCCACTGGGACCTGTCGGTGAACACCTTCAATCTGATCGTGGATGACAACGGCCCGGGGCTCAGCCCCAAGGTCCAGGACCGACTTTTTGAGCCCTTCAACAGGGGCCCTGCAGCTGGTGGTCAGGAGGCAGCCGGGACCGGTTTGGGGCTTTCGGTCACCCGGCGCTTGGTCGAGTCCCATGGGGGACAGGTCCGGCTGATCAGTTTGCCGGGACAGGGCACCACCGTCTGGCTGAAGCTGCCCCGGGATTCAGCCGCCGAACACTTCCACCGGACCATCGGCCAGCTGGCCGAGGCCCTCGCCCAGGGTTCGAAAAACGGAGTCCGACCTCTGATCGGCCTGTTGGATATGCGTTCAAAAGCAGGTTCGGATTCGGCCCGGACCGACTCGTTGGAGGGATTTTTCGGTCAGGAAGCCTCAGGATTCGCCAAAGCCTGGGAGCCCGCTCCCGGCTTGTGGGCGACCGCGGTACTGGACCCCGTAAATTGGAGCCACCGCTGGACCCTTTACACCGCCCGCCGGGGCGGGGGCCTGGAGGCGACTCGCTGGGTGTACCTGGCCGTACAGCCAGGGGAAGATCCGACCGCCCTGGGGATTAACAGGAAACCACTCGAAACAATGGTCAACTCGGCCCCATTCGGGTCGAATAAAGGTTGAGGAAAAAATTCTTCGGCCCAGTTCCGATGCAACGGAGGATTGATAATGGACCGCGCCTTACGCATTCTCGTGGTTGATGACGAACCCGACATCCTGGAAACCCTGGAATACAGCCTGGCAAAACAGGGGTTCGAGGTCGCCACGGCCCTTGACGGTCTGGAGGGCCTGGACAAGGCCAAACGCCTGCCCCCTGATTTCATGATCCTGGACGTCATGCTGCCCGGTTGCAATGGCTACGAAGTCAGCCGCATGCTCAAGGAATGGATGGACAACGATCCGGAGGCCAAGCACTTCCCGATCATGCTCCTGACCGCCAGGAAGGTGGATTCCCACGATCGGGAAAAATTCATCGCCACCTGGTCCCGGGCTGATGCCTGTCTTTACAAACCCTTTGAACTCGAAGAAGTTGTCAGTACGATTGCGGAACTGACCCAAAAGGCGGCCAGCTGACCGGCTGGCCCCGGTCCCATTGGCAAGATCCCGGCGGCTCCGGATTCGCCCGGGTTGAAAAATCCCTCCAGCGCCTTGACATTCGATTCCCTGCGGTGTTTTATTCCCTTCCCGCTATCAGCGGAACAGTTAGGCGCCTGGGTAGCTCAGTTGGTAGAGCACATGACTGAAAATCATGGTGTCGGTGGTTCGATTCCGCCCCCAGGCACCACTGTAAATCGATGATTATCCAGGAGCTGGTGTAGCTCAGCTGGTAGAGCAGCTCACTCGTAATGAGCAGGTCTGCGGTTCGAGTCCGCACACCAGCTCCAGTTATTCCGAATGTTATTCCGAATGTAGTTTCGGGATATTTTAACCTGCCATTGGTAGGTTTTTTTCTTTATTGTCGAAGTCCGGGAAGTTAGGATCATCCCGACGAAAATGGGAACGCCTTCAAGCCGGGAAGAATTTCCCGATTTCATGAATACACTGCCGGGAACGTCCGAGCGCTGACCAAAGGCGCGGAAAGGACTCTGTATGCCTTTGCGAGTAAGTATTTCCGGGATTCGGGGGGTGATCGGGGATGGTCTGGATGCCGTCACGGTCACCCGCTGGGCCTCAGCCTTCGGGGCCTGGTTGCCAGCCGGGCCGGTGGTTGTCGGCCGCGACACGCGGGTCAGCGGGCCCATGGTCCTGGACGCCGTGGCCGCCGCCCTGGTTTCCACCGGACACGACGTGTGGGACATCGGCATCGCCACCACTCCAACCACGGAAATAGCGGTGCAGGAAAGCAATGCTGTCGGTGGGGTGATCATCACCGCCAGTCACAACCCCGAGCAGTGGAACGCTTTGAAATTCCTGGCGGGAACGGGACTGTTCCTGACCGCGGACCAGAACCGCGAGCTGCGCCAGAAGTACGAAGAAGAGTCGGGGCACGTAGTGTTCGACAAGCTGGGTAAGGTCCATTCCCGCGAAGGGTCCGACCAGCAGCACCTGGACGCCATCTGCGCCGTCCCCTGGCTTGACGTGGACAAGATCCGCAGCCGCAACCTGCACGCGGTGGTTGATGCGGTTGAGGGGGCAGGCGGTAGCATCGTGCCTGCCCTGCTGGAGACTCTCGGGGTCCGCTGCACACCCTTGTATTGTGAAATGTCCGGGCGCTTTCCCCACGATCCGGAACCGACGCCCTCCCATCTCAAAGACCTCCGGGCCCAGGTGCGCTCCGAGGGCGCGGACCTGGGTTTCGCCGTCGATCCGGATGTGGACCGCCTGGCTCTGGTCGATGGAAACGGGCGTGCCCTGAGCGAGGAAATGACCCTGGTCCTCGCCGCGGATTTCCTGCTGGGCAAGACACCCGGATCCATGGCGGTGAATCTGTCCACCACCGGCCTGATCGAAAAGGTCGCCGCCGGTCACGGACAGACCGTGCTCCGGACTCCAGTTGGAGAGGCCAACGTGGTCGAGGCCATTCTGGCCAACGATTGCATTCTCGGTGGTGAGGGTAACGGGGGCGTTATCTATCCAACCATTCATGCCGGGCGGGATGCCCTGGTGGGGATCGCCATGGTCCTGCAGGCGGTCGCCGAGAGCGGCCGCTCCCTGGCCGAAATGGCCGACGCTCTGCCGCCGGTGGCCATGGTCAAGACCAAGGTGGGCAACGATGAACTGCCCGCAGGAGACCACCTGAAAGAGGTTCTCAGCGGGTTGGGCGCCGGAACCATGGATGACCGCGACGGCCTGAAATGGATCGGAACCGACGCTTGGGTACACGTACGCCCCTCCAATACCGAGGCGGTGGTGAGGATCATTGCCGAAGCTAAAGACGAGGCGGCAGCCGTCGAATTGATTCAAAGAGTCCGATCGGCCACGTGACCGGTACTTTGGGATCAGGGAATGACTTTTTGCCGGTCCGGGTCTATCATGGACTCGTTAAATTTGATTTTTTGAGTGCCACCCCTGTTGGCGCCAAATATTGGTTCATGCCCTTGTCATCGGGAGGATACAGCCGATGTGTGGAATAGTAGGAGTGGTCGGAACCCCCGACGCAGCGTCCATTCTTCTGGAGGGACTCAAGCGGCTGGAGTACAGAGGATACGACAGTGCTGGAATGGTCATCATGACCCCGGATCGCCAGCACTTGGTCAAGGAAAAGGGAAAAATTGTAAACCTGGAAGCCGCTCTCAATTGGGATGAACTGGCAGGGACCTGCGGGATCGCCCATACGCGCTGGGCAACCCACGGTGCCCCCAACCAGATCAACGCCCATCCCCACGTTTCGGGGAAGGTGGCCCTGGTGCACAACGGCATCATCGAAAACCACGCGGCCCTGAAGGTCCAGCTGACCAACAAGGGACACAAGTTCGAGTCCCAGACAGACACCGAAGTCCTGGTTCACCTGATCGAGGATTTCTACGACGGGGATCTGACCAAGGCCGTGCAACTGGCCTTGGGTGTGGTCGAAGGCGCCTACGGAATCGCCGTGACCCATCTGGACGAACCCGATCTGATCATCGGAGCCCGCAAGGGCAGCCCCCTGGTCGTCGGAGTCGGGGACGGCATGAATTTCCTGGCCAGCGACGTGGCGGCTGTTATGGGCCACACCCGGCAAGTCATCTATCTCGACGATGGGGAAATGGTGATCCTGAGGCCCGAGGGCGTTCACACCATGACCATTGATAATGAAGAGATCACCAAGGAAATCCAGGAGATCACCTGGGACCTGGGCCAGATCCAAAAGGGCGGCTACGAGCACTTCATGCTCAAGGAAATTTTCGAGCAGCCGCAGACCATCCGCGATTCTTTCCGCGGCCGGATCCTGCCCGAATCAGGGGACGTGAAACTGGGTGGGATCGAGCTGACCGACTGGGAGCTGCGGAACATCCGGCGCATCGTCATCTTGGCCTGTGGAACGTCATGGCACGCCGGCCTGGTGGGGGAATACCTGCTGGAGGAGTATGCGCATATCCCTGTGGAAGTGGAATACGCTTCGGAGTTCCGCTACCGTTCGCCGATCATCGAGCCGGGAACCCTGTGCCTGGTGATCAGCCAGAGCGGCGAGACCATCGACACCCTGGAAGCCATGCGCGAGGCCAAGCGCAAGGGGGCCAAGGTGCTGGGCATCACCAACGTGGTGGGTTCGACCATTGCCCGAGAAAGTGAATGCGGGGTCTACATCCATGCCGGCCCTGAAATCGGAGTGGCTTCGACCAAGGCCTTTACCAGCCAGGTGACGATCCTGGGGTTGATGGCCATCCTGTTCGGCCGGCGCACTCACCTGAGCGCCGACCGCGGCACGCAGATGCTACAGGAGCTGGTCAAGCTGCCGGACCTGGTGCAGAAGGTTCTGGACCAGTCCGACGCCATCAAAAAGATTGCCGAGGTCTACGCCGGCCACAAAAACTGCCTGTACCTCGGTCGCGGGGTGAACTTCCCCATCGCACTGGAAGGTGCGTTGAAGCTGAAGGAGATCAGCTACATCCACGCCGAGGGTTATCCCGCCGCGGAGATGAAGCACGGTCCCATCGCCCTGATCGATCCGGACATGCCGGTGGTCGTCATCGCGACCAAGGACGGCAGCTACGACAAGATCGTCGGCAACGTTCAAGAAGTGCGCGCGCGTGACGGCAAGATCATCTCGATCGTGACCGAGGGCGACACCGAGATCGCCGCGCTTAGCGATCACGTGATCACCATTCCCGCGGTGATGAACTTCTGGACGCCGCTGCTTTCGGTGATTCCGTTGCAGCTT